>JBLIIB010000111.1:0-11461 GCA_047634795.1 Candidatus Azotimanducaceae bacterium | reverse complement strand
CAACCGCGCGCAGGGCCTTACAGTGCTGAGAAAATACAAACTGGCTGCCGCGAGCATAACCCGCCCTTGCCTGCCCCAACTCCCTGAGTTTGGCGCTGATCTTTCGGTTCTTAGATCGATAAAACTGAAACCCCGCTACAGCGTGATTAAAGCAATCCGGTACCAACGCAAATACCGTCCACCAGTTCCCTGGCGTTCCAGTCGCCGTACCAGGCTCCTCGACCGGATCTCTATCCGCCCCAAACAACGCATCATAAAGGGGGATGACCGAGGGGTCGGCATCTGCACGTTTTACTTCCTTCAGTCGAGGCATATCCCGTCTCCCTTCTCGTTATTAAAAACCTGTTATTGAAAAACTAATGAGTAAATACAGCGACCTAAAGCCGTTGGCCAGAACCCTAAATTAGAGCAACCATGCGGCCAAGTTGCAGCAAATCTGATTGCAGTAAATCTAGTTGCTGCAATCCTAGTTGCAGCTTTGATGGATCTTAGATGTTCTCTGATACTATCACTCGGCAGTATGGAGCCCCCCTGTTGGTGGCCAACAATGACAGACAAAAAGGAATCGGACGGCTTGCAGGGAAAAACACAGCCTGGGTTTACTGACGTAAGAAAAGCTTTCGAAGTGCTTTGGGACCACATTGAGGTAGGCGCAGGACTAACTATTTACTTGGGGGGCAAACAAGTCGTCAACCTCTGGCACGGCCATCGTGACAGGCGACGTGAAAAGCCGTGGACCCAAGACACGCTCACGAACACCTACTCCGCCACCAAGGGTGTCATCGCTATGGCGATCGCAAAATTGGTTCAGGATAGCCTGCTTGACTACGACGCCAAAGTCGCTGATTTTTGGCCGGAATTTGGTGCTGAATCAAAATTCAATATCACAGTGACTCAATTGTTATCGCATCAATCCGGGTTGTACCAGTTCCAGCCAGCGGTCAGTGCTGAGGAACTGTTCGACTGGTCATCGAGAATTAAACAACTGGCAGGCCAGGCGCCGGCGTGGAAGCCCGGCACTCAATTTGGTTATCACAGCCTGACATGGGGGTTTTTAGTCGGCGAACTCATTCGACGAATCAGCACAAAATCTCCCGGCGAATTCCTCAAAAGCCAGATCACCAATATTGCCAGCGCGGACTTTGTCCTTGGTATCAGTGATGAACAAGACCATCAACGCTGTGCAGATATCATTGGTCCGAACCACGCTAGGGACGCAACCACCTCGCTCGGCGCAGATAATAACGCAGCGCAAAATGCCAACTCTCGCCCAACGCTCGGGGGTGCCGCGCTATTACCCGGCAACGATCCAATACTCAGACCATACATTGATGTAAGCTCAACGAGGTTTCGGGAAGCTGAGATTCCAGCATCAAACGGCCATGGCACAAGCGACGGCCTCGCACGCTGCTACCAATCCTTTTTGAATGGAGATCTCGTCTCAGACGCCACTCGCGCACTTGCGGTTGAGGCGGTCACGGATGAATCAAACATCATCCCAGACACGGTTTTGGGTCAAAAGCTACGCCGTAGCAGAGGATTTATCCTTAACTCACCGGATTGCTACATGGGTCCCCACAAGGAATCGTTTGGACATCCCGGTACTCAGGGCTGCGTCGCGTTCGGCGATCCGGTTGCTGAAGTAGCATTCGCCTATGTCCCGAACCAACTGCACAGCCGACCGGAAAGATCTCGCCTGCTAATCAATACTTTTTACGCATGTTTGGACAAGGTCAGCTAGTGACTGGAGCACTGAGGCGTGGAGCCTAGGAATATTGCTGGATAATGCAGAGTAGGCGGCTAGCCGCCTACTCAACTCAGACTTAAAGCTACAGAGGTTTAGCTCTTTTCCTGGTGCAGATGAACATCTGTTTGAGGATAAGGAATACTGATCCCGTTTTCATCGAACGCGCGTTTTCCGTTTTCGATAAGGTCAAAATTTACGCCCCAGTAATCGGCAGCGTTGACCCAGGAACGAGTTGTAATATCCACCGCACTATCACCCAGGTTAGACACCATCACCGCTGGCGCAGGATCCTTGAGAATTCTCTCATCGGCTTCGATCAATCCCGTCAGAATATCCTTCGCTTTTTTCATGTCATCGTCGTAGCCAATACCAAAAACGATATCTACGCGGCGAGTTGGCTCTGTAGAGAAATTCGTAATCGCACCGTTAGACACTGCTCCGTTGGGCACGATAATCGTCTTGTTGTCGGGCGTGGTCAGGACCGTGCTAAAAATCTCGATGCGCTTAACCGTACCGGAGACCCCAGAGGCAGAAATGAAATCACCGAGCTTGTAGGGTTTGAAGATGAGAATAAGCACCCCACCAGCAAAGTTTGCCAGAGACCCCTGTAGCGCCAAACCAATCGCAAGACCGGCGGCACCAAGTACAGCGATAAAAGACGTTGTCGCAATACCCACCATCGACGCAACGCTAATGACCAGTAAGACTTTCAATAAGACACTAATCAGGCTGTTGAGGAATGATCGTAAAGATCCGTCCATCCCGCTTTTCTCAAAAGTCTTGTCCACACCTCGGCCAACCATACCAATAACCCAAAGGCCGATCAGAAGGGTGAGGATCGCCAGCACCAACTGGGGGCCATAACCAATCGCCATCTCAATCGCCTGGTCGGTATATTGATTGACTTGTTCCACTTCTGCGCTCAAATCAGGGAGTTCTTCGTTCATAGGGGGGGAATCCTTCTATTCATTATTATTTTAGCCAATTCAGGGTTTAAACCACCATCTGACATCGCCATCGCCCCGAATTATGGCGATTGGTTCGAAAATAGGCGTCGACCGCATGTAAGCTGTTTTACTTTCAAGCATGTCGGCTTTATGGCACCATTTACCGATTAGGCTCGTTTTCCGGTTTATCCTGCCAAAAGCTGATGATTGGTGATCGAACGCCGCCCCACCATAAGACATTCAATGCGCGATTACTTCATCAGACGTTTCCTCCTTATCCCGCCTACATTGATAGGCGTTACCATCATCGTGTTTGCCATCACCCGCCTGGTGCCCGGCGGACCTCTCGAACGGGCGATCATGGAATCGCAGCAGTTCAACAATAGTGGCGCAGCGACGCAGGTTGCCGGTGCCGATATGGCGCTATCAGAGGCTCAGCTCAAGAAACTCGAAGAATACTACGGTTTCGACAAACCCATTCTGGAAAGCTACTTCACCTGGGTGGTCAAAATAATACGGGGAGACCTCGGCACCTCTTATAGATACAACGAACCGGTCTGGGACGTCATAAGAGACCGCTTTCCCATTTCGCTCTACTACGGATTGGTCACACTGGTCATCACCTATATCGTCTGCATTCCGCTTGGTGTACTAAAAGCGATCAAACATCGAACCCCAATCGACGATGTCACTTCGATTCTAATTTTCGTCGGGTACGCGATACCCGGTTACGCACTAGGCTCACTGTTGCTACTGTATTTTTCGGTCAGGCTCGAATGGTTTCCCATGGGGGGATTCGTTAGCCTAAGTTTTGAAGAAAAAGACCTGATGGGAAAAGTGGTGGACGTCATCAACCACTCTGTACTACCGCTCATCTGCTATTTGATTGGCAGCTTCGCCCTGGTGACGCTGCTGGTAAAGAACCACTTAATGGACAATCTGGCCGCGGACTATGTCAGAACGGCCATTGCAAAAGGTGTCTCTTTCAATCGTGCCGTGATTGGTCACGCAATGCGAAATTCCATGATTCCAATCGCCACCACGTTTGGCCAAAACATCGTTTTGCTGGTATCGGGCTCTTTTTTAATCGAAACCATTTTTGACATCGACGGCTTTGGTCTACTGGGATTGACCGCGATTCTTGATAGAGATTACCCCGTTGTCATGGGTGTGGTGCTGCTCGCGAGTCTTTTGCTGCTGATCGGCAACATTATCTCTGACATCTTGGTGGCCCTGGTCGACCCCAGGATTCGATTCCAGTAACGCATGCTGAACCTCAACCCACAAACTCTGAAACGGCTGCGGCGTTTCCGTGACATCAAACGGGGCTACTACAGCTTTCTGATTCTGGCAGGGTTGTTGGTTTTAGTTTCAGTAGGCGAACTGTTGGTGAACAGCCGTGCAGTGGTGGTGAGTTATGACGAAACCTTGTACTTCCCGACCTACACACAGTTTCACCCCGGGACTGATTTCGGCCTCGACTACGCCTACGAAGTAAACTATCGGGAACTCAAGGCGCATTTCGAAACACAGGGTCAGGGCAATTGGTTAATCATGCCACCCGTTCCCTATGACCCGTATGAGAACAATGCAAAAAGTGGTGTGTTTAAACCTGAACCACCCTCCTTTGAACATCGACATTTTCTTGGCACCGACTCTACCAGCCGAGATATTCTGGCTCGGTTGTTTTACGGCACCCGAATCGCGCTCTTTTTCTCCATTGCGTTCATGATTGCCGTCTATGCCATCGGCATCGCTATTGGCTGCGCCATGGGCTATTTCGGCGGCGTGTTCGATTTAGTATTTCAGAGATTTATCGAGATTTGGTCAAATATTCCGTTCCTGTATATGATCATCATCGTGTTCAGTGTGATTCCGCAGACCTTCACGATTCCCGCCCGCATTGTCATTCTGTTGACGGTCATGGTGCTTTTCTCGTGGACCAGCATGACGTACTACATGAGAACCGAGACTTACAAAGAGAAATCCCGCGATTATGTTTCCTCGGCGCGCATCATTGGCGCTTCCCATACGAGAATAATTTTTCGCCATATTTTGCCTAACGTGCTCGCAACGCTTGTCACGTTCATGCCGTTCACAGTGGTTTCTGCCATCACAGCAATTACCGCATTGGATTTCCTCGGTTTTGGTTTGCCCCCGCCCACCGCCAGTTTGGGTGAACTGCTAAAGCAAGGAACCGCCAATCTCAGAACCGCACCATGGATTGTCACCTCTGCTTTCGGAACACTGGTAATACTGTTAACGCTCGTCACCTTCATCGGCGAGGCACTTCGCGAATCATTCGATCCAAAGAAATTTACCACCTACCGTTAAAGAACGATTTCTTCTGGCGCGGACGTGACATTGCTCTAAGCAAAAACCATAGGACTCAATATGCACTCGAAACACATTCTTCTCTTCGCCTTGATGCTGTTGCTTGGCGCCTGCGGCGGATCATCAGACGACGATTCGTCTGATGACTTCCCGGCCCAGGACAATACAGAAGAAGTTAATGCCTACTACGCATCCAAGCCTGATTTTTTTAGTTTCAAATCTTTAGCCGACCTGCCGACCAATCTTGCCTGGGAAAATGGAGATCACCTCCCGGAAGTCGGTTCACCTAATGCGCTAAAAGGCGGGACGGAATATAAACGACTGCAGGACTTCCCACGCACACTCAGAACAACCGGCCCCGATCACAACGGGTCGTTTCGTATTTTCTTACTGGACTACGTCGGCGTAGGGCTAGCGCACCTGCATCCCACTGAGCTCGAATATTATCCGGGGGTCGCCGATTCCTGGGCCGTCGACGAAGAAAATAAGACGGTTTACATCAAAATTGATCCTGCGGCCCGATTCTCAGATGGCGAATCTATTACCACAGAAGATTTCATGTTCATGTTTTTCTACTATCACTCGAGCTACATCCTCGACCCCTGGTACAACAACTGGTACGGCACCCAATACACCAACATCACGCGATACGACGACCACACGTTTTCGATTTCAGTACCGGAACGCAAGCCTGATATGGATGCACGAGTGTTGGAACTCAGGCCGATTCCAAGACACTTTTATTACGAATTGGGCGATGATTTTGTCGAGCGCTACCAGTGGCGTTTTGCTCCCACCACTGCTGCCTACGTGCTCAAAGACAAAGATGACCTGAAAAAAGGTCGCTCCATTACCTTAACCCGCGACAAAACATGGTGGGCGGGTAACAAAAAACATTGGCGCTATCGTTTCAACATGGACCGACTGCACTTCGCGGTCATCCGTGACACACCAAAACACTTCGAGGCTTTTAAACGCGGCGACATCGATCAGTTCAGTCTGAGACTTGCGGAATTCTGGTACGAGAAACTTCCAGACACTGACCCTGATGTAGAGGCGGGATATATCCACAAATCCGCTTTCTACAATCAACGCCCCAGGCCGACTTTTGGCTTATGGATGAACAGCGCGCAGCCACTGCTTGATAACCAGAACATCAGAGCCGGCATCAACCATGCAGCAAACTGGGAGTTAGTGATCGAGAAGTTCTTCCGCGGGGACTACAGCCGGATGAACACATCTTCAGATGGCTACGGGGAATTTACTCACCCCAGTTTGACAGCCCGAACTTTCGACGTTGAAAAAGCACAGACAGCATTCGCCAAGGCTGGCTTCGCTGCGCGGGGCCCCGATGGTGTTCTGGTTAACGAAACCGGCCGGCGACTCTCGTTCACGCTATCCACCGGCTATGAACACTACAAGGACATACTCACCATACTGAAGGAAGAAGCCCTGAAAGCGGGTCTCGAACTACGTATCGAGGTCCTCGACGGAACATCTGGTTGGAAGAAGGTACAAGAGAAAAAGCATGAAATTCACTTTGTTGCCTTTGCAGTCTCTCTCGAAATGTATCCGCGTTTCTGGGAAACGTATCATTCATCGAATGCCTATGATGTTCCTTATCTCGAAGACGGCGAACCTAATCCAGCGCGGAAGTTGAACGCCCAGACAAACAATCTGGAAAGCATCGCGATGCCTGAACTCGACGCACTCATCGCCCGGTACCGCGCCTCCGAAGACAGGCAGGAAATGATTATGCTCGCCCACAAAATGACAGAACTACATCACGAATATGCTTCTTTCGTTCCGGGTTTTATTCAACCTTTCTACCGCACCGGTCATTGGCGCTGGATCAAGTATCCGGAAGGCTTTAACTACAAGCATTCAAGGGGCTACGACTCGTTGTTCGTCCACTGGATCGACACAGCGGCTAAAGAAGAAACACTCAAAGCCATGAAGGAAGACATTCGTTTCGAACCCGAAATCAACATATACGATCAGTACGCGACACCCTGATGGCCATGCTGGCTGTCAATAATTTGATCACCGAATTCGATACTGACGAAGGTCGAGTCCGGGCCGTGGACCAAGTATCTTTCAGCGCTGAGTCAGGTAAAACGCTGGGCATCGTGGGTGAATCCGGCTGCGGGAAAAGTGTGACGGCACTTTCCATCATGCGATTGTTACCACAGCCTATGGGGCAAATCGTTTCGGGCAGCATTGAGTTGGACGGCACCGACCTCACCCAAATCTCAATCCCTGAAATGGAAAAGATTCGGGGCGCACGAATCGGAATGGTGTTTCAGGAGCCTATGACCGCGCTAAACCCCGTTCACACCATTGGGCGGCAATTAGCAGAAGTTCTGTTGTTGCATAAATCAAAAAACTCACAGGAAGCGATCAAGGACGCGATCGCTATTCTGGATCGCGTGGGCATCCCGTCACCGGACATCAGGATGACCGAATACCCTCACCAGCTATCCGGTGGCATGCGCCAGCGTGTGGTCATTGCGATGGCGCTCGCGTGTAAACCTGACGTACTCATTGCGGATGAACCTACGACTGCGCTGGACGTCACCATCCAGGCTCAGATTCTAGAGTTAATGAAATCACTTCAGTCCGAAATGGGCATGTCCGTAATTCTAATCACACACGATCTTGGCGTGATCGCAGAAACCTGCGACGACGTGGTAGTTATGTATGCCGGTAAAGTGGCTGAATCCGGTAGTGTTTTCGACATTTTTGACCACCCAACACATCCCTACACACAAGGTCTTCTTGCTTCGATTCCCACATTGAACACAGAGCCAAAATCCAGACTCAGTGTTATCGATGGCATGGTGCCGGGTTTACGCGACCTCCCCGCGGGATGTCGATTCGAAAACCGCTGCCCTAACAAAATTGAAACCTGCACCACCCAACAACCCAATATCGAGATAGTAGACGGGGCCCATCAGGTGAGCTGCCTGAGATGGAGGGAAATGTCATGACAGATCTTCTACGCGTCAACAACCTGAAGGTTCACTTCCCCGTAAGAGAAGGCATTTTTCTTCGAGCTTCCAAGTTTAATCGCGCTGTCGACGACGTCTCATTCAATATCAAACCGGGTGAGACACTAGGTTTGGTGGGCGAGTCTGGCTGCGGCAAATCAACGCTAGGGAAAACCATTGCCAGATTAATCGAACCGACGTCCGGCAGCATCGAATTCGAGGGCCAGAACATCACAAGGCTTAAAGGTCACGCCATGGCGTCTATGCGGGCGAATATACAAATGATCTTTCAGGATCCGATGGAATCACTCAATTCACGCCACACGGTTGGGGATATTTTAGAAGAACCCTTTATTGTTCAAAACATCGGCGATCGTCAGACGCGCGAAAAGCGCGTCAAAGAATTGTTAGACATCGTAGGGCTCCCTGCTAGATCCGCGACCCGATATCCCTTTGAGTTTTCAGGCGGACAACGCCAACGGATCGGCATAGCACGGTCAATTGCACTCAACCCAAAACTTGTTATTTGCGACGAACCCGTTTCCGCTCTTGACGTATCAATTCAAAGCCAAATCCTTAACCTGCTCGTTGATCTTCAAAAGGAGTTCAATCTGGCATACCTGTTCATCGCCCATGATCTTGCGGTGGTGAAACATATCTCTGACCGGATCGCGATCATGTACCTAGGCAAGCTCGTTGAGCAAAGTACGGGCGCTTCAATTTATCAATCACCGAAACATCCCTACACCCACTCGCTCATTTCTGCTATTCCGGTGCCCGATCCTCACCGAACGATAAAACGAGAGTTGATCACCGGCGATGTCCCTTCGCCCATCGATCCGCCTTCTGGCTGTAGTTTCCATCCGCGCTGCCCAATGGTGATGGATATCTGCAAGATGAATCAGCCAGTACTCAGACAGTCAGATGACCATTTGATTGCTTGCCATCTGGAAGACCGATAATCCCCAGCCTTCCGGCTGGGGATTTGTCTTTGCGCGCGATGAAATTTCTTGGATTTAGTGTCAGCCACTAACTTCGACAGCTTTCGGCAAAAAAGGGCGATCGTCGATTAGAAGCGAATTAGTACTCATTTTTTGTCTGCCATCGGCGAGCAGCGATCGCCCGAGATTTTGCGAAGGGCGGCAAAAAAATGCCCCTTTTGGAACGCACATAAAAAAGCCACCTCACTAGATATTAACTACGCTTTTCTGCGTCGTGCGAAACCTAAACCTGAAAGACCTAATGCAAAGAGAGAGATAATAGAAGGTTCACGAACCGCGCTGCTGGCGCTGTAGGTGACGTTGTCGATGAGGACGTGGTCGACACCACCGCTAACGGTGAGTAGACCGTAGGCAATGTTTCCGCCGCAAACCATGGTACTGGCCGGCGCTGGAGCCATAGATTGCGCCAAATGTCAGCGTCTCAACCAGAACATTGCTCGCGGCACATCCAGCAACTGTCCAACTATAATCATGCGCGCCGAGATTAAACGCGAATGCCTCAACCGCGCTGGCGAAGTCAAAACGCCATACGTCTGGATATCCTGATGGAGAATTCACGGAAGCACCAGTCGTGTTGTAATTCCCAGCATAGCTCGCGACAACACAGAAGGTATGTAGCGCCAGAATGCTTTTCCCCGCTTAACGTCAGGTCCCCCAGGGTCAATGAGCGGCCAAAGAATCCAATGGCGCTAGAAAAAGTTTCCACCGTACCCCCAGGTATGGCTGTACTCGGAGACCCGAATCCAGGTATCACTCAAGTATTCGCTCCAACAGGCCCAGAATGATGGCTATAAGCGCCACGCCCCAAACTCTTTGTAATGCGATTATCATGCAGTTCCTTTCCTATTGAATATAAACATCTAACGAAACAGTCATCGCGCCATATATTTAATATGCATATCCATCAGCTAGTTAAGGAAATATCTATAGCCCCAAGGCCTTCATCTAATAGTTTTGCACAACTTTCAGGTGTATCTGTAAAATATCTCGACGAAAATCCCGGGGACAGTTCGAGCAAATCTAGGGACAGTTCACCAAATTGCTGACTGCTAACTTGGCGAGTCCTTATGGCAATAAAGCAACCAGGTAAACTGCTCTCGGATTTCAATCGGCAAAAAAAGGGCCTTTGTTAGGCCCTTCAACTTAATCGCTGTGCCGGACAATCAAGCTGAGATGCGACGCTTCAGGCCCATTGCCACGAAGCCCAACGCCAGAAGCAGGAGGCCTCCAGGCGCAGGTACGGACTCTGTGTAGTAGAAACCCGTGGCAAAACTACTATTATTGAAGCCGTCATGATCGGCGTGCTGCTGTACTCCAGACGGACCATTCAGGTTTTGCCATCCAGAACCCGTGTCCGCTTCAATTTCCCAGTTCAGTGAGAAAGCACTACCAGCGCTAAGATCAACGACTGCACCGATATTTAAAAACGCACCCAGACCAATCCCAACCAGGTCTGTAATCCATGGATTGGTACCAAGCCCGCTAACATCCATCAGTAATCGCGTTTGCGCGTCCTTATGCTCATCTGTTGTGCTGGTTGATATTTTCCAGGTCGTGTCCGCACGCCATTCTGCGGTCGTACCACTAACCGAGAAAAGCACGAAAGGATTGGCACTACCGTGCAAACCGGCACCACTTATTCCGTAATCCGTATTGTTCAGACCGAACCACATCTGATCGTACGCACCTGAATCAAAACCACCGTAGTTCCAGTTTGCGCCACCCTCGGTCCCACTACCGGAACCAGAGAACGTGTTGCCACCCGGCGCGGGGTAGGTTGGGCCTAGGACAGCGGCGTTTGTCGAACTGACAAAGGCGAACAGACATATCAGCGATACGGCAAGTATTTTCACTTTATTCATTTGGAGCCCCTCACTTACTGTGAATGGAATTGTTCATTCGTTTGGAAAAATAAACAATTGTAAGTAAATCAAAGCAATTTTTGAGCCATATCATTTAATATCATTTAGTTCAATAAGTTAAAGGGGAGTGGCGTTCGGCGCCAGAGGTTAGATGGTCAACTTGAATGCGAACATGTAAGAAATCCCGACGTTTTTAGACTTTGATCTCTGCTTTTACCTGTCATGTCCTGGAAGACAGTAGTCGGGTGAACCGTTCCTAAAATCCAAAATACTGTTATCGAGATAAACAGAGAGCATGGCAAATCCGCAGGCAGTTCACCTAATTGTTTTATTGCCGTAATGACGCGCTGCGGCGGCACTCAGTAATTTGGTAAACTGTCCCCGCAACGGGTGGATGAACGAGTGAGCCAATAGCCACAATAGCGGTCAGGCTATGCTGGTTAGTCGTGAGCCGCTAACAGCGTATGTCGTGGTTCACTGATATCCGCTATTCCGGTTCCCGATCCTCACCGAACGATAAAACGAGAGTTGATCACCGGCAATGTCCTTTCTCTACCGATTTACCTTCTAGCAGTAGTTT
>JBLIIB010000110.1:0-11515 GCA_047634795.1 Candidatus Azotimanducaceae bacterium | reverse complement strand
CTTGCCTGATTGATACCTTGTGAGAAGACCGTCACGGTCTTCTTAGTTCGGGCGAACCACTCGAAGAAGGTCTCGATACTTGTTTGGCTGAGAGCCGTGCCATCTGAAATTTGCGCAGCTGAGTGACCGGCAGATGCCAGCGATAGATCAAAATCGTTTGTGTGTTGATTGACGAATTCGATATCCACCGCTTCGACAGTTGCGAGGTGTCTGAGCAGGCCGTTGAAGAGCAGGGTGTCAGAACCTGGCTTAATCGCAAGATGGAGATCGGCGACTTCGCATGTGGCGGTTTCACGCGGGTCGATTACGACGACGCGGGTACCGCGAGTTTTACGAGCATGTTGAATACGTTTATAGATGACCGGGTGTGTCCACGCCATGTTCGAGCCGGCCAGCACAATGAGGTCTGCTTCATCGAGATCGGCGTAGTTGCAGGGCACGACATCTTCGCCAAATGCTCTTTTATGAGCGGCGACGGCAGAGGCCATACACAACCTTGAATTGGTATCGACGTTGGCGGATCCAATAAACCCTTTCATGAGTTTATTAGCGACGTAGTAGTCTTCGGTGAGCAATTGCCCTGATAGGTAAAAGGCGATCGCATTAGGACCATGGGTATCGATGATGGTTTTGAATTGTTCAGCGATGTACGACATTGCGTAGTCGATTGATTCCGGTTCTCCGTTGACCCGGGCCTTTGTAACACGATGAGCGTAGGTTTGAGTCTCTGCCAGTGAGTCGCCCTTCACGCAGACCTGCCCATGATTAGCCGGATGGAGCTTGTCTCCAACCACCAGAAGCTCATTTTTTTCTTGCGAAGCGATGACACCGCAACCCACCCCGCAATAAGGGCAGGTCGTTGATGTCCCATCAGACGTAATCAAATTCACTACTGAAGCCAGATCTGTACTAGGTCGTCGAAAATCTCAACCTTGTAAGTTTTTACAGACACGTCTGGTTGCTCGATACAGCAGCCCGTGATTAATGAGAAATGCTGTTTGTATAACGGAGAGGCAACGACTGGCTCACCACCTACATCACCGACGATACCGCGAGCTAGTACGTTCGCTTTTCCGATAGGATCGTAGTTGTTCAGTGCAAAGACCTGGGGTGAGTTGGTCGACAGCGCGTCGGCTGGCAGGTAAAACAGCGCGATCTGGTTTTGTTCTATTTTCGCCGCGACGCCCGAGCCTTCGACGAGATCATTCAGCGAACATACGGTAATCGGGCTGCTGTCCGCTTGTGTAATGATGGTGCTCATTTCGCCACCGCGATCAATTCTGATTCTTTTGCCGGCCGCAGCTGATCGCGTTCTCGAACGAATCGTATGCCAGGGTCGCTTTCATTGGTATTGACGAACTGTCTAAACCGTTTTAGCTGCTCGGGATCTTCGATGGCGTTTTTCCATTCGCAGTGATAGGTGCCGATGATGTTTTGCATCTGATCTTCCAGTTCCTGGTTGATACCTAGTTCGTCGTCTATGACGACAGATTTTAGGTAATCCAATCCGCCTTCCAGGCTTTCAAGCCAGACTGAGGTGCGTTGAAGTCGATCAGCGGTGCTCACATAAAACATGAGAATTCTGTCAATGTACTTTACGAGGGTTTCATTATTGAGGTCTGTCGCAAATAGGTCAGCATGGCGTGGGCGCATTCCGCCGTTCCCGCCAACAAACAGGTTCCAGCCGTTTTCAGTGGCGATGATGCCCACGTCTTTACTCTGTGCTTCCGCGCATTCTCGGGTGCAGCCAGACACTCCCATTTTCAGCTTGTGGGGTGAACGCAGTCCCTTGTAGCGGTTTTCTACAAACAGAGCCATGGCAACAGAGTCCTGTACGCCATATCGGCACCAGGTACTGCCGACGCATGACTTTACGGTGCGTAATGCCTTGCCGTAAGCGTGGCCAGTTTCGAACCCGGCATCGATGAGTTTTTTCCATATCAGAGGGAGCTCGTGCAACTCTGCCCCGAATAGATCGATTCGTTGACCACCCGTAATTTTTGTGTAGAGATCAAATTCTTTGGCAACTTCACCGATAACGATGAGCCTGTCCGGTGTAATTTCACCGCCCGGAATTCTGGGCACGACAGAATAGGTGCCATTTTTTTGCATATTGGCGAGTGAATGATCGTTTGTATCTTGAAGCCCGACATGCGCCTTGTTAAGCACGGGTTCGTTATACAGTGAAGCGAATATTGATGCGGCGGTTGGTTTACAGATCTCACAGCCATGGCCCGCACCATGCTGCTGAATGAGTGTTTTAAAGTCGCGAATATCTTCCATTTTGCAAAGGTGAAATAGCCCCTGCCGTGTTTGCGAAAAATGCTCACACAGTGAACGGTCAACCGCGATACCCCGTGATTCAAGTTCTGCTTCAAAAACCGTTTTCAGTAACGCTGCGCATCCCCCGCAGCCAGTACTGGCTTTTGTGTCTGTTTTTAAAGCGATGAGCGTTTGGGAGCCCCCGTCCACGCTTTGCATCACATCGCCTTTAGTCACGTTGTGACAGGAGCAGATGGTGGCTGCGTTCGGCAGCATATCCGCCGTCAGGCCGCTTTCGCCGTCGGGTGTTGGCAAGATAAGGGATTCGGGGGAGGCGGGCAGTTTAATTTTGTTCAGATGATATTGGAGAACGGTATCAAAAGCGCTGGTGTCGCCGACTAGTACGGCGCCCGTAATTTCTGTGAGGCTCTGATTTAAATTAAGGCGAAAGTAAGTTTGTTTAACGGGATTCGAGAGCACAATACTTTGTGTGCCTGCCGCATTGCCGTGTGCGTCCCCAATCGAACCGACTTCTACACCGAGCAGTTTCAGTTTGGTGCTCATATCTGCACCGTTAAATGTCGCGTTACCGCCGAGTAACTGATCGATGGCCACTTCGGCCATTCGGTAACCTGGTGCAACGAGGCCGAAGATTCGCTCATCAAAAAGCGCGCATTCCCCGACGGCATAGATATTAGGTGCGCTGGTTTCGCAGCATTCGTTGACGACAATACCGCCGCGCTCGCCGACGTTCAGGCCAGCATCTCGGGCGATCTGATCACTGGGACGAATGCCAGCAGAAAAGACGACCATATCCGTATCCAAAGCATCATCTACGAATTCAAGTTTTAGTGATCCGTTGGGGTTTTCACTGATATTTTGGGTCGATTTCTTAGTGTGAACCTGGACGTCCAGAGATTCGATTTGATGTCTGAGTGTCTGGCTACCTTGCCCGTCTAACTGTACCCCCATCAAGCCTGGTGAAAATTCAACCACGTGGGTTTCTAGGCCCAGGTTTTTTAGCGCGTTCGCGCACTCAAGGCCTAATAGTCCGCCACCGATCACAACGCCACGGGTTGCGGTTTTTGCCTGTGCCGCAATGAGATCAAGATCGTCTAGTGTGCGATATACAAGGCACTTGTGATGGTCGGAACCTGCGATTGGGGGCACAAAAGGGTAGGAGCCCGTCGCCAGAATAAGTTTATCAAATGTGAATATCTTTCCGGCCTGCGTGGTGACGGTTCGTGCGGTGCTATCGATAATTTCGGCTGGATCGCCCAGGTGCAGGTCGATACCCTGCGCGAAATATTCTGCGGCGGTACTTAGACTTAAGTCTTCCTCTGTCTTGCCAGAAAAGAATTCAGACAAGTGGACACGATCATAAGCCGGTCTTCGCTCAGCACCTATCACAGTGATGTTGAATGTCTCCGCACCTTTTTCACGATAAGTAGTGATTAAATGATGGCCAACCATACCGTTGCCGATGATCAGTAGTTCCTGTTTCTTCATGACGTTAGAATCCAAAAGCGAGTTTTTCCCGCGATGTGCGAGAAGGCATATCACGACCAATTGCGTCGCGGATACCAATAGAACCCGAGAGATCACCCAGCAGCATGGCGCTGACTAACTGAGATCCTCGGAAATTGAGTTGGCGACGAAGTTCGCCGCTTTGCGCTTCAAGCGTGATTTCGTGGTCAGCTTTGATTGAGATGTCCCCGGCAGCGAACAGCGAAATATCGGCCACTTTGAGGCGGGTGGCAGGGGGGCTGGGCGAAAACCTCGCTCGATGACCCGACAATTGTTTTGCCACGACGCTTGCCTGTTCAAGAACGGCTTCGACGTAACTGTATGACCGGCCAGCGATTCGGGCACATTCCCCGATAGCGAATAGGTTGTCGTGGGCCCTAAGTGACTCATCAACTTTGATGCCGTGGTGACAATTAATACCTGACGCTTCAGCGAGCTTGATTCTGGGTACGGTACCGCAGGCCAACAGCACACAATCTGCTTTGATCTTGTTGTCGTTTACCACGACATGCGAAACGGATTGCGGCTTTGGGTCGTCGGATGAAACGTCGGATGAAATATCCGCAGAACCGTCGCTGTTAATTTCATTGATGCTGCAGTTGGTCATGACGCCTATGCCGTTACCTTCGATAAGATCCGCCAGCAATCGACCGGTGTCTGAATCCAATTGTTTGTTCATCAGGTGTGGACCGCGATGTACCACCGTGGTGTTGACGCCGCATCGATGAAGCGCATCTGCAGCTTCTAGACCCAAAAGTCCGCCGCCCAGAACGACGCAATGCTGCATAGTTTTTGCGGCGTCGTGCAGGCGATAGGTATCGTCGATGGTCCTTAAGGTATGAACGCCCGGAAGGTTGTTACCTGAAATGTTAGGTACGTATGGGCTAGCACCGGTTGCAAAAACCACCGATTCATATCGGATGCTGGATTCGTCTGTGGTTGCGACGCGTTTTCTCAGATCCAACTGCGTGCAGTCTGTCTCGCGCAGAACGTTTAACCAGTCGAACGTCGTGTACCGGTGAATGTTGGTAAAGAGACTGTCTGCGTCACAATCGCCGGAAAGTAGTTCCGGTAGCAGCACGCGGTTATAGCCGAAATCGGCTTCGCGGCTTATCACGCAGGTCGCGGGTGGATTTGCCAGCTTAGCCAATGCCAGCACAAGGCTGGCGGCGGCCATACCTCCGCCGATGATAAGCACATCGCAAGTCATCATGCTGCTTCGTTTCCGGAGCAGTCGTTGACCTTTAAGTCTGCCTTGGGTGCCAGTTTGATGTCTGGCTGCGGGTCATGTGCGGCATACAGGAAATCGAGTACGCGTCTTCTACAATGATTAAAGGTCGCGTCTTCAGCTAGCGCCAGTCGCTTTCTAGGGCGTGGAAGGTCCACGTCGACAATCTGCCCAATAGTGGCAGATGGGCCATTGGTCATCATGACAATTCGGTCCGAGAGCAATACGGCCTCATCAACATCGTGCGTAATCATGATGACGGTGTTGCCGAGTTCGGTGTGAATAGCCATGGTGCTGTCCTGGAGTTGCGCGCGCGTCAGTGCGTCCAGGGCACCGAAAGGCTCATCCATAAGCAATACCTTGGGTTGCATGGCAAGCGCTCGGGCAATGCCCACGCGCTGCTTCATTCCGCCGGATATTTCACTCGGCAGCTTGTCGCTGGCGTGCGTCATGTTGACGAGCGCGAGGTTTTCCAGAATCCACGCGTGCATTTCTGCCCTTGTTTTTTTACCTCGAAAGACTGTCTTCACGGCAAGTTCAACATTGCCGTATACCGTCAGCCAGGGCATGAGGGCATGATTTTGAAACACGACGGCTCGATCCGGACCGGGTTCATAGATTTCTCTGCTTTCGAGAAAAACGCCTCCACTGGTGGCCGGCAGAAGTCCGGCAACAACATTGAGTACGGTTGATTTACCACAACCCGAGTGTCCGATCAGCGATACAAATTCACCCTCCCTGATCTTTAGGTCAACATTGTTCAGTGCTTCGAAAGAGCCTTCATCAGTCTCGAATGACTGATAAAGCTGACTGATATCTAGAAACGTGTTCATAGTTGTTTTCCGGGCAGGAATGATAGGTGAAGGATCATCGAAGGACGGCGTTCTTATCCCAGCTGAAGCGTCTTTGTACCTTGAGCATGAGTTGATCGAGCAAAAAACCGATCAAGCCGATCGAGATGACCGCGACCATAATTCGACTGAGGGAGTTGGACGATCCGTTCTGAAATTCATCCCAGATAAACTTTCCGAGTCCAGGGTTCTGGGCCAACATTTCGGCTGCAATCAACACCATCCATCCGGTCGCTAACGAGAGTCGTAGGCCGGTAAAAATAGCGGGGACGGAGGCGGGTAGCACAATCTTGCGAACGTTTGTCATTGGGGAAAGCTTGATCACGCGACCCACGTTGACGAGATCCCTGTCGATACCGGCGACCCCTACCGTTGTGTTGATGACTGTTGGCCACAAGCAACAAAGCGCAACGGTAATGGCAGAGGTCAAAAATGATTTCTCAAATAGGGGATCGTCCGTGACATAGAGCGCAGAGACCAACATCGTGACTAGTGGGAGCCACGCCAACGGTGAAACAGGTTTGAACACTTGTATGATCGGATTAACCGCCCGGTAGACATGTTCATTGAGACCGCACGCAACGCCTAGTGGAATGGCGATCAGTGAGGCGACAATAAAGCCAAAGGTTACGGTAAAGATGCTTGTGACAATCTGATCCAGGAAGGTTGGTTTCCCGGTGTAGGCCCGCTGCTTAATTTTTGCATCGGGGTTCTTTTCGAGTTTTTTTGCGTTCTTCAGATTCAGTCTTTCGTAGAATGCGTCAGCTTTCTCGCGCTCTCGATTATGTTCCGCAAGAAGAACACCACTTTGTTCCCATACCTGGGCGGGCCCCGGGAATTTGCCCAGCGACGTGTCGACATTCGACGCAACCACTTGCCAAATACCAATAAAGAGGACGAGGCCGAAGGCTGAAATTGTCCCGTGTTCCAATAGTCTTCTGAAGCCCGGGTTCCAGGTGATGATTTTTTGAAATATGGTGGTTGCAACGCTCACAGTGACTAGTCCTTAAGGCCTATTTTCAGTGAATTAATGTAGTCGTTAGGCTGCGAACCATCGTAGGTTACGTTGTCGATAAACTCGGTTTGAGGAGGTTTGAAACCAGTCTCAGTTTTAAGATCTGGGAAGTCTGAAGCTGCGATCAAACCGTCATCGATAAGGGATTGTGCCGCTCGAGCGTAGAGGTCGGGTCGATAAACGTCTTTGGCAACCTGTTTGTACCAGTCGTCAGACTTGGGTTCGCTGATTTGTCCCCAACGACGCATTTGCGTCAGGTACCAGATGGCGTCGGAATAGTAGGGGTAGGTCGCGAAATACCTGAAAAACACGTTGAAGTCGGGTACTGCGCGAGTATCGCCTTTCTCGTATTCAAACGTGCCTGTCATTGAGTTTGCGATCACTTCTTGGTCTGCGCCCACGTACTCGCTGCGCGAGAGTATCTCTACCGCTTCTATTCGGTTCGCGTTGTTGTTTTCATCCAGCCACTTGGCTGCTCTGATTAAGGCACGCACGACTCTGGTCGTGGTGTTTGGATATTTCTCTGTAAATTCTTTGGTCATGCCAAAGACCTTCTCTGGGTTGTTCTTCCAGATTTCGTAGTCAGTGATGATGGGCACACCGATACCTTTGAATACTGCCTGTTGATTCCAGGGTTCGCCTACGCAGTAACCATCAATGGTGCCTGCTTCCAGCGTCGCTGGCATTTGTGGTGGGGGAGTGACGGAAAGCAGCACGTCGGCGTCAATCTGGCCGGTGATATCTCCGCTTTGGGGCGCGTAGTAACCAGGATGAATACCGCCTGCCGCGAGCCAGTATCGAAGTTCGTAATTATGCGTAGAAACAGGAAAGACCATCCCCATTTTGAAAGGCTTGCCTTCATCCCTGTATCGATCCACGACGGGTTTTAGATAGTCCGCCTTAATAGGGTGGATCGGCTTTCCGTCTGCCGAAACGGGGATGTTCTTTTTCATTTCTGCCCAAACCGTATTGGATACCGTGATGCCGTTGCCGTTGAGATCCATTGAAAACGGTGTGACGATATGCGCTTTAGTGCCAAAGCCGATGGTTGCAGCCAAAGGCTGCCCAGCCAGCATATGCGCGCCATCCAGTTGGCCGTCGATGACGCCGTCGAGCAGCACCTTCCAATTGGCCTGAGCTTCTATGGTGACGTAAAGGTCTTCGTCTTCGAAGTAACCCAATTCGTAAGCGACGGCGATAGGTGCCATGTCTGTCAGTTTGATAAAGCCAAACGTCAATTCATCCTTTTCGGGTTCACCGATTTCGGCTTTCGCCTGAATTCCTATGGTCGCCAGAAGGATGATGCTAAGTTTTGTAAGGCATCGGTTTACAAGGTATTTGGTTTTGATCATTTCAATGGTTCCTATATTCATCCAAATTCAGGTTGGCTGGCGATCACTCAAAAAAAAACGCCCATCACAGACCGTGGTCTGTGATGGGCGCCATTGCCCGCTTCTTGTCAGTTGTGACCTGATTTTCTAGCGACCCGTCGGATCGCACACCCAGTAATACTAGCAATCATTGTGCCAACTCCGCCGCGCTGAAGAGCCGCTTATTCAGGTTGCCCCTGAAACTATTTCGACCCATTTCTGTGCATTTTCAATACGGGTGAGTGATTACTGTGCAAGTGCGGTCGTTGTTTTTCGCCATTCCTGAGCAGTGACCCCAAGATCTTCTCTCGCGGTCTGAATGACGATGTTGTTAATGAGCGCGGTATCGAGTTCTTTGCCCAGCAAGTCGGTACATTCATTGACGAGGGCTCGGGTGTCTTTGTGGCTCGGGATGGCGTTCATGTCATCATTGAATCGGTGAAAATCTGGTAAAAGTGTTTCATCCGTATTGTTTGCGATCTTTATTCGGCCGCTAAGTGCCGGTAAGAGTGCTTCCGGGGGCAAATTAAGATATTCGGGCTTCGCAAGAATTTCGACAGCGTTAAGCCTCGTCGTTGGATCGTTTAACCATTCGCAGGCTTTGAGTAATGCGACCCGAATCAGCAGGTGAGTATTGGGGTGTTTGTTGTGCCATTGGCTTGTCGTACTTAGGACTTTTTCTGGCGCGTCGGGCCATATCGAAATCCCGGCGGCAGCAATACACCCTGCGCCTTCGAGTGACGCCAGGGTATTCCATGGTTCACCCGCACAGTATCCGTCAATCAACCCTCTCGCCAAACTGTCCACCATTTGGGACGGTGGTACCACGATGGCGTTTACATCCTTGTCGGGGTCAATGCCCGCGAGTCGGAGCCAACGCCTTAGCAGCAGATGATGAGTAGAAAACCCATGAACGACGGCAAATGTCAGCGTTTGCTTGAGTTGGTCCGTATTTGGCACCCAAACGTCTGGATTGTCCTTCAGCGGGACCAGTGTCTTCATGAGCGACTGACTGACGCTAATAGCATTCCCGTTATGTGAGAGCACAAGCGAGTTGATCAATGGCGTTCTCATTCCGCTTAGGCCGAGCGTAATCATTGCTGGAAGCGGGCTTAACATTTGCGCGACATCGAGCAGTCCTGCGGCAAGCTTGTCTCTAACCGCGGCCCATGACACTTCTTGTGAGAGTGTGACGTTAAGTCCCATGGCGTCAAAATAGCCCAGCTCTAGCGCAAGAATAATCGGTGCTGAGTCTGTAAGTCTTAGGTAGCCTAAAGTGATGTTTTCTTTTTCGGGCGTCGGCATCTCGTAATCGGTCATGATAGTTCCTTGATGAGTTCTTCTGCCACCTCGCAAATTTTCAGACGGCGTTGCATCGCGTTTGAGCGAAGATGTTGGTGCGCGGTGGCCTCGTCGACCTTCAGTTTTTCCATGATGAGGATCTTGGCTCGATCAATAGTTTTTTGGTCTCCCAACGCTGTTTGTGTTTCTTTTAGTTCGTCGCGTAACCCCTGAAATGCTCGAAATTGCGCGATCGCTACGTCAATGATGGGCTTCACCTTGTCTTCGTGAATCTGATCAACCATGTAGGCCGTCACACCGGCACTGACGGCGCGGTTGATGTAATCCGGATCGTCTTCCGCAGAAAACATGACCACAGGTAAGGGTTTGTTATCGGACAGAATCGCGAGGCTTTCGAGAATATCTCGGCCCGGGGAGTCCATATCGATCACGATCACCTGAGGTTCCATGATTGATATTTGTCTTAGAAGGCCCACATGATTGGAGACGATGGCAGACGTCTCATAGCCAGCTTTTTCGAGGCAGGCTTCGACCCAGGTTGCACGTTTGGCATCGTCGTCGACGAGTAATACTTTCAAGGTCGGTTCACGTTATGAGGTGGCTGGATTGGTGGGCTATTGGGCCGTTTTCTAGCGTATAAAAAATCTTAGGGCTCCCGCGCTTAGTCATGATCCGGGATTACATTGCAAGCGCGGTGCCAGTTTGGGTGTTAGGAGAGAGTTACGAGAGAGTCGCTAGAGTTTTACGATTAATGAGGCCCAGTATTTGGTGGTGTCGACTGAAAACCCATCCTCCTGATAATCCGCGTATTTAAGTTGTACCGTTAGGTTGGTCCGGATTGCCCAGGTTGCGACGGCGTTGAGTTCCGTGCCGTAGTCGCCGGAGCCTTCATTCGGGCTGAACTCATGCCAGGTCGCAGCAAGTCTGACGGGGCCAAGCTTGCCTTTGATTCCAACGAAAGTGTCTTCGATACCGGCTGCTGGAGTGTTGAGAAACTTATCTGCCCATCCCTGGAATTTGTGAAGTGTGGCGAGCGGCGTTCTAAACGCGGCGACCCCGTCATCGCTGCCAAGCACTTCTATGCCTGCGGTGAGTGTCACTTTGGAGATTTTGAAGTCAGCCTGTAATTGATAGTAATCAGCGTCATAGCTCAGGGGAGAGTCGCCAGCATCCGATTGTGTTGCAGCTGCTGCGGTTAGTGTTACCGGTCCGAACTTCCCTTTGTAAGCTAAGCCGTAGGTGTTGGTCGAATTGGGTACACCATTGTCATTGTCGAATTCAAGCAAGTAGGCATAAGCGTCAATGTGGTGACCGTCTGTCACAGACCATCCCGATGTCAAGAAGTGGCTGTCGCCGCGCCAATCGGATGGCTGCGCACCATCATCGGGTCCGAAGATGCGATTAACATTCCAGGTGTAGGTATATTCCATAGTCCATTTCCCTGGGTCTTTACGCTGTATCCTTACGCCGTCGTAGGTTTGTTCGTTTTGTCTCCACGCGACGCCGCCAATGAAACGTTGGCTGCCATGGGTAATACGCTGTCGACCTAGCGTCGTGCTGGTTTTCCCCCCGGTGTACTTTAAATACGATTGGTTAAGGTCAAATCCCTCAGGGTCAGCGACCAACGGGTAGTTTGTTTTGCCATTTTCGGTTGAATTGTACCGCTCACTGCCAAGAACCGAGACGTAGTCCATTTCCAGTCCGACGGTGAACTTGTTGTACTGTCCGGATTTCCAGCTAAACCTTGATTTGAGCGTCGATGCGCCCGCGTCTTCATTCAGGTTGTCCTGATCAACGCGTTCATAACGGTAGCGTAATGTAATATTGGCTTTACCTGATTTGACGGCATCGCCGATTGAGTCGTTTGATTCTGCCACCGCGGTCTCAGCGATAGCGAAAGCCGAAATGGCGGAGATTAAAACCGATAGTTTTTTGCTTAGTGAAGCCATTTAAAATTCCC
>JBLIIB010000109.1:0-11592 GCA_047634795.1 Candidatus Azotimanducaceae bacterium | reverse complement strand
GGCAGCGGCGCCGATATTGCCCTGTCGATCGCTGACCATTGCATTATTCATCAACGGGATTGCCTGCCTCAAAAGGTGAGCCTGCCCGCGGCGCTCAATATGCTGGCAATCTGGACAGGCGAAGCCGCGTCAACCACACAGTATCTGAATATGATAGAAACCTGGCGAGATCTAAACGCCGGTGCCTACCTCAGCCAGATGACATGTTTGCACAAGATCGCAGATGCCACTGTTGCAGCGGTAAAAACCGGGGACGCCGACCTGTTTTTAACAACAATTTCACAATATGATCGTCAACTTGATGATTTATCGTCCGAATCTGGTCTAAATTTCTACAATCCAACTCACAGAGAACTGCGAAAAAAGGTAGAATTGTTGCACTGCACCTACAAACCTTCTGGCGCGGGTGGCGGGGATTTTGGCATCGCCTACAGTACCAATCATCACGAACTTACATCACTCGCCGACCAATTACTTGCAGACGACCGGTACTGCTTTTTCCTGACGGGTGACTGAACTATTAATGCCGCTGCTTTAAAAAAAGACAAACGAAGCAGTAGAATATTCCACTGAGGAGCCACAATGGATAAGGCCAGATTTCCCGGTTTTTATCGTCTATCGATAGGGGAAAGACTTAGAAAAGTCCACGAACACGGCTGGATCACTAACGAGGACCTCATCTCTCTGCGCGATGGCCATCACCTGCTGTCATTAAATCGCGCCGACAAGATGATCGAGAACGTGATTGGCATCATGGGATTACCTATGGGTTTAGCCTTGAACTTTCAGGTTAACCAGAAGGACTATCTTGTACCGCTAGTCGTTGAGGAACCGTCAATTGTTGCCGCCCTGAGCTCCGCGGCAAAAACCTTTTCAGAATCCGGGGGCATTCAAGCCTCAGCGGAAGAGTCCCTGCTTATTGGCCAGATTCAGGTCGTGACGCCGCCAGATGCCGAGCAAGCAAGGAGCCAGATCCTTTTTCACAAAACTGAATTAATCGACAAGCTGAACGAACTGCACCCAAATATGGTGAAACGGGGTGGCGGCGTGCAGGATATCGAAGTTCGTATTTTCGAGCACACCGACAACAATCCGCTGATGCTGATCGTTCACCTGCTGGTGGACACTTGCGACGCCATGGGCGCAAACATTGTTAACACCATGTGCGAAGAGATCGCGGCAGATATAGAAGCCATCACCGAAGGCCGCGTGTTTCTTAGAATCTTGTCTAATCTCACCGACCGTGCTGTGGTTAAAGCCAGCGTCACCATCCCCGTCGAGCGTCTGGAAGGTAAAGGCTATCCGGGCGAAGAAGTACGCGACGGTATTATTCTCGCTTCTCAGTTTGCAGAAATTGATCCCTATCGGGCGGCTACCCACAACAAAGGCATCATGAACGGCATCGACCCCCTCGCTATCGCGACAGGGAATGACTGGCGAGCGATCGAAGCCGCTGCGCACGCTTACGCAGCCAAAGATGGACGTTACACCTCCCTGACGCGCTGGTTCGCTAACGACGATGGAGATCTCGTCGGCACAATTGAAATTCCTCTCAAGGTGGGCATTACAGGTGGCTCTCTGCAGGCCAACGACACGACCTTGATCAGCTATCGGATTCTCAATGTTGGGAGTGCCAGAGAACTCGCGGAATTGATGGCATCTGTTGGGCTTGCGCAAAACTTTTCTGCGATCAAAGCGTTATCCACTGAGGGTATACAGAAAGGTCACATGTCACTGCACGCGCGAAGTGTTGCCGTGACCGCGGGGGTTCCTAAAGGTTTGTTCGAAACCGTCGTGAGCCAATTGATCGATCAGGGGGATGTCACGGTGACTGCGGCCAAACGCATCATCAGCGAACTCACCGAGACCCGCATCAAGACAGAAATCAAACGCAAGGCATCTACCACTGCGACCGCAAACGGCAAGGTGATACTGCTCGGAGAACACGCCGTGGTTTATGGAAAGCCTGCGGTAGCTGTCCCCATCAAGAACGCTGTAGTTGCTGAGGTTTCAGATTCGGACCAGTCTCCGGTGGTCAGAGTGCCCGCATGGGACATCGATGACAAACTCGAAGAATCCAATTCCATCTGGTGGGACGCAATTCAAAATGTGTTCGAACAACTCGATATCGCCAAGGCAAAGTTTGCCGTACATGTAAAACCAAATATTCCCGCTGCCATGGGGTTAGGCGGTTCAGCTGCCATCGCGGTGGCCATCATCCGCGCTGTGTCAACACACTTCAAACTTGACCTCCTTGATGATGAGGTCAATCGCTTCGCGTTCCAGTGCGAAAAAGCAGCGCATGGCACGCCGTCAGGCATAGACAACACGGTGGCGACTTTTGGTCGCCCACTGATCTACCAATCTGGTGAGCCGCCACGTATGGATTCATTGGTTTTTCCCAAGCCACTTCAGCTTGTCATCGGCATATCTGATCATCCCAGCCTGACGGTCGATATGGTCGCTGGCGTGCGAGAGCGCTGGCGGAAAAATACAACGTTGTACGATTCCCTATTCGATAATTTTGAACAGGTGGTTAACAGCGGCATTAGCGCTATAGGAGAAGGCGACTACAAAGCATTGGGGCATATGATGACAATTAATCACGGCCTGCTCAGTGCTATCCAGGTGTCCTCACCCGAATTAGATCGAATGGTCCAGGTGACACGTGATCACGGTGCACTGGGCGCTAAGCTCACGGGCGCCGGAGGTGGCGGATCGATTATTGCTCTGTGCGAAGATAACGCAGATGAGGTCGCGGCGGCTCTTTCGCGCCAAGGATTTAAATCACTACAGGTGTCTATATGAGCCGCGTAAGCGATGTCGTCTCTTCAGACGACGAAGCACTCATCCTCGTCAACGACCAGGATGAAGCGATCGGTACCCTACCTAAACTGGACTGTCATTTGAATCAAGGCACGCTTCACCGGGCCTTTTCCATTTTCATCTTCAACAAAGCGGGTGACGTTCTGCTTCAGCAACGTAGCGAACAAAAACTGCTATGGCCCGGATACTGGTCAAACGCCTGCTGTAGTCACCCACGAGAGGGCGAAGAAACAGAGGAAGCAGCGCATCGCCGACTGAAGCAGGAGATGGGGGTTTCCACCCAGCTGACCTTCCTCTACAAGTTTCAATATCAGGCTCTCTACAAGGATATCGGTGCTGAACATGAATTGTGTTGGGTTTGGGTGGGTTTGGCTGAAGCTGACAGCGTTAGTTCCAACGACAACGAAGTGGCGGACTGGCGATTTTTCAGCAAAGAAACACTGGAACAGGAAATGGAGAAGCATCCGGAGCACTACACGCCGTGGATGAAAATGGAGTGGCAGGAAATTTTAGCCAACCATTCAGACGCTCTGAATCGTTGATCCTTTTTTTTTCACACCACAGCAACACTTAGCGTCAATTTGGGTCCTAATTGCTGAGCACAACCTTTGACACCTGCTGCAAACCAAGCATGTGTTGTCTCTACCCCGCTGTTGTGATTGTATAGTTGCCACACAATAAGACGCCTATTTTTAAAGGCGTGCATTTCTAAGGGAACCCATCATGAAGATCGAAGGCGGCTGCTACTGCGGCGACGTACGTTACCATTTTGAGGGCGATGTCATGGCCCAAATGCAATGCCACTGCAGGGAATGCCAATATATTACCGGTGGGCAACCTAACATGATCGCCATGGTTCCTGAATCGGGGTTCAAATATACAAAGGGAGAGCCTGCGGGTTTTAGTCGTCCAGATCTCGACAATCCTGTGACACGATACTTTTGCAAAACCTGTGGCACTGCCATCGGTACACACTCCCCGGCAGCAACGGGAAGCATGATTATCAAAATCGGCACCATGGATGATCCAGAATTCTATAAGCCAACCGTCGCCCTCTTCACCAAAGACAGCCAGTCGTTCCATCATGTCGCTGACGACGTGGTGAGTTTCGATTCGGTTCCGGGCTAATCGGCAGGTGACTACAGAAACCGAATCCGACAGCAACACCAATTCAGACACCTCTTCAGACAAAGAGCCACTATTCACTAAAGGCTACACCAAGTATGTACTTGGGGTATTGGTGGTGGTCTATGTTTTTAACTTCGTCGACCGTCAAATTCTGGCGATTCTGGCGCCTTCGATCAAGGCCGACCTGGACCTTTCGGATACACAAATTGGCGCGTTAAGCGGCGTGGCGTTTGGGATATTCTACGCCACTCTGGGCATACCGATCGCCAGGCTCGCCGACCGATATTCCCGGGTCAACATCATCTCGGTTTGCCTGGCTATTTGGTCATTAATGACAGCGTTATCGGGGTTCGCCACCAATTTTGTTCAACTACTCATCGCGCGAATCGGCGTAGGCATCGGCGAAGCCGGCGGTAGTCCACCGTCTCATTCCCTTATTGCAGACTACTTCTCGCCGGATACCCGTTCAACCGCGCTCGGTATCTATGCGCTGGGTATTCCCATCGGCATTTTGTTCGGAAATCTTGCGGGTGGTTGGATCGACGAATTTTTCGGTTGGCGCAACGCGTTTTTCCTCGTCGGTGTACCCGGCATTATTCTCGCCATCGTTTTACGTATGACCGTCAAGGAACCTCCCAGAGGTTACTCCGAAGGTAAAGCACCAACCGTAGCTCAGGTGCCCTTCAAAGAAGTCGTTAAAACGATGTGGGCATTCAAAACCTTCCGATATATCGCGCTGGGTTGTGGCGCGCAGGCGTTCGTGGGTTATGGCGCTATTGCCTGGATGCCTTCGTTTCTTGTGCGCACCCATGACATGTCTTCTGGCGAAGTGGGTACTGCACTCGGGCTGATTATCGGGTTGTTTGGCGGCGCAGGAACGCTTCTGAGCGGCATGATCGGGGACAAGTTAGGAACCAGAGATGTACGCTATTACATGCTGGTGCCGGCGATTGCTTTTGCCATCGCGGTGCCTGCAGGCGCAATGGTTTATTTGGTCGATAGCCTATATCTCGTGCTTGCGATCTACGCGATTCCGGCATTTCTGACCAACTTATATACCGGTCCGACGTTTGGCATGACGCAATCATTGGCCCCGTTAGCGATGCGCGCAGCGGCATCCGCGTTACTACTCTTCATCATTAATATCATCGGGCTGGTGTTTGGACCAACCACCGTGGGCATCATCAGTGACCTGCTTCAGTCGACGCAAGGCATGACTGACGTTGAATCGCTACGGATAGCGCTATTGGCGTGTAACTTCGTTTACCTCCTTGCCTTCTATTACTATTACAAAGCTTCTAAATCCATCAAGGAAGACTTGGCGGCGACGTCGTAGGGGGGTTCGTGTCAAATAAAACGGTATCTATTAAAACGCAAGCGTTTGTTAGAACCCTAACTATGGATAGACCGGAGGCGCTAAACGCGTTTAGCCCGGACATGATGCACGAGCTCTGCGAGGCTTTCCTCGAAGCGGCAACCGACGACGACGTTAGAGTGCTGGTGCTAACGGGCGCCGGTCGTGCATTTTGTGCAGGCGCCGACCTCAAATCTATGGCGAGCAAACCAGATCCCAAAAAACATTACTTTCTCACATTGCTGCATGCGATTATCGACTTTCCCAAACCATTCTTGATTGCGGCAAACGGATTGGGTGTCGGGATTGGTATGACAATTCATGGATTATGTGATCTGTGTATCATGGCAAGAAGCGCGCGGTTCAAAACACCCTTTTCAGCCCTAGGCCTGACCGCAGAAGCAATCAGCACATACACCTTCAGCCGCCTGTTAGGCCATCAAAAAGCCAGCTGGGTCCTGCTATCCGGTGACTGGTTTACGGCGCAAGACTGTGTCGACATGGGATTGGCGGCGGCGGTTGTCGACGACGAAGATCTAATGAACGTGGTTTATGAAAAGGCCAGCGCACTGGCTGCATTACCGCTCGAGTCGCTGATGCAAACCAAGAAATTAATCCAGGCGCCACATCTGGAGGCGATGAAAGAAGCCGCCTACAACGAAGGTGTCGGGATGAAAAAACTGGCCGGGGGCCCGGCCAATAAGGAAGCCATCGCAGCATTTCTGGAAAAACGTGACCCGGATTTCAGCCATCTTTAAGAGAAGTTATCGTCCGGCGCGCACAGACAAACAGACAAACAGACAAACAGACAAACAGACAATAATCAGACGTTTCCTGGATTCATTAAACGGTTTTAGGGATCCTTGCCGTCACTTGAATAAATTACCAAATTTTTCGCCCAACTTTTCTTTGAGGCGTGCTTTGGCTTCATCTTGCAAGTAAGCAGAGGCTGCTTTGGCGACCGCAGTTTTGATCTGTCCTAGCAGTTGGTCAGACACCGCATCACTGAGTTCGGCAGTCGTGAGGCCTTTCTCAGCGGAGCCAAGGTTGGTCAATCGAATCGACGTGAGTTCGATCTCGCGAGCACCAAACTGCTCACTGCGCAGTTCCATTTGCCCCGCTGCAACGTTAATTTGCTCGACTGCTAGCCGCGTTTCATCGGCGCTGCCGCCGCCGGATTCAGAAGCACCCGCGTCGTCTTCAGGCATACCATCAACCAGAGCTTGAACATTGGTACCGCTGCCTTTTTGTTCTGCCAACACACGGACTCCTTCAACGACAACATCTTTGATGATGTAAACGTCTTTTGTCAGGCTCGCCGTATCAACCGCTACTCTGATTGTTGCGAGCATCAGTAACGGTTCCGGGGAAAAGCCAGCCGGGTTTGCTACGGTCAACCCGCTAATGACAGCAGTCCCCTCTCGTAAATTAACTTTGACCCCAGCGACCTTAACGGCGGTCCCGACAGAATCAGTGCCGGCCTCTTCGATCAGTTCTTTGACGATGCCATCGACGTTTTGCATTAGATAAAAACCAGCACCGGCAATCGCGGCTAACACCAAAACAATGACACCGCCTATTATTGCTTTGCTCACTATTCATCTCCTTGGGAACAGGTTTGTCTTAATACCTTAAGAATACCAGCCGACTTAAGGAAAGGACACGCAGCCTGGCAGCTACAACGCCTGGCTTAGCTGCTGACACAGCCACGGGTGCGGCGGCGAGGCATTTATGGCTATACTGGTGCCGCGATACTTTTTTGGCGGTGCTTTTTTGGCAGTATTTTTTTGGCAGTACTTTTATTGCGATAATTTAGAGACCAAAGTCACCCCATTCTTCAGGTCCCATACCGAGGACCAAAGACCAAGGAGCACTCATGATCGAGTACCATAATCCCGAGGGTCAGGTTAGCGTAAAAATTCAAGCCTACACCCTATCCACGAAGGTCACAGGCACCAATGCGATCAGCATCGGTTTTTTAGCCAACGGCTTTCCTGATTCCGAGAACTTTCTGAACGAGTTGGAACTTGCCATTCAGGAGATCGAACCCGGTGTCGAAGTGCACTCCTACAACAAGGGCAATGCATCGATACCAGCCAGTGATGAAATGCTCAACCAGATTAAAGACGAGTGCCAAGCGGTCATCGCCGCATACGGACACTGAGGCTCCTGTACAACCGGCACCGTGCGTGACGGAATCAACCTCGCAAAAATGGGCGTACCTGCAGTGGCTCTCGTCACCGAAGAGTTTTGGCCACAGGGGGACTTTGTTGCCCAATCGTTAGGCATGCCCGATGTTCCAAGAGTTCAATTGCCCCATCCCATAGCGGGTACTGGCAAAGCGAACATGAAGACCATCGCTAAAAACTTTGCACCAAAAATCATTCAAGCATTAGAGGCAGGAAGTGACTGATCTGTTAACCGCAGCGGATGAAGCCGCTGCACTAGAAGACCTGCATTCCCGCGGCATGACCGATGGATTGCCCGTGATTATTCCGACGCCCGAAAGAGTCGCGCGCATGGTTTTGGCATCGGGTCAGGAGGCAGATATGGCGCTTGGCACGATGGGGCCAGGTCATGGCATGGCCACTTTAGAAAAGGTTGCTATCGCCGCGGTTATGGCGGGATGCCTGCCGGACTACATGCCTTTGGTCGTCGCAGCAGTGAAAGCCGTAATTGATCCTCGATTCGACCTCACGGAAATGCAGGCAACGACGCACTGTACCGCACCTCTACTGATTGTTAACGGACCGGCTCGTCACACTTGCGGTCCCGTGAGCAGCAGCTACGGTGCGCTAGGTCCGGGTCACCGGGCAAACGCGTCCATAGGACGCGCGCTTAGGCTCGCCATGATCAATATTGGCGGCGGCAGACCCGGAACCTCAGATATGGCACTACTCGGTCATCCCGGCAAGTTCACCTACTGTCTTGCCGAGGCAGAAGAAGCTTCACCCTTCCCGCCTTTACATACCGCATTGGGCTTCGATCCAGATGACAGTGTTGTCACCGTCATCGGTGCTGAAGCACCCCACTCAGTCTTGTTTAGCGGCGATGGCGATGACCCCACTCAGCATTTAGCTTTACTGGATATCTTGGCGATTGGACTGGCCAACGCAGCAACCAACAACGCTATTCTCACTAGCGGCACGGCTGTGGTTGTCCTTAATCCTGAACACGCGGCCGTTTTACACGGCGCAGGGTTAACCCGAGAGGATATTGCTTCGGAGTTATATGAGCGCTGCGAGATCGAAGCCGTGGAAATTAATCGACTCTCCACCGGCTTTGCTCGCAAAAGCAAGAAACCGCGTAAAGCATTTACAGGACCAGAACAGATATTGGTGTTGATGGCCGGCGGCAGCGGCTTATATTCAATGGTCATGCCCAGTTGGAGCGCGGGCGCACACAAGAACTCAGCCATCAGTGTCAAAGTTGACGCCGAGTTCTTCTGCGAAGTGCCTGGCCTTGCCAATCTCGCCGACGCTGATCTTGCCAAACCCCAATGACTTAATTCAGCAGCCACCTGTTTTAGAAGCCCCTTGGTTTAGCAGCCATGTGGTTCAGAATTTTCTTATATCGTTATCAATCCTCCAGGAGTAAACATGTCAGACTTTCCTTTGCCCAACGTTTCCAATGACCTTAGCGGTCGCGTTGCACTTGTCACGGGCACAACTTCAGGGCTCGGACGCAGGTTCGCGCTGGTGCTTGCGGCCTGCGGCGCAAAAGTGGCCGCTACGGGTCGCCGCGCAGATCGATTGGACGAACTCGCGGCAGAAATTCGCGCATCTGGCGGCATTTGTGAGCCCATTCCTTTTGATATTACCAACCCCGATGAAATTCCTGCCGTGGTCGACAAGGCAGAAGCTGCCCTCGGCACAGTAGACATCCTGATCAACAATGCTGGCATTCCTGATGCACAGCGCGCTCATAAGATGAGTAGCGATCTGATTGACCGCGTCTTCGATACCAACCTGGTAGGTCCTTTCAAATTGTCCTGTGAGGTTGCGCGTCGGCTCATCGCGGCAGAAATGCCGGGCCGAATGATTAACATTTCGTCCGTTGGTGGATTTAACTACAGCGGCAACGGCGCGGCACTTTATTCGGTGACTAAATCTGCCATCGTCAGAATGACCGAAGTGCTCGCGGTTGAATGGGCCAGGAATCACATCAATGTTAACGCTATAGCGCCCGGTGCTTTTTCATCTGAGATGATGGACGGCATGTTGGAGCGAATGGGCGATTTCTCTGGTTCATTCCCAAGAAAACGCCTTGGCGATCCGGCTCAAATGGATTCCAGCCTGCTCTACTTTCTGTCACCTGCTTCGGAATGTGTGACCGGAACCTATATCAAAATCGATGATGGTCAGGGACCGCGTTAAGCCGTCTCAGTTAAGCGATTTGGCTTAAAGCACCTAGCGAGGTCCCTCAAGGGGCCTCTTACCATCGCCCCGGTTACACTTGTTCCGCGATAAAACAGCCGATCTAAACAAACGGAATAACCTTTTCCGCAATCGTCTCAAGCACTTCAAATCGCGGATCAAACGACGGCAGGTTCATCACCTGATTGAGTCCGGCCTCGTTTAGCGCGCGAAGTGTTTCAATCAGCTCATTCTGAGTGCCCACAAGGCACGTTGCCTGAATCAATTCTTTCGTTAAAAACCGCGCTTCTTCCGGAAGAACCCAGCAATTGTGGCCCATGTGAATACGTTGATGGCGACGTTCCTCGGGATACGTTTCCAGCAACTTGGTGTAGTCCTCCCAAACGCTGGCAAGAGCATTGGGCGGCTGGCGGCCAAAGTTACGCCATTGGTCATAAGCATAATGCAGAGACGCCATTGCCATCGCGCCGCACTCATGTTTTATTCGTTCAGAATCCACCGCCTCATCGGGTTCGCGCAAAATCATCGCAGTGAGTGCTGTGGTGTAAAAACCATCTCGTTCGAAGCCTGCCGGCGCGTTCTTTTCCAGCATGCTCCAAATGTTTTCCATCATTGCAGGGCTGGCTGGCATGGCAAGCACTGCACCATCACCATGGCGCCCCGCCAGTGCAAGTGACTTTGGCCCAAAACCAGACACATAGAGCGGAATCGGATCTTCAAAATTCACAAAGCCCTTGTCTGGCATCATGTGCTTGATCGGGATACGACGATCGCCCTTCGCCATCATCGCTTCCTCACCCTTCAAAAGCGGTTTTATCTCCTGAAGATACGCATCGAATTCTGAAATACGTTGGGGCGGCAAACCCATGATTCGCATCGCCGTGTTCCCGGCGCCAATACCAAAAAACGTTCTTCCCGGGGCAATCGCATTAATTGTCGCAATTCCTGCCGCATTGACGGATGCGGGTCGCGTGCCTGTGATGGCAACACCGGTACCTAATTTGATGGTTGACGTTCTATCCGCCGCAAGCGCGAGTGCCGCATAACAATCAGACCAGATCATCTGGCTATCGGCGAGCCAAGCGTGACTATACCCAAGCGCTTCTGCGCGAACGACGTAGTCAATATCTCCTACGTGGCTCGGCACACATATCCCTATATCCATAATTTGTACCCCTGTCAGATGTTTTGTACTGGGGAAGCTCTGATTAACAGGATATTTCTGTGGGAGCGCACATGTTTTGGTGCCGCCCGAGCGCAGCAATAGCCTGCGCAGCCCGAGGTAAATAGACGTTAATCAGAGGTTACCTTGGCGTAATGTAACGCGGTTACCGTCGAAAAACTTGTGTTATTCTGCTCTCCGTTAGGATGACCTCAAGGTTTTTCGCATGTCGTTTAATGAAGTGGATGAATCAAAACGTCGAATTTTGTTGATGGCGTTAAGTGTGGGCGCATTGTCTGTGCTACCCGGATGTACAACGCCGTCGCAGTTAGGCGCGGGTCAATCCATTCATCAGCTCTTTGGCGATGTTCGTGTGAACGGACTGGCAGCGACAATTTCAACTCCCATTAAGCCTGGCGACGTCGTCGAAACCTTAGACAAAAGCTATGTGATTTTTGTCGTCGAAAAAGACGCCTTCATTCTAAGAAGCAACAGTAAGATGACACTGCAGAATCAGACCAAAGCCGCGGGCGTCGTACCGACTGCATTTTCGCTTGAGCGCGGCAAAGCACTCACGGTTTTAGCCTCACGGCGCACCGACATATCAACGCCCAACGCTATCATTGGGGTGCGAGGCACAGGCATCTACATTGAAGTCGAACCTGAGCGATCCTATGTTTGCGTGTGCTACGGGACCTGCGATGTTTCCACAGCTGACGCCCCCAACATCACCGAAACCATTGTTT
>JBLIIB010000108.1:0-11634 GCA_047634795.1 Candidatus Azotimanducaceae bacterium | reverse complement strand
TTAGTCGTTGACCAAAAGTACAGCATCCGCGAGGCGGCCACCCCGTCGGGGTTGGGCATTCAACGATGGATAAGTGGGTCAGGCAGTTGAGAGATGAGCGCGGTGGTATCACGCCAAACCAAACTGCTATGACGCCTGAGCATCGGCGCATTAAGGAGTTGGAGAAGAAACTACGCCGAGTTGAGGAGCACAACGAGATATTAAAAAAGGCTACCGCTCTCTTGATGTCGGACTCGCTGAACAACTGAAGGTTGTTGACGAGCTTAAAGAGAGCTACAACCAAGCGCTTCTTTGCGAAGCGTTTGGATTGCCGCGCAGTACACTTGAGTATCATCGGTCAGCGGCAAAGCGCGTTGGCCCACAGCGAGTAAAACTTAATGCCATGGTGAAATCAGGCTATCAACTCAGCAACGGTTCTGCCGGTGCGCGCAGCATTGCACAAATTGTCTCTTGACGAGGGGAACCCTTGAGCGGTTACCGTGCAACGGGTTTTATGAAACGACTGGGGCTGGTCAGTACGCAGTTGCTCACTCATCGCTATAAAAAGGCCGCGCAGCCACACAGTGATATCCCGAACACATTAAACCGTGAAATTAGTCCGACGAAGCCAAACCAGGTGTGGTGTGGCGACGTAACCTATATCTGGACCGGGCGATGCTGGTCCTATCTGGCAGTTGTTCTTGATCTGTATGCACGCAAACCTGTTGGTTGGGCCATGTCGAACTCACCGAACAGCGAGTTAACGGCAAGTGCCTTAGCAAAGGCTTACGAATCGCGTGGTCGACCTGAAGGTTTACTGTTCCACTCTGATCAAGGCAGTCACTACACCAGCCTGAAATTCCGACAGTGCATTTGGCGATATCGCATGACTCAAAGTATGAGTCGTCGTGGAAATTGTTGGGATAACTCGCCAATGGAGCGTTTCTTTCGAAGTCTGAAGACAGAATGGGTCCCGGAACTGAGTTATCTATCACTGGCTGACGCACAGCGATCAGTCCTTGCTTACCTGGCTGATTACTACTGCCTAACAAGACCGCATCAACACAATGGTGGGTTATCACCAAATAAGGCGGAGGAGATCTACTGGAGATCCTCTAAATCAGCGGCCAAGAAAACTTGACCACTACATAACCGCCAGTAGTTAACTTGCTGAAAAATGTACGTTGTTTGTATTCCGGCGCTGACTGTCTGCTAGTTAGACGTTAGTTGCCGGGCTTGAAAATCAAGCAGCATCGAAACTGAGGTGTATTTCTTCCAGTGCTCTCACCCACATACCGGGCCTATGTTGGTAGTCATTTTTGCCGGGTGTAGGCCTGAGATTCTTGAGTCTCGAGAGAAGAATTTCCCACGCCCAGCGCTGCTCGAAACGGCTCAATGTTGCGCCGGGGCAGACGTGCTCCCCAAGCCCAAAGGCCAGGTGACGGCCTGCGTTTTTGCGCGCAAGGTCGGGCTTTGTGGGGTCAGGGAACTGCCTTGGATCGTGATTGCCAGCGCCGTAGCGGATACTGAGCGTGGCGCCTTTAGGAATGGCGACACCGCCAATATCACAATCTTCTCTGACAAATCGATAAAGCCCCTGGGTGGGTGATTCAATCCTTAGTCCCTCTTCTACAAAGCTTTTGATCCGAGTGGGATCAACGAGCAGTTCGGCTAGTGTCCCGGGATGCTGGAATAACAACCAAAGGCTATTGGAGAGTGCAAAGGTGGTTGTCTCGTTGCCGCCGATTAACAGGTGATCGGTTATGCCAATAATTTCTGTATCGTTCAGTAGGCGGCGTTTGCCTGTCTCTGCGTCATCTATTTCGATGGTCAGCAGACGGCTAATGATGTCATTTTGAGGTTGTCGCCTCTTTTGCTGCATAGTGTCAAAAATGTAGTGTTGAAGTTCGATATGTTGTTCTACCGCGTTCACCTCTTGCTCAAGACTTAGGCCCCGACTAAAAGGCAACACCCAGGCCGCCGACCAGGTCTTTAACTGAGGCAGGTCCATCGGCGGGAAACCCAGTAGCTCGGCAATGACCATCATCGGTAGGGGTTCCGCAAATTTTTCAATGAACGGAATATCCTTTTCGTTAATCCAGGAGTCGATTAGCCGGCTAATTGTCGCTCGGACGAAAGCTTCTTTATCTTTGATTGCGGAGGCCGTCAGGGCAGGATCGACCAGTGCCCGGTAGTGTGCGTGCTTAGGCAGATTCTCACCTAGCGGCGTGTAACGGGTCCAACCTTTTTCGTCGTAGAGGCGAGTGGCTTGCTCGAACTTGAGCAGTGGTTCGGTGTCCTGCACATCTGGCCCAGCCGTAAAATCCAACGGTCGGCGCAACACGTAATCGATATCTTCATACCGCGTGAGCACATACATGCCGATTTGTTCCATAAAATAGGCGGGGGATTCTTCTCGGATCAGATCATAGGCTGCGAACCAGTTTTCCTGGACCAAGGGATCCATAAAGTCGATTTCGGATGCGTGTTTGAACGGACATTCATTGATTTCCGGCATAATGGATCTGTCTCCCTTTTGGTTTATCTGGCTGTTATATGGGTTCGAAAAGCACATTGCAAAAAGGACCGCAACTTGGAACCTCTCCTAAAAGATTGAAACTTGGGACTTCGCTGAAAAATTTAAACATGGCGGATCGCCTAAAAAATAGCCAAAGGGTTGAGTGGTGAACCTGTGCCCCCCTGAACTCTAAGCGGTGCCCCAACGTAGAGGAACGTGACGCGCTTGTTTTCATTGGCCACCAGCGCGAGTTGATCGAGGTCCAGGTTATCCAAAATGGGCATGCCAAGGCCGACTAGAACCAGTTCGTGCAAAGGATTCAATAACCCTTCGACACCAGACGGCATGACATCGGAAACACCGTCTGAACCGATCATGGCAACGTCCCTATTTTTCAGGAAGCGTACGATTGATGCCTGGGCGCCAGCGGCATGATCAAGGAAGTTCCACTGACCGTCTGCTGCGACTTTTGTCCAACGTCCGGTTCTGATCAGCAATACATCGCCAGATCCAATTTTTACTCGATTGGCTTTTTCCCAATCCAGTAAATCCTTTTCGGTAATTGCATGTCCGGGTGTGAGGTAGTCGACGCCAAAATGTTTAGGCATGTCCACCAGTACACCTCGCGAGAAGACGCCTTTTACGCCGGCATTGTGAATGCCGAGCTTTTCGCTGCCATCGGGTTTTGCCGCGTCAAACGGCACGCCATTGTAGAAACTTCCCTTGTGGGCAAAGTGCGGCAAGCCGTCCATGTGTGAATGGGCGAAGCCGTGGTAATCCACTTCGTAGCGGTCACCGGCAACCTGGTGGCCGCCAAATTCAGAAACGCCGACTTCGTGAATAAAGGGATTGGCGTTGAGAGCGTCTTGTACCTTGTTGAGCGGCAGCGCTAGAGAAACAGAAATACCTTTCTTAACCAGGCGGGCCGCTGACTTTCTGTTCTTTTTTGTAATGAGGTTCAGCGTGCCGAGTTCATCCGCATCACCCCATCTGCCCCAGTTTGAGATGTCCTGCATCAGCGTGTCGAACTCGACCCGTGTCATAGGCGCGGCCGCGTACTCTGATGGCGCCGCTGCTGATTCTGACGCGAATACCGATGGAGCTGTTACGACTAAAGAAGCGGTGCTTACGATTAAGAGTAACGCGATGAATACTTTTAGCATTTGAATACTCTCCTGTTTTCGTTGGAGCGTAACATGATTTGTATTTCAGCTGTTCACTGTGGCTTATCTGTGAGTTGTGTGCCTGGCATGAAGCATCGCAGCAGAAAATCTGCAAGATTCGACTATCGGGTTTGCTCAAAGGCGCCTCGGGGCTTAGTCTTCAGTAACCAAATTAATCAAGGTGATCTTCGTGTCTCGAACCGTCAATTTTGGCCTCTGGTATGACTTCCGTAACCCGGGTGCTGAGCTCTCATTTGAAAAACTCTATCGGGGTTGTCTCGACCAGATCGTCTGGGCAGAATCTATTGGTTTTAACTCTGTCTGGCTGACGGAACATCATTTTATCGCGGATGGCTACAGCCCGTCGCCTTTAGTTCTGGCGGCAGCCATTGGAGAGCGTACCAAGTCTATGCGGATTGGTACCAATTTGATGCTACTGACCCTGGCTGATCCACTTCGACTCGCAGAGGACGCCTCGGCACTGGCGATCCTGACCGAGGGGCGTTTTGATCTGGGCGTAGGTCTAGGTTATCGCCAATTGGAATTTGACTACTTTGGCCGTAGCGTTAAACAGCGCCCCAGCCTGATGGAAGAAGGTGTTGCGATACTGAGGCAGGCGTTTACCGGGGAGCCTGTGAATCATAAGGGTAAGCGTTACGAGATCGAAGGTTTAGCGATACAGCCCACCGCGGTCAAACCGCCACGTATTCTCATGGGGGGCATGGCGCCGCCCGCTATTGAGCGGGCCGCACGACTCGGCGATGGATTTCTTTCTACCGGTGGCATCGGGCACGACGAGTATGTCGCGAGTCTCAAAGAAACCGGGCGACCCGGGGCTATCTTTGCCGGGCACTGGGGCATCATTGCCGCGGACCCGGAAAGAGAAGCAGCTCATGTCGGACCCTACGCGCTTTACCAAACCAATGAGTACATTCGTTGGGGCGCTTTTGGTCCGCCGGATGAAACACCCGTGTTTGAGGATGGTGCCAGTGCGATCGAAGGCGGCCTTTATGAGTTACACGATGGCGCCAGCGCCGTTGCTTCGTTAACCGAGATGCTGCTGAAGTACCCCGAAATTGAAGATGTGCACTTTTGGGCGCAATTTCCCGGTGAATCCATTGAGTCCGGTAGCGCCAGGCTTGAGTACATCGCTAATGATGTCCTGCCGGAAGTGCGGCGGAATATTGCCTGATATCGATCGGTGGATCGTGTTTTGTGTCTGTAGGTTTTCGCTGTGCTGAGATTTTGTACAAAAATTGTCCGAAGGGCGGGGGCTCACCCCTTTGCGTTGCATTGAGCCGGTGAATGTTAAGGTGCAATTACTGTTTTAGGTGTTCCCGGGGCACAAGCTTGGCGATCGTCCGTCTGCTAACACAGATCACGGAACATATATTACGCAGAGTCTGCAAAAGAGGAAATACGTTGTCTGAAACGATGGGAAATACGAATAACCCGATAGGCAAGGATGCTCTGAAGTTCAAGTATGCTCAAGAGCGAGCCAAACGCCTGCGCGCCGATGGTAATCATCAGTACATTCGTATTGAGGATCAACTCGCACACTATCTTGAAGACCCCTATGTGCCGTTCACCGCCAGAGAGCCCGTGAATGATCACGTGACCTTTGCCTTTATCGGCGGCGGCTTTTCCGGATTGGTGACGGGTGCTCGGCTTGTAGAAGCGGGTATCTCTGACGTTCGTATCATTGAGAAGGGCGGCGACTTTGGTGGTACTTGGTATTGGAACCGATACCCGGGTGCACAGTGTGACACTGCCTCTATTGTTTATATGCCGCTCCTTGAAGAAACAGGTCACATGCCGAGTGAAAAGTATGCGCATGCACCGGAAATTCTTGAGCAGTGTCAGCGCATTGGGGTTAAGTTCAACTTGTATGACAACGCACTGTTCCATACCCAGGCGACTTTGGTTAAATGGCTCGATGAAAAATCCTGCTGGCTGATCAAGACTGACCGCGGTGACGAGTTCACCGCGCGATACCTCGGTATGGGTACGGGTCCACTGCATGTGCCTAAATTGCCGGGTATTGCAGGAATCGAAGAATTCAAAGGTCATTCCTTTCATACCAGCCGCTGGGATTATGACTACACGGGGGGCGATCCTCTTGGCGCGCCGCTCGACAAGCTAAAAGACAAACGCGTCGCGGTGATCGGGACCGGGGCAACTTCGGTTCAGTGTGTGCCTCATCTCGCCCCTGCCTGTGAAGCGCTCTACGTCTTCCAAAGAACCCCGTCTTCAGTCGATGTTCGTGACAATGCGCCGACCGACCCCGACTGGTTTAAGTCCATTGCAACGCCGGGTTGGCAGCAACGCTGGCTGGATAATTTCACGGCGAATCAAACAGGCGGCATGGCGGAGGAAGACTGGGTAAAGGATGGCTGGACAGATCTTGCCCGTCGGGTTCGCGAAAAGATAATGGAATTGCCACCGGAAGATCGCGTTCCAGAGAAAATGTGGGAAGCCTATGAAGATGCAGACTTCGAGAAGATGAGCGAAATTCGCGCCCGCATTGACTCCATCGTCGCTGATGATAAGACAGCAGATGATCTGAAGGCCTGGTATCGCCAGCTCTGTAAGCGCCCCTGTTTCCATGATGAATATCTCCAGGCATTCAATGAGCCGGGTGCTTTTTTGATTGATACCGATGGTCAGGGTGTTGAACGAATTACCGAGAAAGGTGTCGTGATTCAGGGGAAAGAGTACGAGGTGGATTGCATCATCTACGCCTCTGGCTTTGAGGTTGGCACGCCGCAGGAGCAGCGAGCGGGTTTTGATTTGACGGGTCGCGACGGTGAAAAGCTGTCGGATCACTGGGCGCAGGGTATGCGCACGCTCCACGGTATTCACGTGCACGGTTTTCCGAATGCGTTTCTTGTTCAAGCGACCCAGGGCGCTAATCTGATATCAAATTATCCGCATAACCTGACCGAAGCCGGAAGGACCATTGCGAATACTATTGCGCACGCTGAAGGTAAAGGCTTTCATTGCATAGAGGTCACAGAAGAAGCTGAGAAAAGTTGGGTGGAATTGCTGATGGCCGGGACTGGAATGATGATTGGCTCTCAGGATTGCACGCCGGGCTATTACAACAATGAGGGCGTTGATCCCGGGCCCGCGAGAAATTCATTTGTGGGCTATCCTGCAGGAGCAGTAGCGTTCTTTGCGTACATCGAGGCGTGGCGAACTAGCGGTCAATTTGAGGGGCTGGAGTTTCGGCAATAGAACTTTTTTGGCGCTGATTTGATCGTCATTGTGGTTAGAGTTTAAAGTGAAACGGGTACACGAGTTACAATTGGCGATGAATTTTCGAACCGAAGAGACACGTGAAACTTTACGGCTAGCGCATGTCGTTTAAACCGTCATTTAGACTCTCATCTAGACCGGGACAGAAGCTGCTGCTGGTTTACGCGGTGATGTCAGCGGCAGTGGTTGTGCCGTTCCTTTTGTTTGGTGATTGGTTTGATACCGTCGTTGCGCAATTGCTTTCTGGCGCACGAAAGTTTTGGATGTTTCTTGTCACTTCGGGGCTTTTGGCCACGGACGTATTTATTCCGGTGCCTTCAAGCGCGCTGAACGTGAGCGCGGGTATGTTGCTTGGCCTGCCTTTGCCTTTCTCGCAACACTGTTAGGGCTAACACTCGGCTTCTACTTTAGAAACGTGCATTTCGATCGCTGGAACGAAGATTCCGAATTCAGGAAATTGTCCGCAGAACCTTCCAAGCATGGCTGCATAAAATTGTTAACCTGACGCAGCGTTCCATTGATCTCTGAAATAAGGTTGATCGTGGCGGACTTCCATCGATACCCCTTGGTCAAATTCACATTTGTCACATTTGTCACATTTGTCACATTTGTCACGTTTGCCGCTAATTGTTTCCTTGCCGGGCTTTACGCGTTTTTAGGCGATAATGCGATGGGCCTGAACTCTGCCTATCTTGCCGTCGCGATCATGTTCTGCGTCCCATTTTTGACCTATATTGCCCGCTTATTCTGGATCAGTAGAGTCAGTAACGCGGGGGACACGTAAAGCGAGTAACAAGTTGCCGGCCATGTGATTGTAAATGCCGTAGCCGGAGCTGAGCAGTAGCAGGCCATCATGTGCGACGGGTCCGGATGCGCCGCCTAACGAGCCGCCAATCCCGGGTTCGCCCGTCATCGTGTCGAACTGACCAGCCGTTGTATCGAGCTCCCAGACAATTTGCCCGTCCGCGATGCGATACGCTCTAACCCTGCCGTCCATTGCGCCCCCCAAAACAAGATCACCGACCACGGTGACTGCTTGTGAAATACCGGGGTGGCAATGAGCTCTGTCGAAGCATTGATCATCATGTAGGGTTGACCAGAGAATCTCGCCCGTATTCGCATCTAATGCATGCATTCCCGGACGATCGGGGTCTGGATAAGTTCTGCCGTCTGCCATGTCGCTGATAGGAATCAGCAGGGTCTGACCGCTGGCGGCAATCCCAAAATGAATGCCGCCCTGTATTCCGCCGCGACCTACTTTGGTTTGCCAGACAAGTTCGCCAGATTTTGGATTGATCGCATGTACAACGCCTGACTTTTGACCGGCTATCACCAGCGAACCGTGTGCAGTGGTCTCAGCGATGAGTGTTGCCCCTCCAAAATCGAAATCTGGGCCACCTTCCACCGGACAATTTTCGGGTGTACTGGTGTCACACGCGCCGTTCCATACATCGTTGGCGGTTGCCTGGAAAACCCAGTTGATTTTCCCGGAATCCAGATCAATGGCGATCAAAGCGTCGCTCGTCAGGCTGGCGGGTGATGACATATTCTCGCCCGTGCCGACAAATAGTTGATTAGTTGCTTCGTCGATCGATGGGCTGTTCCAGATGACCGCACCCGACGGCCCGAGGATGTTTGTGCCCACCGGGTTTTTGCCGCTGACAGAAGGTGGGTTTTCAATAGTATAGGTCTTCCAATGCTGCTCGCCGGTTGCGGCATCGACGGCCACGACGGATCCTCTAAATGTGCAACATTCATAGTTAGGGTCGATGGCAAGACTGACTTCGAGCGAAGAGACCGGTATATAAAGTCGGCCGTCATGCGGTGTCGGTGAGCCGGTAATTGTCGCGTTGGGATGTTCATCCGCCCGCATTCGCCATACAAGCTCGCCCGTTGCTGCGTTGATGCCGTAAACATTAGCGAGGACATCACCAAAAAATGCCATGGGAACAGTGAGCGACTCATCGATAGCAATGCCGGTACGGACTTCGCCAGAGGCCTGAAAAGACCAAACCTGACAGCCACTATCCGGATCTAGCGCATAGACGGTTCCGTCGTGCGAGCCGACTAAAATAAGGCCGCCCGCAAAAATTGGTTGGGAGCGAACTCGATTGGCGCCCGGCATCGCAATCGCCCAGGCAGTTTCCAGTTCGCTAATATTGGTGCTGGAGAGACCCGCGCTTTTCGCTGATATATTGCGTTGATTGTTGAGTTGCAGGCCCCAGTTAAATCCGGATGAGGACAGGCCGCTTTGATAGGTCTGGTCCATTTTACAAGAAGGAATGCTTGCCAGTTCACCGCCCAATGCGTCTCCGCTCAGGTACTCTGCTACCGCTCGTTTTTCTTGGTCATCCAGTGCGGCGGCTTCATTTTTCATGATGCCGTTGGTCAATGTGTTGAGGATGGCCTCGGGTGTCATCAGGCCAATCATGTCCCTGTGGGGCGCTTTCTTAAGGTTACCAAGGTGGCACGCAGCACAGCTCTGGTCGAAGTGTACTTTCCCCGGGTGTGTTTCCCGCGCGCGTCGTTCATCTGCGATGGCCTGAAAGCTCTCAGGGTCGGTGATGGCTGAGGCTGTTGGAATTAGCGTTGGGGTTGAGGAATTATCTGTTTCTGGAGTGCAACCGATACAAAAAAGTATCGACAGTGCCACTAGTCGTCTCATGAAAAGTCTGCCAATTATTATTATTATTTTTTACATCGTAGCAGAAACATTGGTGTTTGCGCGGGGGAGAACGATCGCAAAGTTTATGGTGAGTTTGCGGCGATATAGGGGTGTTAGTCGATGCCCAGTACCTTGGCAATGCCAGGCTTTGTTGCGTGCTCAGTAAATTCATCTAAAGGCGGTGGGTCGAAGGTGATGCTTGGACCGCTCGCGTTGACTTCAGAGACAAGCAATTGGACTGCTGCCATGCCGTCTTCATCGATGACGTCAATAATGAGTTTTGCAGAGGCTTTGCTGGCGGATGGCCATTCTGGTTCCAGCGCGTTTAGGCCTTTTCGCGTGAGAGAGGCAGGTAATTCCATCGTGACGCTAGTCGCTTCTTTGATTTGACTCAGGACTTTCCTGGTAGCTTCGATCGTGGATTCACTCGAGTCCGAGCGGGACATCGTAGTGACCTCGCAAGCTGGAGTGTGGGCTTGTGCTGATCTTAGTTGGCCATAGTAGTCGTCTTCTTCTTCAATACAATCACCTATCTGGTGCTCATCGTTGTTAAGGCGTTGTTTTAAAGCACAACGATCCGGTCTAGTCGGGGAGTGACGGCAGGGTAAGCATGACAACGACTGAACTACAGGATATTGCGCATGCCGTGGCAGCAAGTGGAATCAGGCCAACGGTAATAAACGGCGCTAAAGCTGCTGTTCCTATCGCCGTGGTCAGAAACACAAATAATATGACCAGCGCCGCGCCTCTGGCATCACTGTTGTCTGCCGCGATGATGGCGCGATAGAAACCAGGTGGTCCTCGGAATCCAAGCCCCAGATTGACGAACGCAAACAAAAACCAGAGCCATTTTGGGTCGTATTCCGATGCAATAAGCGAATAGATGAGCACGGCGATGCTGCCGATTGCTGACATCGTTGTGCCAAAAAGTATCGTTTTTTCATTCCCGACGCGAGCAACAATAAAGTGGGTGCTGTTCGAGGCGACAATGAACAGGGATATGCCAATCACCTGCATCAAAATGAAGTCGCTCAAGGTGCCTCCCATCACGACTGTCATCACGGTGGGTGCGCCAAATACAAAAACGAGCAGGCCGCCAAGGGTGAAGGCCTGGCTGAGTGCATACCGAAGAAATATGGAGGAACTGAGCAAAGCAAGGTAGTTCTTTTGAATGGCTGCGGCGTCGTCGCTGACGCGCGACTGCCCTTCGCGGAACTGAGGCATAAAAATCCAGCCAATCGACAACGCCAATGTCATCAAGGCGGTTAGATAGAACGATGCGCGCCAGTCTGAAAACGTTAGCATCCATGCGCCGAAAATAGGCGCAAGTGCGGGCACAACTGATTCGATGCTGCCCGTAAGACCCAGCGCTCTCAGGGCCTGACGATCATCAAACAGTGTCCTTATCATGCCGGGGGCAAATACCGCCGGTGCGGCAGCAAAAAAACCCTGAAACAAGCGGAAGCTCACCAGTTCCATAATGCTGTTTGACTGGGCAGAGAAGAATGAGAGCACGGCGTAACCCGCCAATGCTGCAATGATGAGTTGTTTTTGTGCAAAGCGAGCGCCGAGCTCACCAAATACAAGCAAGCCTAGAGCGCAGCCAGCAGTGAAGCTAGCGAGCACTAATTGGGATTCAGACAATGATCCGGGGATGCTGTCTGACAGCACGGGTATGGCTGGCAATACAAGGTCGGTACCTGCCAGTCCGAGCACTGTGCCTAGGATGACAACTGCAAAGCATAACTGTTTGTTCAAGCGTGACTCGTGATTCTAAAGAATGGTTTTACGCGAGAACGGACGACGTTTTCTTGACGTCCCGGTTTCTGGAGTAAAAAGATAAATCCACAGTTACCCCGACGTGCTCCAGCATCAGTGACGCTGGCTGTACATCGTGATCGGGCGTTGCGATGACGGCCGCCATGATATCACCAACCAACGGAGCATTCTTGAACTGGTTTCCACTGGTCCCAATGGCGACAAAATATCCATTGAGATCGGTTTTGTCGTAGACGGGAATCCAGTCGTCAGAGACATCGTACAAACCAACC
>JBLIIB010000107.1:0-11645 GCA_047634795.1 Candidatus Azotimanducaceae bacterium | reverse complement strand
CGCGCATCGGTTCGATATCCAAAGAGAAGACACCCATCATCAATCTTTCGGCGGCGGCCGACATCTCTGCCTAGGCGCACACCTTGCAAGACTGGAAGCACAAGAAGCTATCCGTTCGCTGATTGATCGTTTTCCTAACCTTAAACACAGCGAAAAGGGATTAACGAAACATGCGATTCCCAGCTTTCGAGGCATGAGCCATTTTTGGGTCAAAAAGTCGTAGCAAAGGCCTGTCGTGAACAGGAGAGTCTGGCATGAAGGTCTACGGTTTCTCTGTTTCCTACTACAAGGGCAAGCTCGAAGCGTACTTTTGATTTAAGGGCATCGAGTAGGTGATGGAACACCCTTTCGCCGATCAGACGCGCATCAAACGTCTGGCCGGTGCAGCTCAGGTACCGATGATCGAGCGGGATGATGGCCGTTGGGTGTCCGAGCGCACACCGATACTCCTTCATCTCGAAAAAGAACAACCAACACCCGGCATTCTTCCATCGAACCCAGTAGTTAGACTTATAGCCTTACTTATCGAAGACTACGCTGATGAGTGGCTTTGGCGCGCAGCCATGCATTATCGATGGAGCTATGATCATGATCGAGCCCTGCTCTCTCGAATTCTTGCGGATGAAACAACTAAGCACTTAAAAATCCCGCGATTCATGCGCAGACGAATGATTGAAAAACGCCAGTTCTCCCGTTTTTTCCAGAATGATGGGGTAACGAAGGCTACCCGGGCGCACGTTGAATCAGGCTATCGCCTCGCCCTCTCTAACATGGCACTGATGCTAGCCAACCGTCCTGATATACTGGGCAATGCACCCTTTTATTGCTGATTTCGGCCTGATGGGCCCGATGCTGAGACATATCGGTCAGGACCCCTCACCTGCAGAGATCATGCGTAATGAAGGCCCTGCGGTGTTCGACTGGGTATCACGGGTTTGGAATGCCGGTGGCACCGAGCAGACGCCACCGTTTCTGGACTCAATACCCAAAGATGCAACGTCTATGCTGACGGAGATTGCCGAAACCCATCTAGTTCAGCTTCAACACAATGCCATCGGCTTCAGTCAGGGAAACGAAAGATTTGAAATGGAGATACAGGGTTGCCACTATCAAAACCTGCCCGTTTCACGATATCGCCTCTGGTGCCTGGAACAGCTACGCGAAGCATTCGCGCGGCTCAGCCCAGCGGATCAAGCCGAGGGCAAAGGCTTGCTGCCCTTCGAAGCCGCTGCGATAATTTGGGAAGACAACACTCATGCACCCTCGGATCACGACACCGAAGAAGAAGCCCCCCTTTAATTTAGGCATCAACGTGTTTGACGGTTTTGACGGTCGCTAACAACATTTCAAAGAAGCAAATGAAAATGCCAAATAACCTAACGCTGGGTCAAATTATCTAATGTCGATCGAAGCCATCATCTCTGAAATCAGCAGCGATCGTTTCTTGCCGATCGCCCTTCCGCTTTTTGCACTTGCCCTTATTTTGGAATCGGCGATTTCACGTTTCCAGCAGCGCGAGCTTTACGAGGGTAAAGACTTCCTCATATCCATGTCCATGCTGGTGTTATCTGGCGTCGTCGACCTGATACCAAAACTGGCTGCCATCGTTGTGTTCTATTATCTGCACGAGCTCACGCCGCTGCGGGATGTGGTCCAACGGCAATGGTGGGCTTGGGTACTGCTATTTTTTCTCGACGACTTTGTTTATTACTGGTTTCATCGCGCGAACCATGAAATCCGCATTTTCTGGGCGGGGCACGTCCCACATCATTCCTCGAATAAGCTCAATTTCGGTACGGCACTGCGTCAGGGCGTGGGTGAAAGAATCCATAAGTATTTCTTCTGGCTGCCGTTACCGCTGCTTGGATTTGACGCAGTGATGATCTTCACCATGATATCCCTCAACCTGATCTATCAGTTCTGGGTTCACACGGAACTGGTCAACCGATTACCGACATTCATTGAAGCGGTATTCAATACGCCGTCCCACCATCGTGTACACCATGGATCGAACACCGCCTATCTCGACAGGAACCACGGCGGCGTTCTGATTGTCTGGGATAAGTGCTTTGACACATTCACAGAAGAACAAACCATTGAACCCGTCATCTATGGCCTCACTAAAAACATCAGCACTTACAATCCAATCAAAGTGGCGGCATCGGAATACGTAAACCTCATGCGGGACGTGATGCGCGCCAAAACCTGGCTCGACAAGGCACGATATATTTTTCTGGCACCCGGATGGTCTCACGATGGGCCAGACCTCCGCGCGAATACTCGGCGTACCGCCATATCCACATAGCGTTCTTATTCTCGGCACACATACGATATGCTTTGCCTAGTGATAGGCGCCAACAAGGCTATCAACAATGCCATCAAAGCCATAAAGACAACCGGTCGACATTGACCAAGAGAACCAAATGACAAAGCCAACACCTGATTTCGATCCACATGCCCGCTTCGAAGGGGAATCTTATCAAGACATTCTGGATCGAGATTCACGCGAAGTGCCGGAGAACCTTCGCGCCCAGAACGCGCCCTATCTGGGCAGCAGTTCTATTCCGGCTACGCACTACACAGATCCTGCTCGGTTCGAGCTTGAGGTTGAGCACATGTGGATGCGCGTCTGGCAGATGGCCTGCCGACTAGAGGAAATCCCCAATGTCGGCGATCACCTTGTCTATGATGTCATAGACAAATCGATTTTGATCGTGAGATCCGCGCCTGACAAGATTCAGGCTTACTACAACACATGCCTGCACCGCGGCCGAAAACTCGCTATTCAACCCGGCAACAAAACAGAATTCCGATGCCCCTTTCATGGGTTTACGTGGGAATTGAACGGCGACTTCAAGGAATGCCCTTCACCATGGGATTATCAACACCTGACCCAGGAAGCACTGCAATTGCCCGAGGTTCAAGTTGATCAATGGGGCGGCTTTATCTTCATTAATTTTGATAACGACGCACCACCCCTTAGCGAGGTCATTGGCCCACTGGATTGGCATTTCAAAGACTGGCACCTTGAAGATCGCTATATTAAATACCATGTTGCCAAGGTTGTTCCCTGCAACTGGAAAGTGGTTGCTGAAGCGTTCATGGAATCGCAGCACGCACCCACAACCCACCCTCAAATCATGACCCACGTCACCGATGTGAATTCTCAATACGACGTGTTTTCCGATTACGTGACAAGACAGATCAGCGCGGGGGCTGAGCCAAGTCCATTGATGGACCGAAGTACCGTGAGCGAACAGCGCATTGTGGATGACATGATGTCCCGGCGTTACAAAATTCACAGCGACGTGGGCAAAGTACCGTCAGACACCACGGCCCGTAAGTACGTTGCACAGAGCGTCAGGGATAACTTGAGCGATCAAAATGGCCATGACTATGACAAATGCTCAGACGCAGAGATGCTTGATTCAATTCTATACAACGTCTTCCCGAATTTTTCCGTTTGGGGCGGCATGAAGCCGACTCGCGTCTATCGTTGGAGACCTAATGGCAAGGACGTCGACAGCGCTATTATGGAGGTTTATCAATTAGATCGAGTGCCCAGGGATCAACCACGACCCCCTCCAGCAACCATGCGACTATTATCAGAATCAGAAAAATGGTCAGACGCAGAAGAACTCGGAGGCCTTGGTGTGATTGCAGATCAGGACATGGGCAACTTGCCCTACGTGCAGGAGGGTCTAAAAACCTCGGGGAATAACCAAGTTCAATTCGCGAACTATCAGGACATGCGGATAAGACAGCACCACATTATGATTCAGAGGTATATCGACGGTAAGCTTTAGCGGCTTTCGTTCTCATCGCGTCCGGTTCAGCTTGGCTGACATCGGGCGCGGCACAAACCCGGTTCTTGCCCTCACGCTTCGCACTATAAAGCGCTGTATCTGACCGCTTAATCCAATCGACTGCCGTTTCGCCTTCGACCAACGTGGCAATACCAATAGATGCAGAAATAGAAAGAGACTCACCACTGGCAAAATCAGCCACTCTGGCGCACAGGTTTTCGGCGAGCGAAAGAACCCTTTCCCCTTGCGCCACGATGGCAAATTCATCACCACCATAACGAAAGGCGTGATCACCCGCCCGCATTCGCTCGTTGATAATGGTCGCAACAAGCTTCAATACCCGGTCACCCGCATCATGCCCCCGCGTATCATTAACGGCCTTGAAGTTATCAATATCCATCAGCAATAAACTCACCGTCACAGGGTTACGTTCCCGCATCCTCAGCAACGCCTCAACGTGATCGTCGAAAGCCCGACGGTTACCGACTCCGGTGAGCGGGTCCAATGTAGAGAGTGAAAGCAACACATCGCGCTGATCATTGCGTTCACTGGCAAAGATGTAGGCGAATAGAAACGAACCAGAAATGGACAACAAAAACTTTGCAAGAACGATTATTTCGACATCAGGCAGAATCAAGGCGCTGGATACCATCACGGCGATCACCGCAAACATCAGCGCCCATTTCGGTGGCATCAAGAAAAACACAACCGCAATGGTGGGGTAGAGCAGGTAGCGTTCTTCGGGTCCCTGCAGCGCCACCATCAGGACAGACCCCGTCAGTGCGCCCAGACCCAGAATAAAACCGGCCATGACGGTCTCGTGGGTACGATAAACGTACACGAATATCGCCAATGAACCAATAACGCCAACGCTATCAGCTAGGGCGACGGCATAATCGCCGCGCTGCAGCCGTATGAAGAAAAATAGTGCCAGGCCCATCACGCAAAGCACACTCAGCGATAGCACGATGATTTCGTCAGATGCTCGTTTAGTCTTCTGCACGAGTAATTTCTTTTGTGACCTAAAAATGCAACCGGACTATTCTAGCTTAAACGGCTCAGTAAAGCTGAACCCAACAAACGAGCTGACAGCAACCCATGTACCCGGCACATCTGAAACTCGGACTCATTAAAAACTTCACTAAGCCGCGCGGTTTAATAGCCTTTTTTTTATAAAACACCCTTTTTTATCGATAACCTTCCGCAACCGGTCGTCTCGGCAACGACCACCAGACAGCATCACATGCTTGTGTGAGTTCATCGTCAAACTCCACAGAAAGCGCCGCTATATTTGAATCAAGCTGATCCGGTCGAGAGGCACCAATAATCGCAGAGGTAATACCCGGCTGTGACAAAACCCAGGCCACCGCAACGGAAACCAGATCCAATCCCTTGGCGCAGACAATTTCCTTAAGGGTTTCCACCGCCTGAAACTGAGAGTCCTGCCAATAGCGAGCCTGATATCTTTCAGCGGCTGTACCCAAAGTAAAACGCGTTCCTTCTTCCGGCGCCTGATTGGGTTTGTACTTCCCTGAAAGGAATCCTCCGGCGAGCGGGTTATAAACAATCACGCCGACGCCCTGGTCAACACACAAGGGTAAAAGTTCAGTTTCAATTTCGCGATACAACAAATTGTAGCGGGGCTGCACACACGCATACCCGGCAACGCCAATGCGCTCTGCTACTCGCAGGGCCTCTCCCAGACGCCATGCAGGATAGTTGGAGCAACCCACATAGCGAACCTTGCCCGCCGTGACCAAATCATCGAAGGCGCGAAGTGATTCTTCGATGGGGGTATTCGGATCAAATCCGTGAGACTGGTACAAATCAATATAGTCGGTTTGCAGACGACGAAGACTGTCATCCGCAGCATCAATAATATGTTTGCGAGACAAACCCATATTGTTCAAGCCTCGTTTCGTGGGCGCGAAGCACTTGGTCGCCAGGATTACCTCATCGCGATTACCCTTATCCTTCATCCATCGGCCAATGATGGCTTCGGTTTCGCCAATCGTGCTGACATCTCCACCCAGTGGATAGGCATCCGCCGTATCCATAAAGCTCACGCGATGATCCACCGCTTTATCCAGGATGTCTCGACTCGACTTCTCATCAACCTGAAGACCGAAAGTCATCGTGCCAAGGCACAGCGCAGAGACTTCCAGGCCATGTTTACCCATTTTTCGTTTTCGCATTGATTCCTCTTCTTCTTGTTATCGTTGTTGGCATTGCTATTGTTGATGTTGTTGCTGACGCTTTTATTATTGTTTAGCTAAAACAGATTTGGGCCAGTATGCGCCAAATTGCATCACAACCTAGCAAGCCTCAGGCACCATCAATGATCAATCCCAGAGACTCATAAATTCTTTTGCGGCACCGGCCACAGCACGGGCGCAATCCGCCGAAGTGTTGCCCACGTCAAACATGTTTTCACAAGGACCTTCGAAAACGTCTGACCTGAGCATCGTCATCCACAGATAAACCACGCTAAAAATCAGCGGGTCGTCACCTTCGAATGAAACAGCTGACACCTTGTTATCCTGGACCTTAAGTGTGGCGGTATCTGTTGCGGCGTAGCCAAGGGTTGTGCCGAAATTCCCGTTCACGGTAATCGCACAAATCGCGCTGCCGGCATCGCCTTCACTGTCTAAACCGTCTCCAACCACGATACGGGGCACTTGATCTTTTACGACATAATGCGCCGCTTGTGCCCATGCCTGATAGTAGAGGGCGTTATCCGCGTCCTGACCGAGCCCGAGCAACGCTGACAATTGCGCTGGTTCAAAAGCGTAGAACGCATCTACAAATTTTTCAGCGGTTTCAAGCGTGGCTGCGCTCGCAGGACACACCTACAAAGCCAAACAAACTCTTAACCAAATTCTGAACACTCGCATTAGCCACCTGCCAGTAATCATCATATAAGTTAGGCTACCAAAAAAGAGGCAAACCTATTGACTACCATTCCCTTATCGCTGCGATTTGCACTTCAACCCAGCCTGCTAATACTGGTAGGCACTTTTTGGGCGCTTAATCCTGAATTTGAATTCACTTATCTGATTGCCATCGTTGGCGTTCAACTGACTCTCGGATTGGTAGAACACCGCTGGCCAGCCAGAGAAGACTGGGTCATTGATGTACGAGAGAAAATGCTGAATATTTTACTCGTGGTACTTCTTGTCATAGGGTCAATTGCAGTGGCCGAACTCTATCTATCCGTACTGGCTGAACCGCTTGATCGTTGGAGGGAAGCGAACAATCTCGATATATGGCCGCATCACTGGCCGCTGGTTTTACAAATGCTGATAGCATTTTTTGTTAGCGAATTCATTTGGTATTGGATTCATCGGGCAGAGCACCGTTGGACCATCATCTGGCGTGCATCCGGTCATGGCGCACATCATTCTTTTAAGCGCTTAAACGCACTTAACTTTGGTCTTAACCATCCGCTTGAACTGTTTTTCCTTGCCATTGCGCCAATGATCGTTGAATTGGTATTCGGCGTAGGCATCGCAGCCGCTGGCGCAGCATTGCTGATCAGCACACAGGCGTCCTTCGCGCACACAAATATCGAGCTTAATACGAAAGGAATCGGTTGGTTGTTTACAACGAACCGATATCACATCAGACACCATTCAATCATGCTGGAAGAGAGCAACACGAACTACGGTTGTGGGGCCATTATTTGGGATCGCGTATTCGGTACTTTCGAAGATGGGGATACAGCAGAAGCGGGGACAGGTTTGAGCGAACCAAATCTCTGGGGAAAGTTGTTGATGCCGATCAAAGAACCCGGAGATACGGCAATAGCGCCAAAATGATGATCTAAAGAACTGTTCTCTGAAAAAACGTGGCCCAAAAGGCCGTTCTCTCAAGAACTACCGCCTTAAGAACCGCTGTCCTATGAACAGTTAACTTAGGAACCTTTATCTTAGAAACATTTATCTTAGAAACAATCATCCTATGAAAAAATGTCTTAAGAACACTTGCCTTATCAACCGGGCGAAAAAATGAATCAGTGCTGCTATGCCGCCATTAGTTATTGGCAACAAACACAACACTGAACCAAATCCGCACTATCCAGTGTGATTAACCGGTAAATTTCAATGCGCAGATCTTGTTACCTGCTGGATCACGAAGATAAGCCAAGTAAAGTGGCATGCCTTCACGAACGCCGGGGGCATCTTCGCAAGTCGTTCCGCCATTGGCCAAACCGGCCGCGTGCCAGGCATCACCTTGTTCCGGGCTTTCTACGTTGAAGCCAACAGTACCGCCATTGGCACCCGTTGCTGGCTTGCCGTCAATCGGAGGCGTCAGGCTGAATGTTCCGCTTTTCTCGCGGTAAAAACAGCGACCCTTGTCATCCATCTCACCCGGCTTGTAACCAATTGCGCCAAGTACAGCGTCATAAAAATTTTTTGATGCTTCCATATCGTTAGCACCCACCATAATGTGGCTGAACATTGCTTTTCCTATTTTTTAAAATTGAAGCGCTAGTGTAGTAAGGATGACCTGAATAAGCATCACCCAGTCCGGCAGGATTAATCAGTGACTTTAACGCCTTTCCAGAAGGCGATTCGACCTTCTATATTCTTCGCCTTTTCCGTAGTTGCGCCATAGCACCACGCGCCGGCCTTATTAGTTTGCCCGGCAACTGTAATGTCAAAGTAGTTAGCGGTTCCTTTCCAGGGGCAAGATGTATTTTTCGGGTTGTCGGTAAAAAGGTCTGCAGCGAGAGACGCTTTGGGGAAGTAATGGTTACCTTCAACCACCACGGTGTCGTCTGATTCTGCGATAACTTCATCGTTCCAAATAGCTTTCATAATGATCTCCTTTGTTTAGCCCAATTGGTATAAATCAAGAGGTAATAAACCAAGACATTCTAGATCGAATTGTTTCCAATCTAGGCGCTCTTAATCTAGGCGCTCTTAATCTAGGCGCTCTTAATCTAAGTGCTCTTGATCCGGGTGTTTCAAATACCCCCATCTCTAACCCAGGGAAGCTTTGATTAAAGTCTATTTGCGTCGGGCCGCGCGGGCCGTTACTGCGTTCGGCCCGCACCAAACCATGTGCGCGCCAACCGGAACGCCGTATTGCTTATCTTGAACCAGGCGTCCCCACACAAATATCCTTTTAATCAGAGCTTTCCTAGTTGTTTCCAATATTGCCAGGGATATTCACTATCGTTTGCTGCGAGCGCTTCGAAGTGGTGGTGTTCAAAATAGCCCTGGGAAATGCGTTGGGCCTTGATTAACAAGCCCCGCGAATCCGAAGTTCGTGCATCCGCAAAAACAGCTTCCATCAGTTTCACACCTATGCCCTGCCCTTGAGCGAGAGGCAAAACATAAAGGCCATGAAACAGGCCGCCGTCGCCGGTGGGAAGCTCATGAATCGGTGAAGGATCCCACGCTGCAACACCGACGATCTCGTGCGCGTAGGTGGCAACAAAGACCTTCATGTATTGCAGATCGATGGCATCATATTTTAAGACCGGCACGGCAAGCCGTTTCACTCTCTCGGGTAGCGGCCAGTTAAGCACTGCTGACTCGATGATGAGGTTGCAAGCGTAGAGCTCGGATGAGTCTAATTGTCTTACTTCGATGTTATTCATGCCTTTAATACGCATACAGACCCACTTCAGACCACTCGACCGGTCTTGAGTAGCCCGGCAGTTGGCGCTCTGGACTTACTCCGCCCCATCAAAGACGAACCTCTCTGTCATGGCTTCACGTACACCACTCTGATGCATAAAGTACTGCCGGAAACCGCCGTTATAGTTGCCGTCCTGTCGCCGATTGGATTCGCCTTCAAAGTTGTAATACCCCGGCGTACATTCCGCATTGCGATTTGTCTTGCCGCGATGCGCAATCACTTCCTGCACCCACCATTGTTCTGACTCAAAAGTCGGTTCAATCGTCTTGTGGCCACTCGCACGTGTGTAGTCGATACAGGCGGCAATATGATCGCCCTGTGTTTGCAGCATGTCCGTCAGGTTGAACTGGAAAGACGCCTGGTAACCACCCATCACAAAGAAATTAGGAAAGCCGTTCACATGAATACCCAGCAGCGTGCGAATGCCGTGCGCATTTTTTTCGTCGAGGGAAATATCACCCCGACCCACAATCTGATTGTAGATACCCGTTTGTTGGACTTCGAAGCCGGTCGCGTAGATCAACACGTCCAGATCATAGACGGACGCTTCAAACTGCGGGCCCTGCTCGGTGATGTTCGTAATACCCTCGCCGTGTGTATCTACAAGATGGACGTTGGATTGGTTAAAGCTCGGCAGGTAGTCATTGTGAAAACAGGGGCGCTTGCACATAAACATGTACCAGGGTTTTAGTGCGTCGGCCGTTTCCTGATCGTGGACAAGTTCATCGATCCTTTGATGAATTCGCATCATGTAATCAATGTTGCCGTTTTCCTGATCCTGTAATTTTTCTTCCGGGGTGAGCGCATCCAACCGAGCCTGTTGCTCAGGCGATCTTTCGACTAAAGCCAGCACTCTTTCGCGGCGCTTGGCCTGCCAACCGGGGCGCAGTTTACGCGCCCAGTTAGGATCGGTGGGCCAATCGTCACGAACGTCAATCGATGACGGCGTGCGCTGGAAAACAAAGAGCTCTTTCGCCTGTTTTGCCAATTCGGGTACGGCCTGAACCGCGCTAGCGCCGGTACCAATGATCCCCACACGTTTGTCTTTCAGGTTTTCGAGTTTGTCGCCCGTGTACTCGTAGTCCCAGCGGGAAGTGTGAAAGCTGTGGCCCTTGAACGATGTCATTCCTGCAATCTTTGAAAGTTTTGGTTTAGACAAAGTACCGTTCGCACAAATCACAAACCGCGCGCGCATCTTGTCGCCACGATCCGTGCTCATTTGCCAAAGCTGCTCTTCTTCAATCCAGCGGGTTTCCGTTACCGTGGTGTGGAATACCGCCAACTCATACAGGTCATATTTTTTAGCAATCGCCTGACAGTGAGCAAAAATTTCAGGCCCCCGGGAATAATGATTCACCGGGACGTAATCCATTTCATCAAGGAGCGGCAGATAGTCATAAGACACCACATCACACGCAACGCCGGGGTAACGATTCCAATACCAGGTGCCGCCCACATCACCGCCACGTTCCACAATCCGAATACTCTCAACGCCGGCCTCGCGGAGTCGTGCAGATGTCAACAACGCAGAAAAACCGCCACCAATAATCAGCACTTCCACTTCGTCTTCCATCGGGTCGCGCGCCGGGGCTTCTTCTACAAAAGGATCAACGGCATAGCGGGATAGATCCCCCGTCAAATCGGACGTGAACTGAACCGTACCGTTGGGTCGATAATTCAAACGCAGATCACGCTCCTCCGCAAACTTCGATTTAATCCCGTCGTAGTATGACTGTGGCTGCTTGGTTCTTGGCATAGGACATCACCTGTTTCATCTATACAAAGGGATACCGGAGTCGGGGGGCGAATGCAAGGATTGCGGGCTCTGGGATTGAAGTCGGAAGACTGACAATTTCTGCTGGCATCGGGGGTACCTGGAACGTCAGACAGACGACTGGAATGAGCAAGCACCAAGCAAATATCCATCTCCCAAGGTATTATCGACATTCTCATCTGCAACACCAAATCTGGTTAAGGAATCCCACATGATCGCGCTAATTCTTGGCGGAGCCCGTTCTGGCAAAAGCCGCCGGGCGCTGGAGTTTTCCGGCGTAACGCCGCCCAATAGTTTCTTTATTGCCACCGCGGAGGCGATGGACGATGAGATGTCGCTCAGAATTCAACAACACCTAATGGAACGAGGCGAACAATGGCAAACCATCGAATCCCCCATCGAACTGGTCAATACGC
>JBLIIB010000106.1:0-11941 GCA_047634795.1 Candidatus Azotimanducaceae bacterium | reverse complement strand
AAAATACTCGATTCGACTTGTCGAACGAAGGTCACAATCGGATGATCATGCCTGGCGGCTATGCCGGTGTTTCAGGCAATGACGATGGTTCTATTGGCGAGCCTCTAGCTTCGATTCTGCTAGAGTGGGGTATTGATCCTGATGATTTTAAAGGGCGAGGTGATGCAACTCGCGATGCGTTGCAGCGCGCGAAGCGTGATCTCGGGCCATCACGGGGGTACTCGCACTACGAAAAAATGGCCGACGAACAGTTCACTGATGCGTTTCATTACACGCTTTTTCCCAATTTTGCAGTGTCACTTTGGTCCGACGGGTTTCATTTTCTGAGAGTAAGACCCCATCCCACAGACCCTGAACGGTGTGTCTTTGATAACTGGTGGTACGCCAGCCAGCCTGAGGGTGAAACAGCACCGATTAGGACAACTGCCGCGATTGTTGAGCGCGATGCGGTGGTTGAACATGAAGTGTTTGAGGCAGGCAAGAAAAGCATGGGTAGAACGATTGATCAGGATGTAGAGATTTTCACCCTGCAACAAAATTCCATGCGATCGCGCGGATATGAAGGTGCTTATCTTGCTGATCAGGAAAGCCGTGTTGAGCGATATCATGAGTTGATTGACGACTACATAGAAGAAAGGCGACCATAAGACCTTCAGCTACCCAAATATTTAACCAAAACGTCATCAGGCGTGAGGAGGGCGAATGTCAGTAAAACTATCCCCCGGTGAGGCTCGTGCCCCGGGAAATACCTATCAAGAGTCGATAAAAGAAGATGCATCCGAACCGCCTGCGTCCTTTTTAACCGAGTCCTATGAGTTTCTCGGTGATGCGGATATCCCTTACTCCAACTATACATCCAAGGACTATGCCGAGGCAGAATTTGAAAAAATGTGGCCGAAGGTCTGGCAGATGGCCTGCCGTGAAGAGCATATTGCTGAATCAGGTGATTATCAGGTTTACGATATAGGCAATCTTTCTGCCATCGTCACTCGAACTGAATCAATGCAGATCAAGGCCTACTACAACGCCTGTATGCATCGAGGCACAGCCTTAAAAGATCCCGGCGACAATGGTTTTTGCGAAAGTTTCCGCTGCCCGTTTCACGGTTGGACCTATTCATTGGATGGCGAGTTGATTGACTTGCCAGAAGACTGGGACTTTCCGCATGTGACCGGTGAGAGCCATAATCTACGTGAGGTTATGGTAGATACCTGGGGTGGTTTTGTCTTCATCAACTTTGATCCTAATGCCGAGCCTTTGAGTGAATTTCTAGGTGTTCTACCAGAACACTTCAAAGATTTTAAGATTGAAGACCGATATACCGAGACCCATGTGTGCAAACGATTGCCGGTGAATTGGAAGGCTGCTGAAGAAGCGTTCATGGAGGCCTATCACGTCAAAGAAACCCACGCAGGTGGTGCCGAGTTCTCTGAACCCATTACTACCTATGATGTTTTTCCCGAAAACGTTAATCGGTTTATTCATACCGTTGGGTCTGCGAATCCAAGGATGCCAGTGCCGCCGACCCAGCAAGAACTGATGCACATGCTGTGGGGAAGGCGTGGACCAGCCGATGGAGACTGCCCAGAAGTGCCAGAAGGTATGACTGCCCGTGACGTTTACGCAGGGATTGTGCAACAGCAGTTGGGAGAAACCTATGACCAGGACTTCTCTGATTACTCAACTGCGCAGACCTTGGATTCTATCGAATACTTTTTGTTCCCCAATCTTTTTATCTTCCCGGGATTGACGCTACCTATGGTTTACCGGTTCCGTCCGGATAAGGATGACCCAGATTACTCCTACTTTGATCTGTTCTTTCTGCGACCGAATCATCCTGAAAAACAATCGCCACCACCGCCAGAACCGTTAATGCTGGAAATCGAAGATAGCTATACCTTGTCAGAGGGTTTGGGTTTTCTTGGCGCCGTTTATGATCAGGATACGGACAATATGGCAGCACAGACGCGAGGCTTTAAAACTTGCGCCAAAGGCGGGCAGACTTTAGGTAATTACCAGGAAGTTCGGGCGAGGCATCTGCAGCAGCGAGTTGGCGATTACCTGGAGAAATAAGATGCCAGAAGTTGTACATGAGCCGCTGGCGTTGAATACCAGTGAAGTGATTGACGTGGACGGGGAGAGTGTACTGCTGTGTAATTCAGGTGGTACACATTTTGCGATACGAAACCAATGCACACATCAGAGCTCACCTTTGGCCGGAGGGCGCGTTCGTAATGGGTTCATATCCTGTCCGTTGCATGGTGTGAGGTTTGACTTGATTACGGGGGAGCCTAGAGGTTCGTTGACACGAGTGGCTGTTCAAACCTACGCAATCAGAGAGGATGATGGAATGATTATTGTTTCAGCTGCAGAGACAAGAACAGCCTAAACGCCCAGTGAATTTTCAAATCCCGTTGATAATGGAGGGTTCTTAAAGGAATGATGTATGAGACTGGGTGCGCTACTTTCGTTCACTGATGGCAACAACCCCAACGCGATTGTTGAACAGGCAAAGCAATTGGAATCTGAAGGCTATTCCAGTATCTGGATGGCTCACGCCATGGGTCGAGGTTTCATGTTGTCTGACCCCTTCGTTACACTGTCAGCTGTTGCTGCGGTCACGCGGGACATAGAGATAGGTACAGCCATTCTTCAGCTCCCACTGTATAACCCAACTGACATTGCGCTTAAGTCCTGGTCTTTGCAAAATTTGTCGGGAGGACGATTTATTCTTGGCGTGGGTGCGGGGTCCACAGCGTCTGATTATCAGGTTCACGACGTCGGCTTCGACGATCGGTTTTCTCTATTCGACACCAAGCTGAAGCGGCTTCGGGAAATATTTCATACGGGAAAGGTCGATGAGCATAACCTAAGTCCCTGGCCCAGCGTCCAAGGTGGGCCACCGATCTTTTTTGGTACCTGGGGAAAGAATGTCGCACGGGCAGCCGGAGAATTCGACGGCTGGATAGCATCAGGGATGCATCGCAATCCAGATGAGTGTGCGGCTGCACTTGTGGGGTACCGCAAACAAAATGGTGTCAGAGCAATTGTTTCTACGATAAGTATTGGCGCCGATGTGGATCACTTTGAGCTTCGCGAAAAATTGAGAGCCTTCAAAGAGGCGGGTTTTGATGATGCTATAGTGATGTTTCTACCCGGGGCTCCAACGCCTGCTGAAATTCGATTGATGATTGATTAGCGGCTAAGCTGATTTAAGCCCTTTTTGTTACTGAGAACTCAAACCCGCCTCAAACTTACCGCGCCGTTCTTGTTGTTTAACTTCTTCGCTGGGTTCAGTCAGGCGCTGTAGTGTCACGCCGTGTATTGTCCCGGTGAACGTGAAATTGTGAGGGTACCGTCCTACGGGTGATCCAGTGTCGCGGCCCACATCAAAAGTTTCTCCGCTCATTGAAAATATCACAGGTACCGTGCGCTCAATTCGGTCCGTTGCCTTGATGACGCCGTCAACGGCAAGCGATGCGTCTCCGCCTGCGGCAAAACCACCATCATGAATGTATGTAACAGTTACCTCATGGTCCCCTTTACTGAGTATGTCGCCTGTCAGGGTCGTGAATTCGTGACCAAACCAGTTGTAAACAAAAGTTGGCTGTGAGGATTCGTCCAGGTACAGGCTCCAACCGGCCATATTGCCGCCCTGGCAAGTAATCACGCCGACGGTTTTGTTATCTGCCGATATTTTTGCGGTGATTCGAAACGATGTGTTTTTAAGGTTGATCACGCCATGTTCAGGCAAGCGCACGTGCATCGGACCGTAAGTCATTTCACTGTGACCTTCCAGGGAATGGGGCACTGAATATTCGCCGCCGCGCTTTGCTGACGCATCTCGCAATGGATAGACGCTATATTTTTCTGCTTCGCTTTCAAACAACAATCTAAGTTCTGCCAGTTTTTCTGGATGACTCGCGGCCAAATCAAAACCTTGAGAGAAGTCTTCGCGGATGTTGTAGAGCTCCCAAACCTCTTGTTCGCCGTCAAACTCATATCCAGCGAATCGTATCCATGGCAGGCGACCATGAAAACAAGAAGCCATCCAACCGTCGTGATAGATCGCACGGTTACCCAGAATCTCGAAGTACTGGGTGGTGTTCCGGCTTTCCCCATCACCAGCGAAACTGTAGCTCATGCTGTGACCATGAACTGGATCCTGTTTGATGCCATTCACATGTTCTGGCATTACTATGCCGGTCACTTCAAGAATTGTTGGAAACAAATCGATCACGTGATGAAATTGTTGGCGCAGTTCGCCACTTGACTCGATACCTTTAGGCCAGGAAATGGCGAGCGCATTTCGTGTGCCACCGAAATGGGAGGCCACTTGTTTCATCCATTGGAAGGGTGAATCCAGTGCCCATGCCCATCCGACGTTAAAGTGGTTTTCACAGCGATCGGTACCAAAGTCTTCCATGTGTTCCAGTAACCACTCGGGGTCTTCATGTACGCCGTTTTGAAACGAGGGGGCACTCCATGCGCCGTGGATGGTGCCTTCTGCGGACGCGCCGTTATCTCCCGTTAGGTAAATCACCAAGGTGTTGTCGAAGATATCTTGCTCAATCAGATGGTCGATGACCCGCTCAACCTGTGCGTCTGTGTGCGCCATGAAACCGGCGAAGACTTCCATCAATCGAGATGCTACTGGTTTGTAGCGATCAGGGTATTGATCCCAGGCAGGGACTTGTTCTGGTCGATCGGTGAGCGCTGTGCCTTCGGGTATGACGCCGAGAGCGAGTTGGCGCTCGTAGATTTTTGTTCGCAGTTGATCCCAACCCTCGTCGAATTGACCCTCAAATTTGTCGCTCCACTCAGGTGATACGTGATGGGGCGCGTGTACCGCTGCCGGTGCAAAATAACAGAAAAAGGGTTTGTCCGGCGCTGAGACCTGCTGTCTTGATATCCACTCGATCGCATGGTCAGCAAGGTCTTCTGTTAGGTGATAGTCGGGCTGGTCGAGATGTGGCTCAATCGGTGTTGTTTGATCATAAACTGGCGGCTCCCAATGGGATGCCTCGGCTCCAATGATTCCGTAGAACCGCTCAAAGCCCATGCCGGTTGGCCATCGATCAAACGGACCGGCCGGGTTTTGTTCCCAGGAAGGTGTTAGATGCCATTTCCCGAAACAGCCCGTGGAGTAGCCGTTCTGCTTGAGAATCTCGGCGATCGTCGCTGTCTCAGGTGGGATGGCACTGTCATAGGCAGGAAAACTGTTGGCGATTTCGGTAATTCCCCCCATGTGAACACTATGGTGGTTACGCCCCGTAAGTAGTGAAGCCCTAGTAGGGGAACACAGTGCGGTTGTGTGAAATTGGTTAAACTTTAGACCAGCCTCGGCAACTTTATCGACTCCGGGAGTAGGGATTGGACCGCCAAAAGTGCTGCAGGTACCGAATCCAACATCGTCCAGCATGACTAACAAAATATTGGGCGCACCTTTGGCTTGCTTATTGAGTGCAAGCCGTTCTGGTTCTGCGTCCTCAAACAGTCTGTCGATTCGGCCGGAAAACGGTTTTGTAGGCTTGGGGATATCGGTCATGGGTTAGTACAATTCCTTTAGTGAGTCAGGGTGTGGAGATCAAAGCAGGCGAAAAACCTGATGGTTCGTTCATTGTCAGTGGACCTCATAGAACCTTGGCCCAATGCCTCGCTCAACGCTAGTTTTCCGCCCAGTATTTCTGCCCAGTGTTCAAAGCTAATGTCGATTGAGATCCCTGCGTCTTCACCGTTTGAAGGTACAGCAACTCCGTGGCGAATAGCGAGCCCTGTAGAACTTCCATCGGGGAAGTTCATGACGATTTCATCTTCTAATTCACCGGCCTGGCTGGGGACTAAGATAACTCGTAACAAGGGTAGAGATTCGACAGCTGGCTTACTGAGTACTTCCTTTTTGTGAAAACGATGGCCGCGAAAACGATCCAGGTTAATGGTGCCGTCCAATTCCAGTGCTCGAGTGATACACCAATTTCTGATGTTGGCAGAAGTGGTTGATTGCGCGATACCGCGTAATGCACTGGCGAGTCGTTCCCGGTCTTCAACTTCTCCGGCATCGGCGCGACCTTTGTTGTTCACTTCTGATCTGACTAACCAGGAGCTGAGTTCAATGGCCCAGCGGAAATCTTGCGCTGCCATCGCGTCGTCGATCTCTTGACGGACCTTGGCAACTCCGCCAAACCCTGTTATGAGTTTTTGTGAACGCTCGGGCGCTGGAGTTGGAAACAGATTTGCCTCGTCTTCGTCAAACCAACCGAACAGGCCGGTATATATCTGGCGAATATGGTGTTCAATCAGGCCGTAGAATTGTCGCGTGGTGTAGTGCTTGTTGAAATATGGTGGTAGTGAAATGGTCGCGATTGCCTCATTAAGTGTTAGTCCCAGGTTGGCGCAACGCACTGTCTGATCCCAGAGGAATTGTATTGAATCGCGATAGTCCTTGATAACTTCGGCACTCACAGACTGCCCCATGATCGGTGGTCCGTGAGCACCGATCAGGTTGTCAGCTTCAAGACCTGCAAGCTCGTCCAACCCTTTCAGCAGTATCCTTGGATCACGATATTCTTCACCTCGAATTGCAAACACGTTAAAAAGCGCGGGCCACAGCAGATTATTAATCGCCAATTTTAGCTCGGGAAACCATATGGTCGCTGAATCCGTGGCGTCTGAAGGCGCTGGCAAAAACTCAACCTTCAGACCTGCGATGGACGTCTGCATAGGCTGATCGAATGTGTTTTGGGCCGGTATGTGGCCATTGGTAAACGGAGCATGCTCAGGGTTACGAAAGAACTTGCCGAGCCCGAGGTTCACGACTCCATCGGGCCCTTCATCAGGCATCATAATGCCAAACTGATGTACCAGCCCTCTTGAACCCCTAGGTCCAACCTCGCCGCCGAAACGCTTTAGATTAGCTTCGATGCCAGCATGTCCCCAAATGGGTATCTCTGGATTTTCTTTGAGTAAGGTTTCAGTTCCGCCGACATAGTGGAAATGAGTATAAATACAAGCTGCCAGCGGCGCGCTGGTTTGTGTTCTGATCTCGGCCAATGCCGCAGACATTTCTTCATTGCATTCGCCTGTATCGATGACAATAAGGCCCTCCGGGCCTTCAACAAAAGACTGGTTCGATAGACCGTTACCGACCAATGTCCATGCCTTGTCGCCTACCATGTACAATTTTTTCTCTAATCGCTGACTGTGTTCTATCGCGTCAGGGTGAGCAAGTTGGCCGCGATCTGCCGTTGCGGTGTTGCCTGGGCTAAACGAATCGGATTTATGCATTGTTTTTTTATCCTGTGGTTTGATGGGCTTAAGTTACCACTCGAGGTCATCTGCAATAGAGTAGTCCTTATTGGGATCATCTTCGTCGACCGCTTCACTTGAGCGATCATGCAGAAAAAAAGACCGACTCTGCGCTGCGCGCTTCAATTTTCCTTGCTACTACCTCTGGAGCCAGATCATAGCTGTCACCTGATTTAACGATCGCGAGACAATCCTTGTTAAACTGGGTTTTGTTTTCTTCTGATATGTAGATCTTCTTGATTTTGTTCTGTTCGGTAAAGTTGTAAGTCACCTCACCATTCTCACGTTGCGAATTTGACGCGATGAGCTGCTTAACCTGAGCAAGCAATGCCTTTTGTTTCGCCTGTTGATTCAAGGCTTCGTTGCGGAGCCTTTCATCTTCCTGCTTTTTCTTTTTTTCGGCTTTGAGATTCTGCTTGGTTTCATCAACTTCAACGCCTTTTTTAATTCTCAGATCAGTCCGTAGCGCGCCTTTCTCGATTTTTCTGGCTTGTTATGGGGTGACGAGTCCTGCGTCTTTGAGCTGGTCTCGTAGTGATCCGAGTGGTTTTTTCTTCTTTGCCATTTTGTCATATGCGCGTGATTGGGCTTGCCTTTGATTATGGATCGAATGATGCCCGCTTTGCTATGGCCTGAGGGTTTCTTTAACCTGAATGGCGCGTTAGTCGTGTCGACTAGACGAATGTAGAAGATGTTTGATGAAAGACTGTAACCAATGCGGTAAGTGCTGCCAGATATATGGCGATGGCGGGCTATCTGCCACAACCGAAGATATCGCCGGTGGGATGACGATCGCCCGGAAATAGCGCGTTATGTTAGCGATGGTCGTATACGGGTGGACCCTGAACTGGTGCGCAATTACCTGCTTGTCCCTGGTTAGGAAAGCTCCCATAAGAGGAAAAATACACCTGTGCAACCTACTTTGATCGCCCCGATGATATCCGGTCCTTCTTAGCGGTATGATCAAAGCTGGCTGCGAAATGATAGAGGCAGTTGATCTACAGAACCCTGATCTTGCGCAAAGCAGGTTAGACGATCTGATGTCTGATAGCCGTGGACACTAGCATGCACGTACCTCGGTCATTTTTTGTAATCAATGTTGGCTGTAACTGCGTTGAAATTTCAGGCCGTCTTCGTTTTTCTAACAGATCGGCCTGAAACCTAGCTCCGGGCTCAAGTAAAACTATCGAGATCCTCAAAAATGGGATCACCGTCCAATAATGCAAGTGCCTTTTGAGACATTTCAGTGTGGTAGTCAGCGGTCAGATATCTGTCGTTCGCTGCTTGATCGGGAAAGGAAATAAAGTACAAATAGGTTCGTGGTTCATCCCGGACGTGTCGAACATCATAAATTGAACTCGGCTCGTTCACGGCAACATCTTTCATGAGCTGTGATACCAGCGCTTCCAGTTCTGCTTCTTTACCTTCAAGAACTTTTAGCCGAATGATGTGACCAATCATGGTGTGTCTCCTGTTTTTTAATAAGAGGGTAATAAAAAACGGGCGAAACAAGTTCACTCTTTTGATTTTTACATAAGAGCAGATAGATCCGTATCTACGACTCCAGGGACGCTCTGATTAGTGTCGGCATGCCGCATCACCATTCGCGCCATGACTGCGTTCGGGACGCACCAAAAAATGTGCGCCCCTGCCTTGCCTTGGACTGGGCGGGCCCACGGAAATATCCAATTAATCAGGGCTTCCCAGATCTAGCGGTCGGTAATATTCCCGACCTGAACTCACATATTCGCCCATTACTTGTCTGAACGTCTCACCTGCCGAGTCTTCTTCTGACAAGGTCAGGTTCTGCCGAATAAAGTTCACACTATCCGGGTTCAGGTCTTTGGCCATATCCCAATATTGCTCAGCTTTTTCGCTCTGCCCGTGGGCACGAAACATGTTACCTAGCCGGAAAGCTGCATCAGCTTGCATTTGATCAGCGCTCTGTTGACGGATGTTGCCAGCCACAGTCGCAGCGGATTGTACGTGCTTGCTGTCAGCACCATTGGCAACCCAATCTTTTAGCGCGGGAGTGTAGACATCATTACCAAAGGTGATTGCCGCTTCGCCTTCGCCTATTGCGTGGGTTTTGGAATAGGTGCCTTCACCAATGCGAACGATTCGGCCTTCTTCATCGATTCATGCGGACGATGGCACATTAACAAAGTTAAATGCGCACTGATGGCATGATCAGGGTCAACGATTTGGACATAAGTTGGATTGGCAGCATCGAAAATAGGTCCAGCGAGAGCTTCGCCACCGGTATCTTCTGCAACACATAAAAGGACAGAATCTGAATCGTTTATTTCTTCATAGACTTGTTGCCACACGGGCACGTTAAGGAAGCCTTCGTTGTCAGTACCAGGATAATATTCGGCATTACTGACGCGGGTGATATTTTCTGAATTGAAATCAATCGGGATATCAAGATTAATTGCAGGCTCATTGGCAGTGAACAATGCTCCTCAACGTACGGCTGTTACCTTTCTATCCGCTTGCCGACAGAGTTTGGGAACTACGCCACAACTTTAGTAGCTATGACGCGACCTACGTCGCCACTGCCGAAGCTATAGATGCCCCATTCGCCACCCTGGACCTGAAAGTGGCCAGCCAAACAGCGAAGTGCAAATTCCTCACCCCGTAGGCGCCACCAGCATTCTGTTATCCCGAGCGAAGCCGCAGTCATCCCGAGCGAAGCCGAGGGATCTCGCCTTTCCCCCCAAACGAAACTAACCCGTCATGCCGAGCGACGCCAAGGAATATCACCTTTCCCTCAACGCCCACCTTTTGGCGCTATAACCTCATAACGTTATGATGCCAAAAACACCGAGCACCCCACCATGAGCAATCTCTAAAAAAGATCCACCGTCTATTTCGACCCCGCTATCCACAAGGCGTTAAAGGCAAAAGCCGTTTCAACAGAAACCTCACTATCTGACTTAGTCGACGAAGCTGTTCGACTATTAATGAGCGAAGATGAAGAAGACCTTCAGGCATTCTCAGATCGTATTAATGAACCCTCTATTACCTTTGAAGCGCTGCTAAAAGACCTGAAAAAACATGGCAAGCTATGAGATCAGGTTCAAAAAATCCGTAGCCAGGGACCTTCGCAGAATTCCATCCCAAGATGTCCAAAGGATTCTAGACAGGATTGATGCGCTTTCAGAAGATCCAAGACCCATCAAATGCACGAGGCTCGCTGGACTTGATAACTACCGGGTACGTGTAGGTCACTACCGAATACTCGATCAAATCGAAGACCATTACCTTGTTATCCAGATCATCAAGATCGCGCATCTATCCACTTTTTATCGAAACCTTTAGTCAGCTTCAACACAAATCCCTATCAGCGTCTCGACACGCCGAGCGAAGCAGCAGTCATCTCGATTTTTTCGTCATCTCGCCCCACACCTTGTCATCTCGACCTAAGCGGAGAGATCTCTTCCCGAGCTCCCCCAATAACCCGATTTGAGATTCCCGGCAATCAGGCGCAGACTATGACCCCAGTCAGTCTATAGGAGGCATCACCATGCCAAGCGTTCGCGATCTATTGTCTGAGAAAGGTAATGAAGTCTGGTCCATTGGACCCTCAATGTCCGTCTACCAGGCCGTCGAAATGATGGCACAAAAGGAAGTTGGCGCACTCACCGTCGTGGATGATGCCGGCCTTCTTATCGGCATCATCTCGGAACGAGACTACGCCAGAAAGATCATCCTCGAAGACCGCTCATCAAAGGAAACAAAGGTGTCCGAAATAATGACCACCACGGTCATCGCCACGGACGAAGCCACCAGTGTTGACGAATGCATGGCGCTGGTCACCCACCGGCGCATTCGCCATCTACCGGTAGTCAAGGATGGTAAACTGATCGGCATGGTCTCAGTCGGCGACCTGGTCAAATCCGTTCTGTCAGACCGCGACTTCAAGATAGAACAACTGGAAAAATACGTCAGGGGTTAGTTCCTCCATCATCTCGCCCGCCCCCGTCACCACCACCAGTCATCTCGACCGAAGCGGAGAGATCTCGTACCTCCGCGTCTGTCGGACCCACACAGGCGAGCCCCCTTATCTCCCTATCGCATACAAAACACACCTCATTACTCCCCCAGCGCCTAAGCAACTAACCACACAGTCTAAAGACCCTCCTGTAATCCTTGTAGCCCCCCCTGCTTCAATTTTCGTCATCTCGACCGAAGCGGAGAGATCTGGCCCGAAGGGCCAAAAGAACAAGGAACAAACAAGTGACCGGCATACTCGACAAAAAAGACCTGAAAGCAAAAGCCGACGCCATCGTCGAACGCATCCCCCTGCATGATCTGACGGTGGAAAGCGACGAGCGCCTAAAAGAAATGCTGCCTGGTGATACCACGACGGTGGAAGATCTGGTCAAGCTCCGGGAGTTGTTTACCTTCTAACTCTGTCGTATCGGCAGATGGGCCCGATAAACCTTCGTCGGCCGCTCTCTGAAGTGACGATCTCATCCTATTTCGTAGATAGCGGGATATATCCTCATTACTCATGGGAGATCATCATTTTTCATGGGAAATGATCAACATCGCCACTGCACGAATTTTCACCAATATGCCTGAATATAATCAAAATTCACGTTCAGTTATCGCTTTTCATAATTTTCCC
>JBLIIB010000105.1:0-12056 GCA_047634795.1 Candidatus Azotimanducaceae bacterium | reverse complement strand
ACGCCCGAGAAACCCGACATATCAATAATAGTGTCATCGCAACCCACCAGCGGGGAATGGCTATGCCCTGATCCAGCCACGCGAAGATGGCCACCTCGATCGCCGCATTGCCTGATCAATGCGGCCGCATCTTCTTCTGAACGCACAAAGGCGAGTTGCGCAGGTTTGGACTGATGTCGACCCGACCAGTTGTTCCATCGCATGGAAAATTCGCCTCAACATTAAGTTAGAACTAGACCACCAAGACTCTCAGGAAACCGTCACACCATCAAGCGCTGTACGCTTTGAGCTCGGTGCACTTACACGCCAAACCTTAAGACCCACCTTAACTATTGCTCATCCAAACACGTCATGACCTGACCAACTTAAGATACAAACCGAAACAATGTTGTTTGTTAGGATGTTTACTTAAGCTTTTGATTTAACATGCTAATCGCTGCATCTAAAGCCTGAACAAGACCGTTGGCATCAGCTTTGTTTTGACCCGCGATATCAAAGGCGGTGCCGTGATCCACAGACGTACGGACAAAAGGAATACCCATAGTTGCTGTAATACTTTGCTCAAAATTGTGCACCTTGATCGCGATATGACCTTGGTCATGATAGAGCGCCATTACCGCATCAAACTCTCCCGCAATGGCGCGATAGAACACTGAATCCGCCGGGAAAGGCCCTGTCACGGACAAGCCCTCGCGCTGGCATATCTCAACTGCTGGTCGGATCTCATCAATTTCTTCTCGCCCCAGCATGCCTCCTTCACCACCGTGTGGATTAAGCGCCGCCACAGCAATCCTTGGATTAACCAAACCCCATTGCTTCAGGCTCGCAGCGGTCAGTCTGACCTTATCAACCAGCACGGGTGTTTTAACATAGGCAACCGCCTCGGCCAGCGACTTGTGCGTAGAAAGGTGCGCCACCTTAAGCCCGCCCTTAGGTGCAGACAAACCAGTCATTAGCATTGTCGCGGTGAGATCCGCTCCTGTCATTCGAGCGAGGATCTCCTGATGGCCAATATCACCAATAAACCCCGCGGCGTGCACTGCCTCCTTGTTGATCGGACAGGTCACCACCCCCTGGACCTCGCCTGCCAAACAAAGCTTTACGGCTGACTCGAAATAGCCGACGGCCGCACGACCGCATGCCTCAGAGACCTCCCCCATCTTCAGACTGGAAATCTCAAACGGCACACTCTCAAGCACCTGAATCGTGCCCGGCATGTCGACAACCTGATCGACAGACTCGACAGCCAAAATTGATAGTTTTAAGCCGGTCTGTCGCATCGCCACGTCTAAACAATCGATGGAACCCACCACAAATGGACGCGCTTCGATGCCAAGCTCCGCCAGTCGGTAGGCTTTTACAATAATTTCAGCACCAACGCCGGCAGGATCGCCCATGGTGATGGCAAGTAGAGGTTTAGTCATGTCGCGTGTAATCGGTCAATGCGATGTGAATCCATAAAGGTTCTGGTGCCGCAACCGTAACAAATATCCTGCCAACAGACACGAGATAACCTCCAAGGGGTTTGATGTTGATGGAAAGATAGCCCCGCGTTGAGCGCACATCTGACCGCACCTCTTAGCAAACCCGAATCAGATGGGCCTTCCCCGGATGGACAGCCATCAAACAGCCATACGACACATTGTTGATACCAAACGCAAGGAAGTGCCTGGCTACATCCGCCGAATACCACCCCGACACCCTCCGAACCACATCCGAACACAGCACCACCCATACACGGAACGATGACCACTCATCGTTAGATGCCATCAAAACAGCAGTCAGGCCGGTATTAGCTTGATATCATAGAACAATGCCAAGGAAGTCACACAGAAGGGAGCTCATCATCGATATCGCGACCACGCGATTCCTGATCAGTGGTTATGACATTGTGACCGTCGATGAATTGTGTGAGCTCTCAGTTTCGACCAAAGGCAGCTTCTATCATTTCTTTGCCAATAAGGAGACCCTCGCAGTCGATGTGGTCAACAGCGTGTGGCACAACATTGAAACTGAAATTGAGCAGAACTTCGCGGCACCCCACACAGCTCGCGAGAGCCTGGGCAACGAAATTGATCGCATCTCAACCAGCTTCCAACGATTCAACGGCAAGCGTTACTTCATCGGATGCCCGATTGGCACTTTGGGCGTAAGTCTGCGCGGTAAAAGCCAGAAGTTAACCCGCCGGTTGAATTTTGCGTTGACACATATGCGGCAATTTTATGTCGACGCTTTTGAGGATGGGCTTCGCCAAGGCGAATTTAAGAATCCAGATAACGCGACAGCCGGTGAGTTCGCCGATCGCTTTCAACTCGGCCTTCAGGGATTAAGCACATTGGGAAAAGTGCAATCAAACCCGAACAAAATCAAAGCGTTAAGATTGGAACTTAAAAAAATTATCAAATGATTGGAATAGCTAACTGTGCCAGCTAACTATGCTGGCCAACTAAAATCGAGGCCAGCACCGCCCTCACCACCAAAGGGTAGTCAGCTGCCAAGTAGTTAAGTGCACGCCCGACAGGCCGTTCGAGAAAGCCCTCGGCCTCTCGATTGATTTGAAGCAGGCTGGCGATGCCGTGGAGATTCGACCATGTGAGCGCCGCGAGAGCCTCTTCCGAACCGTCCTTGAACTCACCGCTTTGCTGGCCCTCACGGATGAGTTCAAGCAACAGGTTGAAGCTACCCTCGCTGGCAGCCTGCAACGCCGGATACTCGTCGACCTCAACCAGGCTCGACTCGAAAAACAATTGGTACTTTTCTTTGTGAGCAACAGAGAACCTGAGATATGCCACACCGAGTTCGACAAACCCACTCGCCGCGTCCTTCTGTGATGCCTTAGCCTGCTTGAGTTCACGCTCCAGAATCTGAAAACCTTCCGTGGCGATACCTGCGAATAAAGCATTTCGAGAATCAAAATGGCGGTAAGGCGCGGTTTGAGAGACACCGATTTGACGGGCCAACGCGCGCAGACTCAACGTATCAGCATTTTCTTCACGCAAATGCGCACACGCCGCGTCCAGCAAAGCCTGTCGGAGATCCCCATGATGGTATCTCTCTTTCAAAGTGTCTTTCGCACCGTCTTGCGCGATGGCGGCTGGATTTTCTGCGTCGGTCATATTTTTGTTGCTCTTGCCGAGACGGGATTCTTTGCTGACTTAACACCCCAGCACAATAACCTTTCCTCCTCTTATGTTGACACTGCCCACATCGTTCGTTAATGTTTTCTGTGCATACATTATGCGAGCCAAGATTCACCGTTTTCATAACGGCTTAAACCCGGCGACGCGGCCACTCGTTGTGTTCGCCCGGTCTATTTATGTTAAATCGCCCGCTTTCTCTCTGTAAACCCGCGAAAACACTCACTCTGACGAAGAACCACCCTAACCCGTAAGACTACGGTAAACACGCGAAAGTTCGTGAGGCAACTGAGCGATATCCTGAATCACCATATACTGGCTATCGGGGCACATCGAGCGTAGATAATCATGGCCAGACGGATCAACCGTCAGGCAATAGGTGAGAACGCCCTGCTGCTTGGCTTCCGATAGCGCCTTCATGGTATCTATCAGTCCGTAATCCCTAGAATTCCGGTCAGTTCCGTAATCATGGTCCTGAGGATAACCATCAGAAATGATAATCATCGCCTTGATTCGAGAACCCGTCTCAATCAACCGCCGCGTCCCGTGACGAATCGGGGGCCCCATTCTTGTACTTCGACAGGGTTTGATACCACCAATTCGCGCCTTGGCGCGTTCATCAAATCTGTCATCAAAGTCTTTGCACAAATAGTAATCCACCTGATCCCGACCATAACCGGAAAAACCGCAAACGGAGTAGGCGTCACCCAGCCGCTCAAGCGCATCGGCCATGAGCAACACAGATTCCTTTTCAAGATCAATAATCTTTCGAGCAGCGTCGTCTCTCACACTCTGCTCTCGGAAAAACTCGACCAAATATTCATCGTCATCAACGTTCGGGTACGCCAGCGGTGGAACGTCGGGATCTGGCACAATGTCGTCGGTCGAGGCGCTCATATCCAGCAGGAAAAGCGTGGATACATCTCTATCCTTTCGCTGACGCTGGACATAGATTTTGTCTTCCGGTAGCAGGCCCGCCTTACGATCGACGAGATAGGCGATCGATCTTTCCAGATCTAATTCTTCACCTTCAGTAACTCCTTTTACTTTGCGGAGCATTTCCGGGCGAACACGGTTGAGCTGCTGTCGGATCTGTCTGGCAATGTCACTGTGGTCTCTAAGGGTTCTCTGAACATAGGCCCCGTCCATATCCATAACCCGGTGCTCAAACAAGGTGCACCAACGGCCACGATAGTCGTTAATCTGGTAATCCCATTCGTCGTAAAAGTGACGACTGGCTTCTTTACGCGTACTCGATATACCGCCCGGCATATTCACGGGTATGCCAGGGTAATCGGGATCAAGTGTGCCTGACTCGAGCCCGAGTTCATGCTCAAGTTCATCAATGATCATCGAGACGCCCGTGCCGACATCGCCTTTTTTGAGATCACCCAGGTCGATCTGGTCATCATCAGCACCGGTCGTTGTCATCCCAGCGGACTCGTCAGAAGCAGCCTCTATTTGGTCCTCCCATTCGTTGACCAACGCTTCAATTTTCAACGTGGATTCAACCTGCTCGACGTCAATTTCACCTCGGTAAGCGATCGGCTCGGGTAATTCTTGAAGCGTTAGCATCGCATCCTGAACAGAAAGCCTATCGTCAGATCGGGTGAAAAGCGCGTCAAACATCGCATAGAGCGCCGACGTCAAGTTAAGGGAGTCATCAATACTGGCATCCACCGCTCGTATTTGCTGTAAACAATGCTCGAGCGCCGCCACATCTGCATTCAGCGCCTGGAACCTGAGATCGGATGACGTCACATCCAGACTAATAAGAACCAAAGCCTCCAGCCACCTGCCTCGATGGGTGATGGGTATAGCCCTTTGTTCTGCCGCGCGCGCCTTTTGAACCAACAATTGCTGTCGCAAACCTGGATAAGTTTGAATGAGCAGCCAATCAATCCGAGCATCTTCAACAATCATGAATAACGTTTCCGCCAGCGTTTGATCCTTGAACGCGTTCAGGGTCTGATTGACCCGAACAATGTCAGCAAACAAACCAAACTCGACGTAGCCCAATTGGTGAAAGAGTGACGATTTGTAGAAGCCAAAGTTATCTTCCACGGTCTCAAACACATTCACCACGGCCGGCAGCGTAACGGTTCTCCCATCGTTTTCGGGCATCACGGCTCTCGAAACAGGCGAAGCTTCCACTGCGCCTGACCGGTTATTCACTGGCCTAATGTCCTCCGAGATGACTTCAACGTGCCGTTGGCAAACGGCTTCTGACAAGAGCGCAAAAGTACGTTCATGGTCAGCAAAAGCCACTTGGCCACGGAGGCTAGCCATTAGCGATGCTGAACCCAGTGACTCCAATGATACCCAGGCCAGTAAACCGGTAGGATTCGAACCCATCGTTTCAATCCCCGTTTCCAGCCATTCGCGAACAACTCGAGGTTTATCAAGAGGAAGATCGAGGCTCGGATCAAGCAATGCTAGCAAAACGGGAGTGGCGTCAATCAGCTCCGACAATTCCAGCAAAGTTGATCGCTCAATCGGAGTGCGCAATGTCAAACCAGCCAGTAAAGGCAGAAGCTGATCCAGCGCATCATCCGCATGCACAATCGCGATCCGATCCAGGGATCGCCTCTCATCATCATCACGGCTGTCACCAACGCGCGGAAACCAATCGATATAGATCAGACAGGACTCACTGGAAATTGCCTGCATCTTCGACGCGGAATGCCAATTGACCGCAGGCGCTGACCCACTAAGCTTGAGGAACCCGACGAGCAGATCCCGATTCGACGGGATCAATGCCTTAAGCAAGGCCACCCAAACAGCAACATCCGCGGTCGAATATGACTGAGATACGATCTGTGCCGTTTCAAAGTAGTTAGCCAGCAATCCTGCAGCGTGAGCATACTTCCCCTGAAGCGCGAGACCCGCCTGTTCAATCGCACGAATTGTCGCAGTATCAACGCTGCTATCCCGCACGAGTTGAAAATATCGCTTCGAGGGCTCAAATGAGTGTCCAGAAAACGCTTCGCCAAGGCGGGCGATTTCGATCAAGCGCTCAACATCATCGGTTGCCCGGGCAATATCAAGTAATAGCTCAACACACTCAAAAGATCGCCAACCAGCATCAGCTATCGAAAAACAAAGCGACGATAGTTCTGCTAATTCAGCACTAGTGCACTTGGCCTGCAAGCTTGGAATCGCGGTCGAAAATTGCTCCGCAGTGCCTTTATTGATTGCTCGAAGTCGTTCAAGCGTGAGGCTTAAATTTACATCAATTTGGGATTGGGTCATGTGCGCCAGCTTCAGCCCGGAAAGATTGCAGAAACCAATTCGTCAATCGCCCGCTGAACCTCAACGTCATCCGAAACGGCTTTAGAGATCGCCGCGTCGCAGGCCCTGATGGGGCGCAGGCCTTGTACAATGAGTTGGCCCGCGTACACCAGAAGACGTGTGCTGACCCCTTCATCGAAACCATGGCTACTGAGGTTTCGAATGCGAGCACCCAGTGCCGCTAATTTATCAGCCGTCGGTTCATCAACGCCGCTTTCATGGGCAATGATCGAGGCTTCTTCTGCCTGTGCGGGATAATCGAACTCAATAGAAACAAAACGCTGCCGGGTACTGGGTTTCAAATCCTTCAAAACGTTTTGGTAACCAGGATTGTAGGAAATCACCAAGAGGAAATCTGGATGTGCATCAAGAATCAGCCCTAGCTTTTCTACCGGCAAGATTCTTCTGTGATCTGTTAACGAGTGGATAAGGACAGTGGAGTCCTTACGCGCCTCGACGATTTCGTCAAGATAACAAATCGACCCTTCTTTCACCGCCTGGCTCAAAGGACCATCCTGCCAGATCGTTTCGTCGCCTTTGAGCAAAAATCGCCCCACCAGGTCGGTGGCGGACAGGTCCTCGTGGCAAGCCACGGTCTGAAGTGGCTGCGCAAGATCAGACGACGCTGCCTGCCGGTATATTCTGTGGGCCATATATTCTACGAATCGAGTTTTCCCGCATCCCGTCGGACCTTTTAACAGCACGGGTAGACGCTGGTGATAAGCTGCCATAAATATGTCAACTTCATCTGAAACAGGTAAATAATAGGGCTCTTCTTTTAGCGCATAGCCCACGGTCGGTTTACTACTCAATGTATTCTCCTGTTCACTGTATTCTCAGTTCCATAAATGGCTGGCCCATTCCAATCCGCCGAGGATTTTACTCACCCGACCATTCCGGCGTGCGTTTTCCCAGAAAGGCATTTACGCCTTCGGCATAATCGCGCTGGGTGCTCATTTCGTTAATCAGACGCTCGCTATCTTCTACTGAACTGGCGACATCTCGATGTAAATCACGATAGATTTGCCAGCGCGTCTCTCTCAGCGATGCCGGGGAAACCGTGGCTATCATCTTCTTCACATAGGCATAGGTGTCATCCATTAGATTGTCTGCGGATGACAAGTGATTCACCAACCCCATTTGTAAAGCTTCCTCACTCTTAAATACGCGGCTCGTCAGTAATAGATCATTGGCTCTGGGTAATCCGATCATCCTGGGTAACAGCCAGGACAATCCAAATTCTGCTGGAAAATTTAACTTACCGTGAGCTGTCGTTAATTTAACGTCCTCAGCGGCGAAGCGGATATCTGCGAAACATGCCAGCACAAGACCAACCCCAGCGGCGGGACCGTTGATCGCAGCAATGACAGGCTTGGAAAGTCCGAAGTGATAGGCAAAGGAAGCGTCAAAATCTTTGCTGACGCCGTGTCCCGGCTCGACCAGCTTGTCGGGTGTCCCTGCGTCATAGCCGCCTTTTTCAACATGCCCTTCAAGCGCTTTGGTATCTGCGCCCGCGCAAAAGCCTCGTCCGGCACCCGTGAGCACGATGGCTCTCACTGCCCGATCTTTGTCAGCCCGATCCAGAATATATCGATACTCAGTGTGCATTCGACCGGTCCACGCATTCAAGCGATGAGGCCGGTTCAGCGTGATCGTCGCGATTTCGTCTACGACGTCATACAACAGTGTTTTCAGTTCCAAGATTCAGGTTCCCATCTTTGTTTTATTCCACTCGAGTGAAGCAAATACGGTCTTTCCGTCTGACATACAGATCCGGGCATACCTAACCGTCCGTGAAAGCAGAACGTGCGTAAGCAAGGAAGTTTATATTCGCAGGCTCTTTACCACGTCCCAGCTTCTCTAAGCCTTTGCTCGCTATACCTTGGTTCTTTCTGCCTTGGTTCTTTCTGCCTTGGTTGTCTCTAACTTAGTTCTCTCAACGTCGCGCCTCCCCACCTCTGGGCCCTAGGCCTAAGTTCAGGGCTCACCAAGCCATTCAAAAATCAAATCCCTAATGGCCGGTTCTGCTCCGCCAAAAAAATGATCCGTCCCCGGAAGCACTTCAAAACGAATGTTTGGCGCGGCAAATATTTCGTCTGCGTAAGCCGCTTTCACAAACGTGTCGTTATCGCCAAAAATAACCAAAGTATCGATTGATGGAGGCACTAATTCAGTCCCGAGACTCACGGGTGGTGCAAGCAAAATCATACGATCCGCTCGTGTCTTGGCCTGTGCCTGCAGCGCCATCACAGCACCAAACGAATAACCCGCGAGCACAAGATCCGACACTTCTCGCTGCTCGCACAACCAGTCCGACGCTTTGACCACATCCTGAATTTCACCAACACCCTCATCATGCTGGCCCTGTGAGGCGCCAGTTCCTCGAAAATTAAACCTAAGCGTTCCGTATTGTCGATCGTTCAATGCACGCTGGACGATCGACAGAGCAAGATCATGCATTGACCCACCATAAAGCGGATGGGGATGGCACAACACCGCCATTGCGCCTGCGATGGCAGGGTCCGCTTCGTCAAGACAATACTCCAAGTCACCTGCGGGACCGGGAAGAAAACTATTCGACATGAAGACGTCCAGAAAACCCTAATTAGGCATAAATCTATCACAAAGACCCGATACACCGGACGTTATGATGACATGCCATTCAGCATTCGCTAGAGTCGGTTGCTCAATCATTCCTGAAATCTAACCGTGCCGTTCGCTACTCTTATTTTCTTCGCTGTACCCGTCATTGAGATGCTGATACTTATTGAAGTTGGCAGCGCCATTGGCACCCTGCCCACCATCGGACTCGTCGTTTTGACCGCCGTCGTGGGGGTCTGGCTACTTCGCATGGAAGGACTTGCCACAATTAATCGTGTGCAACATAAGTTAAGTCAGGGGATCATGCCTGACACAGAACTGCTGGAGGGCGTTATGCTGATCATTGGCGGCGCGCTACTCCTCACACCGGGCTTTGCAACAGACTTTTGCGGATTCATTTGCCTACTACCCGGACTCCGCAGACCCCTTGCCGCTCACATTATCGAAACAGCGTCGTTTCAGAGATTTCACGCCCATAACCAGTTTGGCGGGCCCCAGCCAGGCGCCGCTGATCCAAGCAACAACTCGGTGGGAGGTCAAACCATAGAAGGCGAATTTGTCGCTGACGAAACTTCGGACAAAACAGGCGACGCGTCGGGCAGAAAGGAAGATGCTTCGGACAAAAAAATTGATGGATAATCTTTCGCAGTTCAACACCGACGAAATCAAGACTTACATTGAGCAGTACTGGGAGGATCAAATCATCCCAAGTCTCAGCGAGTATATTAGTATCCCCAACAAATCTCCCTTGTTTGACCCTGACTGGGAGAAAAACGGCTACATGGAGGATGCAGTAAGCCACATAATGGCCTGGGTTGAAAGCCAATCGGTGGCAGGGCTTCATGCTGAAGTACACCGGATTACCGGTAAAACACCTACTATCTTGCTCACGCTAGAACCGATCCAACCAGCAGAAAATTGCCTTAACGTTCTCATATACGGACACCTCGACAAACAACCTGAGTTTGACGGCTGGCACGCAGATTTGGCACCTTTCACTCCGGTGCGCAAAGATAATCTACTCTATGGCCGGGGCGGCGCTGATGATGGCTATGCGATCTATTCCGCCGTCGCAGCACTCAAGTACCTAACGGTTAAGTCCATTGCACACCCACGTATTGTCATCCTCATTGAGGCATCGGAAGAAAGCGGCAGCCCCGATCTTGCGGCCTACATGGATAAGCTGGAACCTGTTATCGGTGATCCCGATCTAGTCATCGCCCTGGATTCGACCTGCGGAAACTATGACCAACTCTGGTTAACGACATCTCTAAGGGGGATGTTGATTGCCGACCTTGGCGTTCGAGTTCTCGAAGAAGGCGTGCATTCCGGTGCGGCTGGCGGCATCGTTCCCTCCAGTTTTCGGATACTGAGACAACTCATCTCGCGCATTGAAGACGAAGAAACAGGTAATATCAAACCCTCATTTCTGAATGACCAGGTCCCGGAAAAAAGACGGCAAGAGGCTATCGAGGCCGCAAAAATACTGGCCGACTCCTTCGCAGACATGTACCCCTTTTCCGGTGACACACAACCCGTATCATCCGACCCTGTAGAGTTAGTCTTGAATAACACCTGGATGCCTAGTCTCGCAGTGACTGGCATAGGGGGCGTCCCGGAGCCGGAACAAGCCGGCAACGTGCTGCGGCCGGAAACCCGAGCGAGGCTCGCACTAAGAATTCCGCCCACCACTGACGCGCTGGAAGCTGCATCCCAACTCAAAGCACTCGTCACCGCGACCCCGCCCAATGGCGCAACGGTATCATTCGATATGCATACGCCGAATCCGGGTTGGCATGCGCCGATACTCAATAAAAAGCTGGACCAGCTCTTAAATCAGGTTTCAGGCGCGTTTTATGGCAAACCAATGGCCGCTATGGGCTGTGGCGGCAGCATTCCGTTTATGGAGTTTCTGGCGCACCGCTCACCCAAGGCGCAATTTGTGGTGACGGGAATCCTGGGGCCGCATTCAAACGCCCACGGACCCAATGAATTTCTGCATATTCCTGCGGCAAAGAAACTCACGATGTGTGTCACCGCCATGCTTCAGTCCTGGGGCGCAACCTAGAATATACCAAACAAAGATTGAGCGAATAGGCTCACGAACAAGTCATTACCGCTAGCAAACACCGAACGACATTGACCCGTTAAGCGGCGCTAAGATGGGGGTCTATCGCGGATTTAAACTGCGCTATAGTAAATGGCTTTTGAAGAAAACTGATGTTCTTGGACTGGGCTTCGCGTTGTCGCACTTCATGACTGGAATAACCACTGACAAGCAGAACAGGGACCGACGGACTTCGCTCGCGAATCAATTCAAGCAACTCCAACCCCGCCATGCCCGGCATCGTTAAATCAACCACACAGGCCGCGAACTCACCATCCGCCTCGTCAAACGCTTTTAGACCCTGGTCTCCGTCACAGGCTTCTACGGCTTCAAATCCGAGGTCTTCAAGCATGGAACGAACCACAACTCGAACATACTCTTCATCATCAACAACCAGGACGCGTTGTCCTTGAACAGCTAATGGGAGATCAGCAAGGCCGGTAAGATCGGTTGCATCGCTCGCTGTAGCGGGCGATGTACTAATGGCCTCTGAAACCTTCGATCTACTGCTGGCCAACCACCTATGTGGCGATGTTAAATCTGCTGTACGGCGTAATCCTGTCATGATCAGTTTCCTTACTTCTTGAGTTCCGTCTAATCCAGAGGAGTTGTTTCTTTTGACGCATCAAAGCCTGAACCACTCACCAGAACCTGAAACTGTCTTACTTCTCACTCGAATAGACGCCGACGGCAATCCTTTGCCGCGTACCTCGTATTGTGTCAGAAGTTAATACGAAATCCCTAGTTCAATTTACATCAGTTTGATGCAGGCGCTATGACCGTGGTTCGAGTCTAGAGGCCTCCAGTCGTTTGTTCAAGCTGCCAGAACGTATGTCTAACCTGACGGCTAATCCGGGTAGATAACTAACACTAAGGGTCGCGCAAAAACTCGACTCCAAGGCGTTGAAAGGATAGCATCT
>JBLIIB010000104.1:0-12169 GCA_047634795.1 Candidatus Azotimanducaceae bacterium | reverse complement strand
ACCGAGTCATAGTTAGCTACGGCCTCACCACCACCCGCTTTTATCTCATTAACAACGACATCCGCCGCAGCCGAATCAGAACCATCACCAAACGCTGACCCACCCAAATCATTCACCACGACTCTAGCGCCGCGTTTACCCATTTCAAGGGCATAAGCCCGGCCAAGACCGTTACCGGCACCCGTGATTACCACGACCCTGTTGTCAAATCGAACGTCTGTCATGTGTTGTCCTCTTATTGTCAAAAAAGCCGCATTATAACGCGCGCTTCCCGGAAAACTAATCCAAGCTTGTTTTAACAAATGTGTTGGGAATAGTTTTAAAAGCCGTCTTAAAAATACGCTGGCCAAACGACGAGTCACCATGTCGACCCTAACCAGTCTTCTCGTAGGTTGCCTGCAGACCCGCTTTCGAAGCCACCGGTTGGGTTTGCGAGTTTCAATCTTTGGGGTGATGTACACGATGGAGTCGACATCACGACGCTCTGACGCTACCTGTGGCCATTTGTCCTTCTTCGAATAATAGGCTTGAGCGTGATTATTAATTGGCGATCGATCGTCGCCTGGCTACCAGTAACAGCTTGAGGGTAACGTTTCGCGTACCTCACTGAACCTCCATAAACCAGTATGAGCAGAGACGAGACACTTATCGAGCCGGAGGAACTCGCAGCGATCATAAACGATCCAAACCCCAAATTTTTTTGTCCCTATGGTTGTTTGACACTCTAGGTTGTTTGACCCTCAAGGTTATCTGAGCCCCTATCGTTGTCTGAACTCTTAACACTACAAGAGCACTCATCGTCTCTATGGCGACGCTCATATTCCCGGCACGGCTTTTATCGATCATGCCGTCTTGTCTGACAGACCCACTAAGTTGAGGTACAGGATTGTCGACGAAGCGTCCGTGGTATAAACCATCGGCAGCCTTAGGCGAAAAAACAGGCAAGTGACAACAGTATCTTCGTTGTTTATTCCACAGGCATGCTGCCTAAGACCACGCGGATTTTTTGGGTATTGAAGTATGCCGCACAAACGAACCTCCGAGTTCCCAATGGTGAACCCCCACTTAACAGCGATCACTTGATCTAGGTAAGCTCTGATGCAGCATCTCATAATGAAATGTCACATCACATGTTCGCAACCAAAGCACGGAGCATGCTTGTCATACGATATGGCGAAAACCATGTTCCAAACACCATGTTCCTAACACCATGTTCCTAACACTTTTACTGAGGAATATACCGTGTGAATCCGCTGTGTTCTAAGAAGGCCATATCTCCAACTCAGTCAACCATCCCATGAAAAAATTGATGGATGGCCACGCATCACCGGAAAATCTAACGCTAGAAGCCCGGTTTAACGCGCAAACGTAGGGCGATCGTCTTGTCAACTATTGCGGTGGGGGGTCGCCGAAACACTCGATGCATCGAGCTGCAAAGCTCATCAGTGTTCAAAGCGTCGCTGTTTACAATGGTTCCCGGCCTGAGTGTCTCGCTGAAGAACTGCCAACCACTTAGGGAGACAAAACCCGAAGAACTTTTCCGACTAAATATGACACTACCCGTAAGGACCCGGGTTTTTCCCCTGATATATTAGGGCAATCTGTTCACTAACTGATTCTCTAAGGTGAAGAATGTTTTAAAGGTCCGAACATAAGAAAAAAGTTAGTTAGGAGACAATCAATATTTATATCGACATTTATAGTGCCAATATATTGCAGCGCACCATAGCGGCCGGGTTGGATAAGTCAAAATTATCTATTATTTCATTGACGTAGACCAATTTTTGGCAAAACATGGTCACCGCTACATAATCAATAATGAAAAATAAATGGAGAGGGACACTAATGCAAAAGAAGTTTCGCAAGACTGCATTATGTACAACGCTACCTTTTTTGCTCTCGTCACTGGCAATCCCAGTAACGTCGTTTGCAGAAGAAGAAAGCCGGCTACAGCTAGAAGAAGTTGTTGTAACAGCTCGAAAAGTTGAAGAATCATCCCAGTCAGTACCTATCGCTTTGACAGCGATATCTGCACAGTTGAAAAACTCAACGATCAGAAATCTGACCGACCTTAACGGTTTCGCACCCAACGTTACGATTGCCGAAGACGGTAGCCGTGGTGGCGGCGGCGCGGTCATCAATATTCGTGGTATCAGTCCAACCCGTTCAGATGATAACTCCTTCGATGCGCCTATTGGTGTCATGATCGATGGCGTTTATCTGGGGACTCTGGCGGGTCAGGTCCTTGAAAACTTCGACCTGGAGCGAGTTGAGGTCCTTCGTGGTCCTCAGGGAACACTCTTTGGTAAGAACACTGTTGGTGGTGTCATCAATGTCATCCGAAGCCGGCCTACCGGCGAGTTTGGTGGTCGCCTTAAAGCAACATTGGGCGAAGACTCTCAACAAGAGTTTCGTGGCATCTTAAACACATCCATCATTGACGATACGCTGGCGGCCAAGTTCTTTTTCACCAGCATCCAGAATGACGGCTTCATGAAAAACATCACAACGGGTGGTAACGCCGCAGAAACGGACTACCAGAACTATGGTGTGGCGTTCCTTTGGACACCCAATGATCGCTTTGAAGCGCTGATGACGATCGAGAAGTTCGACGATCAAAGCCAACTAAGTTCGTTCAACACCAACTACAACACAGCACCAGGGGTTATTGCACCTGCTACTGATCCGAACGACACGGATTACAGCAATGGCTTCCTGAACTGTACGATTTTCGCGTTCACTTGTCGCACAAGTCTAGATACACCTGGCGCCTCGGAAAATGACACGGAAAACGAGGCTGAACTGACTACAGATGCCTTCACGCTGACCATGCGATACGATCTCAACGAAAATATGACTCTGGTTTCAACAACTGGCTATCGTGAACTCGACGAGTATCGAATCTATGACTTCGATGGTTCCGCTGCTCCGTTCATTACCATTGAACGATTCAATGAGTATGATCAGACGAGTCAGGAATTTCGTTTGGATGGCAACTGGGAAGACTTCACGGTTTCTGCCGGTTTGTACTACTTCAGGAATGAGTTCACTCAGGATTGGGCCACAGGTGGCGCTTTCTGGGGTGCTTTGCTTGGCGGTCTAGTCGGCACACCTGGAGGCTGGGATGCTTGCCAAGCTGGTACTTTTGCACCGACTTTCTGTGACACCGGTGTCGAAGACGGCTTGAGCGTAACGGGAACTCTTTCTCAGATACTGTTCGAGACGCAGGAAACTACATCAATCGCCGCGTTCGCCCAGGCTGACTGGAGAATCAACGAGAAATTGACCTTGACTGCGGGTATTCGTTGGACTGAAGAAGAGAAAATCTTCGCCGCCGGCCAGGCTTACCTGACTAGCGCAGATCGCGAAAGTCTCCGTAACTTCCCTGAGATCACTAATCTGGATAGAACGTGGACCGAAGTATCTCCTAAGCTGGGTGCTTCCTATCAGCTGAACGATGATTCTCTTGTCTACGCCTCATATGCAGAAGGTTTCCACTCAGGTGGTTTCTTCGGTGTGAACCAGAATACTCGTGACTTTGTACGTGACCAGTATGAGCCTGAAATTTCTGAATCTTTCGAAATTGGCTACAAGGCTATGCTACTCGATCGACGCCTACGATTGAATATCGCTGCGTTTCGCAACGACTTCATCGATAAACAGGAATCGTCAGTACAGGTGGATAACGACACCAAAACTGTCCAAACCGTGTTCGACAACGTGGCAGACGCGACATACCAGGGCTGGGAACTTGAAACGGAATATCTCGTTAGCGAGAACCTGACGATATTCCTGAACTACGGTTACCTCGACGCATCCTACGATGAGTTTCAAACTGACATCAATGCAGCTGACGGTATCGCAAAGATCGAAGATGCAAGCTTCCTGACTCCACGTAACGCACCTGAGTTCACTTTGGGCTTCGGTGGTACCGCGACATTCCGAATAGGGAACGGCGAGCTTGAGATTTATGCCAAGTACAGCGAGATTGACGAAGTTGAATCAAATCTGCTGAACACAGCGCTCGGTAAAGTAGAAGCACAAGAAGATGTTACAGCGTCAATCGGCTACCACACAGAGCGATACTCTATCGTTGCCTATGGTCGTAATCTGACTGACGAGACAAGAGAAATATTTACACCAATCGCTACCCTGTTCGCAGTCGGAACAGTTAACAGAGGTCGCAACTACGGCATGGAGTTTTCATATAACTTCTAAATCGTAAGCGATAAGTAAAAAAAAACCCGGCTTACGCCGGGTTTTTTTTTGGATCAAATTTCCTCAGTAATTGAAAGCAGTTAGCAGCAATCAGAAGCCCGCCCAGTTCCCGTGAAAACCAAAAGGTACCCGGTGATCCAGATAGGCTTTCGCCAGAGGTCCTGCTGAGACATTCTGCGCATCAAGAATCACCAGATGGCTGGCTAATCGATTGGCGTCGTAAACATTGGCCAACAGGAAACCATCACCTTCTGGTGCATCATCGGACCGAGGCACAAAGATAGGCTCGTTGGTTGCACACCCTACCCCCACATCGTGAATCTCAACCTTGCCCGTTTGGTGATCGCGTCGTCCAATACCGTTAAACCCGCCGACTTTAACTGCCGGGTTAGTATCACAAGCGAAAAAGCCGTAACGATAGTCCAGCCCGGTAAATCGCTCGTCCAGTCTAGGGAATTCACAGGCGAGGTCATCCAATCGCTCGCTTGTAAAATCATCGGAGTTCTTACCCATATCGAAAGTCCACCGAGTCAATCTCGGTATGGCCTTTGAGGGATCGCCGGGCGTGCCATCCGGAGAAGGAAACAGCGGCGCTTCTTCGAACTCACAGACATCGCATGTCACGATATCGCCGTTGGTATGCGCATTCATGGGATGGAACACAAAGGACGGATCACCCTTAAACCATCGCATTTCATCCACCGTTCCGTTTCTCGGCATGATGCCAATATGAACACCTTTTTCAGGTTCCCATGCATATACGGGCGCGCCCGTCATGACCCGCTCCATAGAGCCGGTCAGCGGCATAATCGGGAAGATGACATGGTCGCGGGTAATCATGAAGTCATGCACCATAGCGGCGTATGGCGCCTTGAACGTTTCTGAACGCGTCAGGTTGCCGTTTTTATCAACGACGTGAAAAGACATATGTTCTGATATCATGCCATCAGCATTGTAGCCAAAAAACAACATTTCGCCTGTCTCAGGATCAATCTTGGGGTGTGCGGTCATTGGACCGACCAATTTGTCGCCAAAGGTACAGGGGCCAATTGACTCCAATGTTTTGGGGTCCAGTTCAAACGGCGCATGTGCTTCTTCCAACGCTAACAACTTGCCTGCGTGGTAAACGATGTTGGTATTGGCAAGACCGTCTGTTTGAAGCCCCGCGACACTCTCGTCGTTGTCCATGGGGTTAAACGCACCGAACAACGAACGTCCGGCGTCGCTTTCTGTTTTCCACTTGACCGTTTTGACGTAGCGATTGCGGTAGGACGCTTTACCGTCCTGAAGGTAAAAACCATGGATCATGCCGTCGCCGCCAAACCAGTGGTAGTCACCGCGAGGGGCAAATTGAGGGTTAGGTCCGTTTCGGAAGAACGCGCCGCGTAACTCTTGTGGGATCTCGCCTTCAACAACGAGGTCCGGATAATCACATTCCATATGAACCGGTGCGAAACCGCCTTCTAGATTGGGATGTTGAGGAAAAGGTTGTGCCATTGTGATTGACTCCTGTTCTGATCAAATTGCAGTGAATTGATTGTCGTACTGAGTGAATAATTGGATCGCTCACGCGATCAGCGTCTCCCTGATGTCGGGAAAATTCTTAATTCCGTGTATCGAACGAGCGATCACATCTACCCGTGCTAACCGGATTGTCCTCATTGCGATGTTCAAACATGTTGTGAACGATCAATCAGTGCTTCACCGCCCTGCTCCAGCGTGCTTTGAGCATGAACCAGTCGGTGTTCTATTTGGGGTCGTAACTCGTCGTGCACAATGCCCAGCATCACCAGACCCGTGCCATAGGCAATGGCGGGCGAAAGCTGGTGGTCCTGAATATCGCCGCTACCCCAAATAACCGTGGCTCCGATAAAAGCGGCGGTCACCTGCCCTGACAACGTGCGACAGTTCACCCACGGTGTGACTTCACCTCGGGCTTGCATGCCGGTCAATTCACCTTCAATTTCTTGTGCGAGGTCAGCGGTGATTTTCTTTTGAACTGACGCGGTCGATTCGAGCGAACCGAAGGCCTCCAGCAACCTTCGGTGAAAGGCAGGAGATTCCAAAAACTGCATGGCAATAAAGTCGAGAATGGCATTGATTCGATCTAGTCCCGTCAAGCCCGTAATATTCTCAAGCTGACCTGGATCGGCGGTGAAATGATCTTCAATCGCGGCTGCCAGTAACTGATCTTTACCGCCAAATTGATTATAGAGTGTCGGGACGCTCACGCGGCAGGCTTCTGCCAGATCTCGAATCGTTAGCGCATTGAAACCACGCTCCGCAATCATGAGACGTGCGGTCTTCATTATCGCGGCGCGACGGGCCAGTCTATTTTCTGTCACTAGATCCATAGGCGCGAGTGTATCTTCGGCATTTAACATGTTCAAGTTATTTTAACATGTTAAAATTTAGACTTGAGCGTTAAAGACGATCCCTTCTCGTGGGAATCCTATTCAGATTTCTGAGTAACGCACGGATACAGCCCTGGATGGAACACTGCAGATGGAACGTTGGATGGATTGATGCTCCCGGCATTAGCCTCAAGGAACAAATGCTCGATTCACTCCCTCAATCAATCTCTCAATAAATCAAGACAGTTTTCGGCTAGCGCCAAGAGATACAGCGCATTAGCCACTCACTATTTTTGCGCTATTTTTGCGGACCGCCATCTAATTGGAAAGCACGCGCAGCGCCGGGTCTGGCAGCAAGATCACCCCAGTATCGACGCGCCTCGGTCTGAGGGAAGTCGGGCACCAAACGCTCGCAGAGCATGAGTGAGTATCCCAACATAATGTCCGCCGCCGAAAACTCCCCGGTCACAAAGGCCTTGTCCTTAACGAAATCGTCAACCGCGTCCAGGCACAACAGCACCCTGTTTTGCATTTCAGTCACTATCTCGGGGTGCTCAGGTCGAAATTCGCGGCGATGATTCACAATTTCACCCAGCGGTCTTGCAAAAGTGGCTTCTGCAAACCAAAGCCATTGAAGGTAGATCGCATAGGTCCAATCAACGCTCGAAGGCGCTAAACGTCCCTCCCCATAGCGCTCAAGCAGATACTGCACCATGGCGCCGGACTCGAACATAAATCGCCCGTCCTCTTCCAGCACGGGCACCTTGCCGACGGGATTCTTGGCGAGCCATTCAGGACTCATCCGAAATTCTCGCGCAAACGAAACAGTCTCAACGTCAACCGGCACGTTCAGTTCATCCATAAGCCAGATAATGCGAGCCGACCGTGTCCCTGGAACGTGATATAGCTTTACCATGCTGAAGTTTTCCGTTTCGTGAAGCTGAGGCTCTCTTACCTAGTGAAGCTGAGGCTCTTTACCTAATGAAGCTGAGGCTCTCTTACCTAGTGAAGCTGAGGCTCTCTTACCTAATGAAGCTGAGGCTCTCTACCTAGTGAAGCTGAGGCTCTCTACCTAGTGAAGCTGAGGCTCTTTACCTAATGAAGCTGAGGCTCTCTACCTAGTGAAGCTGAGGCTCTCTACCTAGTGAAGCTGAGGCTCTCTACCTAGTGAAGCTGAGGCTCTTTAACTAGTGAAGCTGAGGCTCTTTAGCTAGTGAAGCTGAGGCTCTTTAACTAGTGAAGCTGAGGCTCTCAATCCCGCTAATCACGGGGCGACTATCGCCCCGCTCTTTTGCTCCATATTTCTCGCTCTAGGCGTTTTTTTCTAACCCAGCACAAGATCGGCAAAGGTACGCAGTTCACCCATACTTCGGGTAGACACGAGCAGAGAAGTCACCGGCGTGTCGCGCCAGGCTTCTAGACGACCCTTAATACGGTCTACGGAACCCACCAGAGATATTTCATCCGCTAATTGAGTGGGCACAGCCTGAGCCGCCTCGTCTTTCTTGCCTTCGAGATACAGGTCCTGAATTTTCTCTGCTTCGGCTTCAAAACCCATACGCTTCACCAATTCATTGTGGAAGTTACGGGATTTCGCACCCATGCCGCCGATGTAAAGCGCAAGATTTTGTTTAATCGGAATCAGCGCTTTCTCAACATCATCGCTCACGATAACGGGTAATCCCTGCATAATTTCAAAGCCGGGTTTTGCGTGTGCTATTTGGTCCGCATAGACTTCCTGCCGATATGGCGAGTAGTAGAGCGGAAGCCAGCCATCCGCAATTTCTGCCGTCATGGCGACATTCTTGGGACCTTCGGCTCCGAGAAAGATAGGCAGGTCATCTCTCAAGGGATGGGTGATGGACTTGAGAGGCTTACCTAAGCCCCAGGCGCCCTCTCCGGTGTATGGCAAAGGGTAATGCTCACCGTCATTTACAACCGGCCCCTGACGCTGCAGGACCTGCCTGATGATATTCACATACTCCCGAGTTCTCGCCAGCGGCTTTCCAAAAGGCTCGCCGTACCAACCTTCAACCACCTGCGGGCCCGAAACACCCAGCCCAAGAATCATTCGGCCGTTTGATAGATGGTCCAATGACAAAGCGGCCATCGCCGTCGCGGTAGGTGCCCGCGCAGACATCTGGGCAATGCCCGTACCGAGTCGAATTCGTTTCGTATGGGCTCCTATCCATGCCAAAGGGGTGAACACATCAGAACCCCAGGCCTCCGCCGTAAAGATCGCGTCGTAACCAAGCTTCTCGGCTTCCTGCGCAATGTCCACCATTTTGGGATTAGGCGCTGCCCCCCAATAACCCATTTGTAGGCCAATTTTAAGATCTTTCATGTTTGCTCCTTACTATCAATTTAGGATTGTCGATTGAGGGTTCACTAATTTGAGTTCACTCATCAGGACCAACCCTTACCGCTCGCTGACACCTGGATTGCCATGGTTGAAATCACATAGATCGCGCAGCATACGGGACTCTACCGGGAATTTGCAATCCGACAAAACCATCGACAACAGGTGGAAAGCATTCCTTTGAACTAAAAGACGCTGTAAATTAGGGCGCAAGCTAATCACAGAGATACAAGGCAATGAGCGAAGTATTTGTAGGCAGCAGTGACGAAGAACGGATGGCGCTGGTCAAACGCTCACGATCGGGTGACAGGACAGTATCGAATAAAGAAGTCGCCGAGGCATTCAGGATCGATCCCAATTACGACCCCTACGCCATCTCAATCGATAACATGGACCCCTCCCATCCCGCACTGTTTGCCAACGACACATTCTGGCCACACTTTGAACGTCTGCGGGCAGAAGACCCGGTCCACTATCACGACAACAGCCTCTTCGGACCCTACTGGTCCATCACCACCTACAAAGACATTATGTTCGTCGACACACACCACGACCTGTTTTCATCCGATCAGAAAAAGGGTGGTATTGCACTGAGCGGCATACCGGAGAGCGAAGAGGCAGTCTCGTTACCTATGTTCATATCGGAAGATCCCCCCTCACACGACGCAAAACGCATGGTAGTTTCGCCGCTGTTCGTGCCCAAGCAGATCGCTGAACTTGAGCCACTCATCCGGGAGCGGGCAGGTCAGATTCTGGACAATCTGCCTCGTAACGAGGAGTTCAACTGGGTGCGGGAAGTCTCTGTGGAATTGACGGCGCAAATGCTCGCGACGTTGTTTGATGTGCCACAGGAAGATCGGATGAAGCTCATTGAATGGTCCGATACGATTCAAAACCTGGGCGACCCTGACTACTTTGAGAATCCAGAAGAAGGATTCCAGGTATTGCTCCAGTGTCTGGCGTATTTCCAGGAGCTTTACGAGCGACGCAAGCAAGAACCACCCAAGTTTGACCTTATTTCAATGCTCGCTCACGACGAAGCGACCAACAACATGGAGCCGCAGGAACTCCTAGGCAATATCATGTTACTGATTGTCGGCGGAAACGACACCACCAGAAATTCTATTTCAGGCGGCGTGTTGGCACTCAACCAAAACCCTGATCAATACGAAAAGCTGCGACAGGATCCAGGACTTATTCCAAAAATGATCCCGGAAATTATTCGTTGGCAGTCCCCTGTCGCGCATATGGCCAGAACGGCGACGCAGGATGTAGAACTCGGCGGCAAGCTGATCAAAAAAGGTGACCGAGTCTGCATGTGGTACATCTCTGGCAACCGAGACGAAGACGCAATCGAAGATGCTAACAAATTTATCATCGACCGCAACAACCCACGCCAGCACACCGCATTTGGCTACGGCGTACACCGCTGCGTGGGCAATCGCTTGGCAGAAATGCAGCTTTGCGTGATGTGGGAGGAAATCCTCAAGCGGTTCCCGAATGTCGAGATCACTGGTGAACCCAAGTTCCTCGCATCCAGTTTTATTCACGGGATACGGGATCTACCCGTCACACTGCGCGACGAGTAAATACAGGCGCCAATAATTCGCTAAAAACCCTCAACCCTATGCACGATCTTCCACAGAAGGTTGGGGAACCAGCGCCGAATTCGCTGCGCCATTCGAGTCTGGTTGCCAGGGAACACAAAGAGCTCACCGGATTCCACTGCCGCATTGATGGCAGCCAACACATCTTCCGGCTTAATCGCTTCACCCTGATCAAATACTTTGGGCCACACGGTATCCCGCGCCTGATCTAGCAAGGGGGTTTTAACTGGCGGAGGGCATACGCAAAGGACCTTAACATTACTCATCCGGTGCTCGTGCGCTAGCACCTCGGTGAACGCAACCACAGCGAATTTACTCGCGTTGTAAGCAGCCATGTAAAGAATAGGCATCCAACCGGCCAGCGACGCAAAGTTCACGAGTTCACCGCGGTCTCGTTCGAGCAGCCGCGGCATCACCGCCTTACTCACATTCACGACGCCCTTGTAATTAATGTCCATCACCCGGTGGAACACTTCAATATCCTGGTCGATGACTTTGCCCAGTGGCATAATCGCCGCTGCGTTATAGACGCGCTTGATCGGGCCCAGTTTCTGCTCTGTCTCATTGACCGCATCGACGACTGATGCGTAATCCGTCACATCCGTGTGAAAGGTACGAATGTTTTGATGATGCTCTGCGGTCTCCAGCAAGCCAGCTTCGTTAACATCCAGTGCCGCGATTGAATAACCTTGCTCTGCGAGCGTTCTTGCAGCCAGACGACCCATACCGCTGCCTGCGCCGGTAATCAGAATAGATTCATCTTTCATGCGCATCCTTTATCCTTGGTACTCATTGAACGTGACTCGCAGCCCACGACTCACCGCTGGTTACTCAATAATGTTTATCATTGCTGGTTATTAACCGGGACTTACTCACGACACATTCGCCTCTAATGAGCGTCGGGTAAATCCTCGGGCTTTTGTGGCCCGAATTGTTTCGCCGCGTCTTCAGATTCAAACCCAACAACATAGGTGGCCGGCTCTGGACATCGCGCCGCGTGGAGCGTTTGCTGCGGTATCGTGATCAAATCACCCGGGCCTGCCGGCAGCAATGTATCGGTTACTACATCTCGGGTTTCAAAGCGCCCGGTCAAGACGTAGATTTGAAGACTCGTTTTATGCCAATGAACGTCTTCAAGGTCACCGCTTTGCATTGCGCCATCGCGAGCGAACTTAACCTGCTGTTCAATCAATTGCACGGCATCGTCCCGGTTCTTAAAATTACCTGATGTCACTGTCACGGCCATAAGCTAACCCACCTGTTTACGATTCAAAAGAGCAACTTATCACGCCGGTGCCAAGCCGCTTAGACAAAATCATCAGATTTCCATAAACTAAACCCTTACATCAAATAGTTAACATCACAATGAGCGAATCAGCACCACAAACACCTTACGAAATTCTGGGAGACCAGGGCATCAAAGATTTGGCCGCCGCCTTTTATGAGGTGATGGACGAACTACCCCTCGCGGAAGATATTCGCGCCATGCACAAGGAAAACCTGGATCATGTTAAGCGTATGCTGTCCGCGTACCTCACCGGCTGGATGGGCGGACCACCGGTATATCTTGCGATCAAAGGTACGGTCTGTTTGACAGATCCACACGAAGCCTTCCGAATAGGTCCAAAAGA
>JBLIIB010000103.1:0-12196 GCA_047634795.1 Candidatus Azotimanducaceae bacterium | reverse complement strand
GTCTCTAAACGTAAGTCGAAACTATCTCAAAACTATGCCTACACTGCGCCAAATGCATCTCAATGCTGCGTCAAACCATTTAGATGACAGCAGCGAGAGGAACGCCGAGCTTCCCCTATCGGTGAGCAGAACCCTTCGCTCACACAATAACCGGGCGCCGCATTCTCTTTGATCACAGAAAAGGAGTCAACGAGGTCGCGAAAACCCGCTGTATCAGGCGACACGCACCTGTGGGAAAGTGCGCAATCTTACAGTAAAATTAGTGGTAATTCGTTTTTCGGTGAAGGTTTGGATGGGAAAGTTAGAATTTACTGCAAGTTTGATCCTGATTGCCGCACTAACGGTGTCCAGCGCTGCATCAGCCGAAGAGGAGTACTACACGTGGGTGGATGAAAACGGTATTACAAACTACGCCGAGCGCAACCCTTCAGGCTATGAGGCTCGCTTTGTCACGCGCGAGCAACAGCGTTTCGGCTATCGAACAAAGGAAAACAAACCCGAGGCGCCCGGCGCCGAAGACGCACAAGGAACAGCGGGGGCCACCGCCGACGCTAACTCCGACATTGATGCTGAAATTGCAGAAGAAAAGAACCGGATTGATCAGGAAATTGCGGCTGCTAAAAAATCCAATTGCAATATAGGCAAACTCAACCTCGCGCAGCTCTCTAACTACAATCGAATCAAGGTCAAAGACGACGAAGGCGAAGTGCGCATCCTGAGTGACGAGGAAAAACAGGGCAGAATCGACAGAGCTCAGGCCACCATTGCCGAAAATTGCGGCGGATAGATGCTCCGGCGCCCCCAGGGTCAAAGCGCGGTTTTTCTAGTGACGAGGCTCGGAATGCATAATTCTATATGCATGTCTCCGAAATATATGGCTCTGAATACACCACTCTGGACACACGTGTCTGAACAAACTCTTCCCTACATCCTATTCCAGCCAGATAAAACCAGCCATCCGCCCGGTTACCCCATCCCTTCTATACGAGAAAAATCGATCATCGTCGCATTGGGTGCAATATCCACCCCCAAACACTTCGACGCCTCTTAGCGACAACTGACGCCCGGCAATCCCCGCAAGATCCATGGCGAATGTCCCCTCTCCGGTTGCCTTAAACCCCTCATCGCTCTGGAACTCGCATCGCACATCTTCACCTACTATGTAGTGGCAATCGCCAATGGCAGGCCCAATCCAGGCACACAGATCCTCTGCACGCATAGCATCTAAAACCGAATCAATGACGCCATTGGCCAGGCCCCGCCAACCCGCATGCGCTACCCCAACAACGCTGCCTTGCCGGTCCGCCAACAACAGCGGAACGCAGTCCGCAACCATAACGGCCAGCACAGTACCTTGGGAACGCGTCGTGCTTGCGTCCGCTTCTGGCGTTAATGCTTGCTCACTAGCATCCGCATCAATACAGTGATTGGAGTGTATTTGGCTCAACCAAAAAGGTGATGCAGGTAGATTCAGGCTAGAACGGTTTCTCTCAACCATGTCGGGGGCATCCCCGACATGGGTCCCCAGATTAAGGCTCTCATAGGGCGCAGAGCTATTGCCGCCGCCGCGTTCGGTAAAAAAGGCGCTGACGTTTTCGGGGATGGGCCACTCTGGCAATATAGTTTTAGTCGAAGTGGGTTTAATTGAGGTATCCCTCATTGAAGTGTCTTTCACGGAAGCGGATTACACCAAGCGTTTTCCAAAGCATAGAGCTTCATAAAGTGGCTCTGCACGGGGTAAATGAACGACTCGCCAACCAAGTATCTGATTTGGCGCACCTGTCACTACTGTAGCAAATCCAGCAGCTCCGAAAAGTCGGGCGGCGGAATCGCTGTCCAAGTCATAGACCGCCTGGATAAAGGATGCTGCAGTGAGAGTTTTTTGGCATGTAACGCCTGCCGATTAAACGTTTGAAGAATATCCATCAGCCATTCATCCCCGGATTTGGGTCGGCGATAGTGCCCACCATAGGTGGGGTCACCAATCAGCGGGTACCCCAAATGCTGCAGGTGAACCCGAATCTGGTGTGTTCGCCCAGTATCCAGACGACACTCAACGTGGGTATGCTCGGGGAAATGCGTTAACACGCGGTAGAAGGTTCTGGCTTTTTTCCCATCCTTTCGAACCGCCATTTTTTTACGGTGAACCGAATGCCGTCCAATGGGCCGTTCAACTACGCCTTCAATACGCGGTATCACCCCGTAAACCAGCGCATCGTAGATTCTTGACACTTCCCTCAGCTGAATCTGTTGCACCAGCGCGTTCTGGGCCTCCAACGTTTTGGCCACAACCATTAGCCCGCTAGTTTCCTTATCCAGACGATGCACGATGCCCGCGCGAGGAATATTGCTAAGGTTTCCGTCGTGATTAAGAAGCGCATTCAGGAGGGTTCCCGAAGGGTTGCCCGCGCCAGGATGCACAACGAGGCCTGACGGCTTGTTGACCACCAATATTTCTTCGTCCTCAAAAGCAATGTTCAAAGGGATGTCCTCAGCCTGATCCGTGCCGCTTTCTTCCTCGACACTGACAACAATCACTTCGCCTCCCATCACACGGTCTTTAGGTTTCGCGATTTGACCATTCAGGGTCAAATCGCCTGAACGAATCCACTGCTGAAGCCGTCCGCGGGAGTACTGAGGCAGCAAGGATGCCACCGCCTGGTCAAGGCGTGCGCGGGTAAATTCAGCCGGAATTACCAGTTCATGGTTAATCTGAAGAGACAAGGTATGAGTTCGGATTGGGTTTCGGCAGAGGCTATGGTTAAATAGGTCGGTTTTCAAGCACTTAGATCATATCCATGCGCATCCTTAGTATAACTTTACTCCTTTTGCTTACGCTCATCGGCTGTTCCAAAGACGAGGTGGAGGACGATCTCGAGGCGACCGAGCTCGCCTACTACACGTCTTCGCAGCAAAGCCTGCGTGCTGGTAACTACGGTGGCGCGATTCAGAAGCTACAATTACTCGAATCCCGATTTCCTTTCGGACGTTACGCAGAGCAGGCGCAACTCGAAATTGTCTACGCCTATTATAAGAGCGCACAGCCTGAAGCAGCGCGCTCCGCAGCTGATCGCTTTATTCGGCTCCACCCCGGGCACCCCAATGTGGACTACGCCTATTATCTCAAAGGAATGGTATCGTTCGAGCAGGACAAAAACTTCCTGTCGAATTTTATTCCTATGGATCCGTCTACGCGAGACCCTGGCTCAGCTCGGGAATCCTTCAACGATTTCGCACAGTTGATTCGGCGTTACCCGAATAGCGAATATGCACCTGATGCTCAGAAGCGAATGAAGTACCTCCGCAATCTACTGGCGATGTCTGAGATTCACGTGGGTCGCTACTACATTCAGCGAGGAGCATACGTTGCCGCAGCTAATCGTGGCCGATACGTTTTCGAAAACTTTCAGGGATCAGTTGCCGTACCTGATGCGCTCGCCATTATGGTCGAGGCTTACCAGTTACTCGAGATGAACGAACTGGCCGCACAGGCATTGAATGTACTGGTGAGCAACTACCCTGATCACAAATCTCTAGATATAAACGGCAATTTCAAAAAAACCCAATCGATCAAAAACAAAGGGCGAGGCTGGCTCAACGCTATTACATTTGGTCTCCTGGGATAATCCTTAATGGAACAGTTTGATCAGTCCTTTCTGGAAGATCAGCGCAACGCACAACGCTCGGCAATTTTCCGGGTCTATAATTACTACAGGGTTCTTATTGCCTTCCTGTTTCTGTTCCTGTTTCTTGACCCGAACTTAAACGAGTTCGTTGGTCAAATAAACCCCGATCTGTTTCGCACGACTATCGTGTCCTACATTGCGATCAACATCATCATTGGTATCGCAACGCTGTTTCTGAGCACTAATTTTCTTTCCAAACCAACGCCTGCTTTTGGGGTTGTCATTGGGGACATTATTGCGCTGACCTTACTCATGTCTGCTAGCGGCGGTGTTAACTCGGGTTTAGGGAATTTCCTTTTCTTTACGCTCGCTTTTGCCGGCGGCATGATACATGGGCGAGTATCGACGGTATTGCCTGCCATCGCCTTCATCCTGATAATTTACAACGAGTTCTATCTTTTCTTTCTCGACGAAAATGATATCCAGAGTTTTTTCCAGGCAGGCTTATTGGGTATCGTTTACTTCGTTACCAACATTCTGTTCCAAACGCTATCCCGACAGCTTCATAGCCGCCAATCCGAAGTCTATACGCTGGAACAAATCAACCAACTCATCATTGAAGGAATGAGCACTGGCGTGGTACTTCTGAACAATGATCAAACTCCTAGAATGATTAACTTTTCTGCCGAAAGGCTGCTGTCATCACCCGCGGACATCTTGCCTGTCTCTGTCGAGCTGCCCGATGTCCTTAAAAACGTTGTAAAAGACTGGAAGGAAGACCCATTGCGCCAAGGCATATCATTTAGCATTGACAGCACAGGCCAGGAACTCGTTGCAACGCTTTCTGAATTGGAAACCCCCTTAAAGGACGCCGACACTCTGATTTTTTTGCAGGACAGCAGCGAAGTGCAACGGCAGGCTCAACAATTGAAACTCGCATCACTCGGCCGGCTTTCTGCAAGCATTGCACATGAAATAAGAAACCCGCTTGGCGCCATTAGCCACGCCGCACAATTGCTTAGCGAATCAGAAAACCTGGACAAGTCCGACGCAAGGTTGGCTGAAATCATCCAAAATCACAGCATCAGAATGAATGGTGTGATCGAAAATGTGCTTCAGCTATCACGACGAAAGACCCCAGAACCAAAATCCATCGCGCTGGATGACTGGATACTAAGATTTCTTGAAGAATTTCAAGCCGGCGACCAACAGGACGCGAAAATCGAACTTGATATCAAGCCAAGTGGTATCAATTTGAGTGTAGACCCACTGCATCTATCACAGATATTAACGAACCTGGCGCAGAACGGCTTACGCTACAGCCTGAAGAAAACGGGCAAGGCAAAGATCCTCATCGAAGGCGGTATCGACACCCGTACGGGACGCCCCTATCTCAAAGTCACAGACTACGGTGATGGCGTAAGCGTTGAGCTGATTCCCAATTTGTTCGAGCCATTTTATACGACGGAAACCAGCGGTACTGGTCTTGGTCTATACTTATCAAAAGAACTCTGCGCGGCAAATAATGCTCGCCTGAACTACATTCGCTCAGAGAAAGGCGGCGGAGCATTTAAGATCCTGTTTAGCGAACAACCGAGGTCCGCACCATGAGTAAAACTGCTCTGATTGTCGACGACGAACCCGACATACGTGAACTGCTGGAAATCACGCTCGGGCGAATGGATATCGCGACCAGAAGTGCCGCAGATGTACGTAGCGCAAAATCACTGCTAGAAGAACAGGATTTCGACTTCTGCTTAACTGACATGAACCTTCCCGATGGGAACGGCATTGAACTTGTCCAGTACATCAGCGCCAATCGACCTGGCATGCCGGTCGCGATGATTACCGCCCACGGCAGCATGGACTCGGCGGTTGAAGCGCTGAAGGCCGGGGCTTTCGACTTTGTTTCAAAGCCTGTCAACCTTGACCTCTTACGTAGCCTTGTCGATACCGCGCTGAATCTCAAACCGCTCGAAGCTCCCTCTGAAACGGAAGCGGGAAAGTTGCTCGGCAAGACCATCGCTATGGTTAACCTGCGCAAACAAATCTCTAAACTAGCAAGGAGCCAGGCCCCCATCTACATCAGCGGGGAATCCGGAAGTGGCAAAGAATTAGTCGCTCGATCTATCCATGATGATGGACCACGCGCAGAAGGACCATTCATTCCGGTGAACTGCGGCGCCATCCCCAGCGAGTTAATGGAAAGCGAGTTTTTCGGGCACACTAAAGGCAGTTTCACAGGCGCTATCTCCGATAAAGAAGGCCTCTTCCAAGCAGCGCATGGAGGAACATTGTTTCTCGACGAGGTGGCTGATCTCCCCCTTCCCATGCAGGTGAAACTGCTTCGTGGTATCCAGGAAAAAGCGATTCGACCCATCGGGTCTCAGCAGGAGGTCTCTGTTGACGTTAGAATTCTCAGTGCCACTCACAAAGACCTGAGCTCAGAAGTCGAACGTGGCACATTTCGGCAAGATTTGTTTTACCGAATCAACGTGATTGAACTTTCAGTGCCAAGCTTGCGTGAACGGGCAGACGACATCCCTATACTGGCAGAAGAACTCCTCGGTCGCGTTGCAGCTGAATACCAGATGGAAAAGCCTAAAATAGGTCCTGAAGCACTCGCGGCACTTAAAACCTATCCATTCCCCGGTAATGTTCGCGAACTGGAAAATGTACTTGAGCGAGCGATCACGCTTTGCGAGGGTGACACCATCAAACCCGAGGATCTGCAGCTGAACCTGGCTGCTGCTGCACCCTTGATCAGAATATCTTCATTTGGAGCCGTGACACCTGAACCTGATCCAGAAAGCCGCACATTCAATGACGCATCCAACAATACAGCCAGCAATGTATTCAACGACACATCCAACAATACAGTTAACAACGCACCCAGCGATGACTCCGGGACACCAGATGCAGAATCATCAGAATTAGAATCACCCGGCGCCAAGGGAGCTAACCCCCTTGGCGCGGCTCTTCCGGAAGAGGAGGATTCACTGGATTCATACCTCGAAAATATTGAAAAGAATGTTATCGTCGATACGCTGGAAGCCACCCGCTGGAACAAAACGGCGGCCGCAAAGAAGCTAGGCATCACGTTCAGGGCACTACGCTACAAACTAAAGAAACTCGGGCTCGAGTAGACCTAAACTCACCCTCCTCCCTTTTCAGCGATTGCCTAAAATCTATTCGGCGCAGGCCTACATCCAACACCGGAAGGTGAGAGTAGTCTGCCTGAATGAGCAGACTCCACCAGAATGGGTTCACACTAATAGAACTTCTTATAGCTCTCGCCATCATGTCGACTGTCTACGCACTGGCCGCGCCTAGTGTTGAACAAATGTTTGAGCGAACACGAGCAATCGCAGGTGTAAACCGTCTTGTAGGTGCCGTTAATCTGACCCGACATACTGCGGTTCAATTCGGGCAGATTGCCACACTATGCGGCCTGCGCCCAAACGGCCGTTGCGGCGCTGATTGGGGTGGTCGATTGACTGTGTTTTTGGATCTAAATCAAAATGCCTGGCTGGAAGAGGAAGATCAGGTCATCAACACCATTGCGCCGGTGAGCGCGAGCACAAGCGTTCGTTGGCGAGCCTTTCAGAACAAGCAGTATCTGCAAATGACCCCGTTGGGTTATACCAACTTCCAAAATGGTAACTTTGTTATCTGCAGTAAGGAAGACAACATTGCTACCGCCAGGCAACTCATCGTGAATATTCAGGGACGAACAAGACTCAATCACCGCACCAACACAGATGACTTGCCCATTGATAGAAGAGGACGGCTGTTGCGCTGCTAGAGCGCTAATAATAAAAAGCTAGAGCGCTAATAATAAAAGACTAGAGCCCTCGCCATAAAGGCTAGCACTGTGCATAAGCGGCTAAATGTTTGCGCTTCTAGGCAGAGGCTCTTTACTACTAGTGTTCGACTTCTGCGTCGGGAGCAAGCTGCGCTATACGAAATGCGACTCGAGCATTACCGAAGTCTATATACTCAATTTCAACCTTCATGCCGGCCGAAAGCAATTGAAACGATCCCGCACTGGTTCCGTACAATGAAACACTTACGGCGGGGCTGATCGTCGCTGGCCCCACCATATATTCATAACCGCCAACGGTGATCGTTCGGTCCGCAAAGTCGATCTGATGCACCACACCCTGCTCCATCCTGGGTGGAATCGATCCATTCATAGAATCTCCAAGTTCCTCAAAAGTAACTGCTGAGGCAGTCAGAGCAATCAGCATCAGCGTGCCGGCTAATAAAGTTCTCATTACATTCTTTCTCAAGATTTTCTCCGTTCCAAAATCAATTCGTTGCGAACGTTGGCTCACGATCTGGTCACGGTCACGTCACCAGATCGCAAGATGGCTACTGGGTCCTATCGAGCATCTTCCAGGATAATCGACCCGTATTGTTACCCGAGGACGTGTTCGTGCCAATAATGTGCAGTTCACGACCATACTGCGTCACTCGCTTATCACCGATGAACGTTGAGTCCGTGGGTGGAGCAGGATCTGTCAGGATGATACCCGCCGCAGTTTTGTCGGTGTCGACATCGTCATTATCATCGAACCCGCCATAATTGTTCAGATCAAATATCGTTCTGTTGCCAAAGCAAAGCGAACCACCCGTATTCGGGCAAAAAGACAGCGTTGCACCACCCGCCGTTCCCACACAACTATTCAGACCTCTGGGAAAAATTGAGTTAACGAATGCAAGCCCGCCTCGAAGCTGAATGTTTCGGACAGCCTTTTCACCCGGGAACTGTGCTGGAGAACCATCCGGAAATCCTGGAGCAGGCGGATCAAGATCGATGAACCAACCTTTTTGACCGCCCACAATGGAATAATCCACAGCGTTGTCTGACAGCGTTCGAACCAAGCCTAAAGGATCACTGATGTTCGTATAAGACTGTGTCTGAAGCTCGCTCTTCAGAATCAACTCTGGTCCCAATCGATCCCAAATTCCGTAGATTGATTGAATCGCAGGATCCGTCGAATCGCCGTTACGCAAGTAGGCACCCGAACCGAAGATGATGATGAACCCTTCTTCTTCCGTAGGATGAATAATCGCGATCGGCTGTTTGGTGATTGGCTGATCAGTCTCATCTACCGTCCCAGGCTTATATTGAGCCTTGAATATTTTGGTCGTCGTCCAGTTTGAAGGGTCTGCATCCGTCAAATCAAACCTGAAGAAGTTCCCCTGCATATCTCCGGCATAGACGTAGTCAACGGTCCCATTACCATCCGTATCAATGGCTCGAGGCTCGCCAAGACCGTTGGGAACACCACTTTGCACGCCAAAACCAGTATCGAGCTTGATGAAGTCCTGCTTACCAACACAATCACTCGGAAGCACGCCGTCCAACACAGGCGTGTGAATCATATCCGGATGACACCAAACGCTATCGACGCCACCATCAAGATATAAAATGAACAATTTGGCGATACCCGCGGTCGAGTTGTATCCATTGCCTGCGATAGCAACCCATTTGTTTTCGCCATCAGGATCAACAATATTGCTCATTGCCACCGTGGGAACGCTAAATGAATACCCAAGGTCTTTCACTGGCTTGGAAGGCGACAACAAATCCTGACGTTGATCAAAGTCTGGTGACGGCGTCAACAATGGGTCGCCGCTCGAGTCAGTTGGATAGGTGTCATCATTATCCGTGAACTCCCACAAAGTCACCTGATCCGCGGTAGTCTCATCAAACTTTGTAGGGTCAGTGATGTCGAGCGCAAAGTATGCTTTCGCGCCCTCACCCTGACCACTCACAAGAATCGTTCGCCACTCTTTATCCCCGTCACCATCAGCGTCGATATACACATCATTGACAGCCGGCGTCGAATCGACGAAGTACTTATGACTGTATTCATAGTTCAGAAGCTCCGTCACTTTACGACTGTAGGTGTTGGTCATTAGATTATCCGGCAGATAGGCAATAAGTTCATTACCCGTCGCTGCGTCAAAACCATGCAACAAACCATCGTTCGCTCCCACATATACCATTGGCTTTCTGAGCTCATTACTTGTTCTAAAGTCCGAATACAAAGAACCTTGAGGGAAAGGGGTCGAATCCCGACCTTGTCTTGAGGGCGGACCTATGAAAGTCGGCGCAGAATGTACAATGTCTCCCAAACGACCCTCAATGCCTGGTCGTTCTCGCAGATTACCATTAGGCCGCTCATTGTCATCCTGACCACGGAGATAGTTAACCCGAACATTAACTTCGAGATCCTGCTGCGCCTGCGGTGCTGAAGAGTCAGGTATAAAGGCAGCACGCTGATTATCGTTCAGCGAAAGTGGCCTAAAGGGAATTCCAGTACCGTAGTCGACACTCAAGGGATCACGATCAAATGTAATGATCTCTCTGTCGAGATACGTGATCAAATCCAGTTGCTCGGCAGCACTCCAAGCAGGCTCTTCAACAACGCTACCGTCAGATTCAATTTCCTGAGCGATCAGTTCGCCTGTATTGTTTTTTGTGTTGTAAAAAGATCGGAAAACCAATGTGTCTTCCTGAATCTCCTGCGAGTTGAATGATACGGCCGATGCGGCTCCACTGCCCTGTTGAAACTCTTCGAAGGCCGATAATAGAGCATCAGCCAAAGATGAGGCATCGCCCGCGCTGAGATATTGGCCCCGCCCATTGACCGCGGCGTGACGCATATCATCGATCTTCCGCTCGGTCGTCGTAGGATTACCCCAGGTGAATGACTCTGTGTAGTCCGCGGGTACATCAGCGTCTTCAATCAAACCGTTGACACCAAAACCTACGGTAAAAGTCTTCATGTGCTGATGCATGATCTCATTCCCGGCGTTTTCAAATGCATCAATTGCAGCACCATCGGTATCTCTACCGGATGTTGGCACTTCGTTGACCAGACTAGCGTGAAGGTCGCGCTCGTAGTACTCCATCGCGACATCGGCAAGTGTTCCGCTGGTTGAACCTGCATAAACCCCGCCGTCGAAGTTTGTATTGTTGTCGCTATCGGTACTGCCGACCCCCGGACCACCGCCATTCCAGGCGCCATCAGAAATGAGCAGCGTAAAGTTCTGTTGACAGTTACCGCCCGGTGATTCAAGCACTGGGCAACCCGCATCACCGGGTGAAGAATTACTACCCGAGTTGAATATGTCGTTTGAACGACACTCGAAATGACGTCCGGCATCACGTAGCGATCTTCGCAATGGCGTACCACCGCTTGACTGAGTCAGGTAGATTGCCGTCAGCAGATCAGCTTTAGCTCCCGTTCTCTCCGAGGTGTTCATCGTGGTGATTTGCTTAAGGTCGGCACTGCTATTTAACTTCGCGTAACCAATCCTAATGTTTTCAGAAGCCGCGACAACCTTTCCGAGCGCAGACTTCGCAGTAAATTCTCGGTTTCGAGAGTAGGTAAACCAATTCGCAAAGTTCTGCAGCTCTTCTTGATAGGTACACGAGTCACTATTCGTGACGCAATCAGATCTACCATCGGTTTTGGGATATAAACCGGACCCGGCAATAGGATAACCACCGCTTTCACCTGCCGGTCGAATCTCTACGAGAATACCTTCAGAGTTAGCGGAATCCAGGTCAGGCGACGGGACCTGCTCAAGTAGACCGTTGCCATTCTTGTCATCCCAAATATAGTATCTGGGCAAGTAAAGATTGTTCGTCGTAACCTGCTGAAAGCCGGTTCCTCCAGAACATGATTCATAGGTACTGCGACAGCTACCACGCCAAAACCAAGCACATCGAGTCTCACACGATTCCGGCGTTGTGATCACAGCGCGGCCCGTGTAATCCTGCGGGAACCGAAGATTAGTCTGGCTGCCGCCTGAGGACATTGGATTGTGTAAAGCACTTGTGGCATCGGACGGCGGGAAAACAAGAAAGTTGCCAGACCCATCGGCATCAGGACTCAGTCCGTTCCAGGCTTCGTAGCGAACGCCGGGGCTATAGTAAACCTTGTTGTACACTGAGTTTCGAAGACGCCACAAACCCTGATTCGGTGCTGCTTCTTCACTCGGCGCGACATAGGTCGAAGATCCAGCGGTAGCCTTCATCGTGTAATAGATATAGTTCCCGGTGCTGAAGAAGTACAACCCGCTATTTTGATCGGTCAAAATATCCCAAGCCATAGAACCCGAGTCGTCATTGACGACGAGCACATTGGCTTCAGGTCCTACGGGTAGTTCCAGCGGGATCTGAGCCAGATCAAAATCAACTTCTACAACGTCATCTGACAAACCTGCCGGCGCACCGTCAATGGATGCGACTACAATCGTTGAAATAACGTCAAAGATACAAGTGTCGACCGTAGGTATCGCTGTTTCACACACGTCAAACAGAAAGCTGTCCGAACCCGAGAAGGTCGCAGATGGTCTGTAATTAAAACTGCCGTCCGTTTCAAACGGCGGTATTAATTGTCCATTGACCGTTATCGCTGAGCTAAAGAAGAAGTACAGCTCATCTGGCTGAGGGTCCAGCGGTCCAGGATCACATAACGGATCACTCGGATTACAACCCAATCCATCGATGTGAGTGTTATCAACACCGGTCACCTTGGTTTTAAGCC
>JBLIIB010000102.1:0-12292 GCA_047634795.1 Candidatus Azotimanducaceae bacterium | reverse complement strand
TCGATGGTAATGATGATTAGCACGCATCGGCCGATCGACACGTTGCCCGGTAGGTAAGCGCCAAAGATCATCATGCCCGCCATGCCAACGCCAATGCTAAAGAAGGCCTGACCGATGGCGGCGAGGAACGTGCTGCCGGATATCTTTGAAAAATCCGGCGTGAATAAGTAGGCAGATGCCGCGCCAAAGCCATCCTGTGTCGCGTTGTAGATGACTAGCCCCAGCATGAGCACAAAAAGTGAAGGCATCAGGACGCGTACAGAGCGCTCGATGCCATTCTTAACGCCGAAATAAATAATAGTGCTAGTGATCAGCAGGCTAACGAAGCTCCAGATGAATAGGGTATCGATGCTGCTGAGTAGGCCGCTGAACGTCTGATTGGCCGTTGTTGCAGTCATATCGGCAAAACCGGTGGTCACCGCTTGCAGGAGATACCAGAGGACCCAGCCTGCGACAACACAATAGGTTCCTTGTAGAACAAAGGCTGTTCCGAGGTTTAGATGACCAACATGGCGCCAACGCGGTGATTTTTTTTCGGCTTTGGCCAGCACGCGGAACGCTTCTGGGGGATTCGCACGGCCGCGTCTGCCGATCAAAATCTCTGCAATCATAATCGGAGCGCCGATCAATATTGCGCAGCCAAGGTAGACGATGACAAATGCGCCGCCGCCATTTTCGCCGGTAATATAGGGAAATCGCCAAATGTTGCCTAGCCCGACGGCGAAGCCGGCCGCTGCCATCAGAAACCCGAACGTCGAAGTGAATTGGTTGGTCTGCATGGTGTTTTGCCTGATTGTTTTTCTTATTTGTCGTTTTTAATCAGTGTTCATAATCTGTGTTTTTACTCAGGGTTCCCAATTGAGGTTAACAATCGAGGTTAACAATCGAGGTTAACAACAGTAGGCATTCAGGATGTCGAATGTGATCGCGGCTTAGCCATTGCGGTGTTGTCGATACTGTTCTTTAACCCAACGGATAGCAGGGTGCTCCGAATAACGATTTACAATAATCTTGAATGATTCCACTACAGGTTCGGGAAGCTTCATGTTCGAATGTTCCAACCCCGCCAGTGGCGCGAGTAACGCAGCGGCTGCCGGATCGGCGGCCGTAAATTCCGACCCGACGAGATAACCCGTTGTCTGGATTGCGTCGTCAATTTTATCAAGATAGCGAGTAGCAATGCTCTCAGATTGTTTGATGTTTTCGGGATTAACGCCGTTCGCCTTGCCAATCACTGATCTTAATAACGGAAACAGCCGCCGATAAAAGAATAGCTTTATGCTGGGTTGATCCCGACCGAAAACGCGAATGGCGTATCCGGTGTGATCTATCATGCCAGACCGAGCCAGTGTTCTGACCGCAGGACCCAGTTCGTCATCCAGTCGCTGGCACCGGTCAACAACCTGTTTACGAACAGTTGGGTCTTCTGGGAACAGCGGCTTCGCGCTCACCTCTGCGTCTAGAAACGTCACGATCTCAGTTGAACCGACAATGATATTCCCATACCAATTAGGTGCGGGGGTGCTGGGCCGCTCGGAGAGTTTTTTATCGCTGATGTATGCGGGCCGGGTAGGTTGCCAATCCGTTCGTGTTCGACCTGTTTAAAGATCAACGCCCGTCTGACTTTCTCGTTGTCGTGGCTGGAGGAGAACTGATGGAGGGTAACGCCGTTTCTTACTGATGCTGACATCGTTACCTCACTGGTTGGTCCCTAGTAGGGCTAGTCGTGTGGGTCACACTCGCCGCCTGATTGTGCCGGGCAGCGAGGTTTCATGATGTCATGATTTTTTGTTAAGCGTTAGCCAATTGGTAATTGTGAATGACTTCGCGGTAGGTCGCTGGTGGTGTAAGAACTAATTGCTGACGGACTTCCTCTAGCGGCTGGCTTAGCAGTGACTCCCAGTCCTGTTGAGGTAGCCAGGCGGCTTTTTTACCCGCCTTGTAAGCTTGCCAAACTGCGGTTCTCACGCCGTTGCCGATGTCCTTTGAAATCTTATAGGTCCCGACCAACGCGATAATACCCAAGCCGCGGTTCCGTGTTTGCGCATAGGTGAAAGCCAATAGGCAGGCTTCACCAAAGGTATCGCGGCCGTAACCATTTACTACGTGCCACAAGTCGTGTTGATCGCGCATACGTTCAGCGAAGCGCTTGAATGCTGGATCGGAAACTTTGTCCTCGACATCGCTGGCTTCGACAAGTCCATCAGCGGTGATGTTTTGGCTTTCTACAAAATTCAGATACTCGCGGCCGAGTGAGCCGGGTGCGTATTCACGCAGGGCTTCCCGGTCCATCAGGGTAGTGAGCAGCGATCTTTCTTCCGCAAGAATGGTTTGACCCATTGGCGTCTGTTGGAATTTCTTGTATGTGCGCTCCAGCGCGTCACCGGACATTGCTTTGATAATGACAAACACTTCCTCTGTTCGCTCGGGGTTGTTGATCAATTTCTTGAGCGCTCTCAATGCGACCAACGGTTGCATACGGTTTTTTGAAGCGACTGAACGTGGCGAGTTTGATGTTTGATTCATAGCTGTTAGGGTTCGTTATCTACAATAATGTTAATAATAATTCTATCTACATGAATGTCAATAGCGTTCCAAAAAAAAGAATAAGGCGAACACCAAAAGAAGCTAAGCGGCTAATTCTTGAGGCGGCAACCGATCGATTATCGAAACTCGGGTTAGACGGCTTGAATATATCCGGCGTTGCAAAAGCGGCGGGAATGTCTCATGCAACTGTCATTCATCATTTCGGGTCAACGCAGGCCATGCGCGAGGCGCTTTTAGGCAAAATGACTCAGGAACTGCTCGCTGATGTTATGCAAGCTCTGGATCATAAAGACACACCGGTGCAAATCCTGGATCGTGTGTTCACGATGCTATCTCAGGATGGGCACGGTAGATTATTGGCGTGGCTGGCACTGGATCAGCAAAAGTTCGAAGGCTCCGAGTTCAACAGCAACCTCTTCTCGACCATCATTGATACGATTTCAGAAGATAGCGGCGACCGGCAGCATGCCAAGCAGATTGTCTACCTGGTGGCGGTGGCCGCAATGGGCATCAGTATTTGCGGTGACAACATGGCGGAGTTGGTGGGGTTGAGCGATAAAGAGCGCAACCAGTTTCCTGCGTGGCTGGCAGACCATCTTGAAACTATTTGACCTTGAATGTAGAGCTTGAATGCAGCCCTGAGCTTGAACATAGCCCTGAGCTTAAACATAGCCCTGAGCTTAAACATAGCCCTGAGCTTAAACATAGCCCTGAGCTTAAACATAGCCCTGAGCTTAAACATAGCCCTGAGCTTGAACACAGCCTTGAGCGCCGAAATATAGCCCTGGAGTCGAACGTCCGTACTCAACATTAGTAGTTCGATGACTAGAAATAGCCGGTATTACCGTACAGCAATGGCATTGCTGTACGCGCTGGTGAACAATAGCCTATCCATTTTCTAACTTGAGTAATGTCTATGTCCGTTTCCCTCTTTGATGTTAGTGCAGTGAGTTACCTGCAGGTTCTTAATGCCGTTGCCGGTTTTTTGGATAAAGGAAGATCTCACTTCGCTGAGACCGACGTAGACTTGTCTGACATCGTCTCTTTCAGGTTGATCGATGACATGAGCCCCTTCCAGTTTCAGATCATCAGCGTGGCCCACCATTCTATGGGCGCGTTAAAGGCATTGGAGAGCGGCGAATTTACGCCACCAATCGGCTATGGCGAACCGGACTATGAGGGCCTTCAGGCACTGATTCAACAGGCCATTGAAACCACTAGTGCTGCAGACCGAGATGCGATTGATCAATGTGTGGGTAAAAAGCTGATTTTCAAAATTGGCGACAATGAAGTGCCGTTTACCGCAGAGAACTTTGTTAACAGCTTTTCGCTGCCGAACTTCTATTTTCATGCTGCCACCGCTTACGACATGTTGCGCATGAAAGGTGTGCCATTGGGTAAACTGGATTTCATCGGTTCACTTCGAATGGGCGCTTAAGTCCAATATGTCCTCAACCTCAGTAGAGCCAGCCAGTGTTCTAGCGGAAGAAACGCTTCTGGGTCATCCCAAGGGTTTGTACATTCTGTTTCTCACCGAGATGTGGGAGCGATTCAGTTACTACGGCATGAGAGCTTTGCTGATCCTGTATCTGACAAAACATTTCCTCTTTGGTGATCAAAGCGCAGGATTACTTTACGGGAGCTATGCCTCCTTGGTTTACGCGATGCCAGTGTTGGGTGGGCTGATTGCGGATCGATACCTCGGCTTGAAGAAGGCCATTATGTTTGGTGCCGTGCTGCTCGTTTGTGGTCATCTTGGGATGGCCATAGAAGGGCCTCCATCAGAAGTGATTGATGGGGTAGTTGTTAGACCGTCTATTTACGAACAGGTGTTCTACCTTTCTCTGGCATTCATTGTTGTTGGCGTTGGTTTTCTAAAAGCGAGTATTTCAACGATTGTTGGGCAACTCTACGCAGAGAATGATCCTAGACGTGATTCAGGTTTTACGATCTTTTACATGGGCATCAATCTTGGGGCGTTTGTTGCGACCTTGCTGTGTGCATACCTCGGCGAGACCTATGGTTGGAAGTATGGCTTTGGCGTCGCCGGAATAGGCATGCTTTTCGGGTTGCTCACCTTTATTCGCGGGGATCGATATCTAACCAATGTCGGAGCGCCGCCTTTGAACGCGCGGCTTGACGAGCCGGGGTTTCTTGGTATCAAACGTGAGTGGATTATCTACGGGCTGTCGTTGATGTCGATCGTGGCGGTCTGGCAATTGATTCAACGTACGGGAGATCTTGGGTATGTTTTGAGCGGCTTTGGCCTTTTGGTTGTGGGTGGTGTGATCTGGTACTCACTGACACGCTGCACTCGAATCGAACGAGACCGAATGTTGGTGATGCTCACGCTGATTGTGCTGTCGGTCTTTTTCTGGGCGCTTTTTGAGCAGGCGGGATCTTCCCTTACGCTGTTTACCGACAGAAATGTTGCCATGGGTGATACTTTTACCGCGGGCATGTTTCAGTCACTTAATCCGTTTTTCATCATTGTTTTCGCGCCGATTTTCGCCTTGGTTTGGGTGAAACTAGCCCAGAGACGACTGGAGCCCAGTACGCCGCTTAAATTTGGATTGGGGATCTTTCAGGTTGGTTTGGGGTTCGCTGTACTCGTTTTTGGTGCGGGCTTTGCCGGACCAGACGGCAATGTCGCGATTTTCTGGCTCGCGCTGATGTACCTTTTTCATACCACGGGTGAACTTTGTCTCTCTCCCGTAGGATTGTCGATGGTCACACGATTGAGTGTGGCTCAAGTGGGCGGCATGATGATGGGCGTCTGGTTTTTGTCTAGTGCCTTTGCTGCTTACATAGCAGGGGTCATTGCTGGTGCTATGGCAATTGGCGGTGATGGTGCGCAGGTAGCGATCGGTGCTCAATCCCTGGATATCTATACCAGTGTGTTTGGCAAACTCGCGTGGCTCGCTATCATTATTGGCGTTGCGCTGATGGTGATATCGCCCTGGCTGGCAAAACGAATGCATCTTGATGCGACGCGTGAAGAGGTAGAACGCTCATGACAGATCTGCCTAATGGTTCTCTCGTTAATGGTCCACTCTCTGGCATTAGAATAGTAGATCTCAGCAGTGTCATTTCCGGGCCTGTGGCCACGGTACTATTGGCTGACCAGGGTGCTGACGTGATCAAGGTGGAAGCACCGACCGGTGATATTGTTCGCCGGATGGGTTTTGGTAAAAATGGTTTGAGCCCAACGTTTGTTTCTGCAAATCGTGGCAAGCGGTCACTCTGCATCGATCTGAAAAAAGCAGACGGCATCAGTATTGTCAGGGAAATGGTCAAAACTGCTGACGTCTTTATCCAAAACTTTCGGCCCGGTGCGATTGAGAAAATGGGTTTGGGATATGAAGTGTTACAAAAGGATAACCCTGCACTGCTCTTCGTCTCCGTCAGTGGCTTTGGCGAGTCGGGTCCTTATGCCCACAAGCGAGTGTATGATCCCATCATTCAGGCCCTGACTGGGTTACCTGACGTGCAGGCAGATAGTGCTGGGGCGCGGCCCAAAATGGTCAGGACCATCATCCCTGATAAAGTTTCCGCATTAACCACCGCGCAGGCGATTACAGCCGGACTGTTAGCGCGCGAGAGAGGTACTGGGGCAGGTCAGCACATTCGAGTGGCCATGGTAGATGCAACCATTTCTTTTCTCTGGCCGGAAGCGCTGGCCGGGCTCACCATGGTGGGTCAGGAAGCGAACGTTCGACGAGGACAGCTCGCACAAGATCTGATTTTTGAGACGAAAGACGGGTACATGACCTGTGGCGCGGTTTCGGATATTGAATGGGAAGGATTGTGCGCGGCGCTGGAGCAGCCAGGCTGGCTTGAAGATGAGCGTTTCAGTACGCCTATGGGTAGAATCTCGAACGCAAAAGAGCGCATCGATGGCATGGGAGATGTACTTAGGTCTCGAACCACGCAGGAATGGCTGGACAGGCTCGATGCGAATGACGTGCCGTGTGCGCCGGTACTCAGTCGTCCTGAGATATTAGAGAACGAGCAGATAAAAGCGAATGATCTGATTAGACAATATGAGCATCCCGGGCTCGGACAAATTCGACAGCCCAGACCTGGCGCCCGATTTTCCGATAGTGAGCTTCGCTCCTCTGCGATCGCGCCGTTACTGGGTCAACATAATGTGGAAGTCTTATTTGAAATTGGATATGACGATGCAGCAATATCAGGTTTTATCGAACGAGGAGTTTTGATGGGGGACAATACGTCAGGTGAAGCGTCATGATTAAGGCCACGCAGATATTCTTTCTACTCTTGTTACTGGGTGGTTGTGCTGTACAGCCGACACAATTTGCACTGATCGGCGATATCCCGTATGCGCGCGATGCGTTCCCAAAATATGCACTGATGGTTGAACGAATCAACGAAGCGGCCGGCATCGACTGGGTGGTTCATGTAGGCGATCTGAAAGACGGTAGTTCTAGTTGTTCAGACGAAAAGATTGAAGCTTTTGCTGTGACACACGGTGGGTTTAGCAAACCGTTTATTCTTACACCGGGAGATAACGACTGGTTCGACTGTGCGAGAGAATCAGCGGGCAGTTGGAACCGCCGCGAGCGACTCACGAAACTTCGAGAGGTGATGTTTAGTGATCCGCCCGGTTTGGAAATAGTCAGTCAGGCAAGTACGGAAGCATTCCCGGATTTCGTCGAGAACGTCTACTGGGAACAAGACCGTGTGATCTTTGCGACGGTTCATCTGGTAGGACTGAGCGGAAACGAAGGTGGTCTGGATATTCATGCCGAGATTGAGGATGCTGCGATTGCCTGGCTGCGTCATGCCTTTGCTTTAGCGCGGGATCAAAATGCGCGCGGGATATTTTTGGCGACCCACGCAGATATTTATCCCTTCACCGGTGATCCTGGATGGTTGCGTGCAGAGTGCCCGGCGTGTGCTGCCCCGCGAAAACATTACGAGCGTTTCCATGAGGCTTTGCTGGAAGAGGCGAAATTGTTTTCAAGACCTATTGTACTAGCGGTAGGCGATACGCATATCTTTAGGGTCGATAAACCACTCTACGACGGCGAGCATCTGGTTGAGAGTTTCACCCGGGTTCAAGGGTTCGGCGAAGATCAGGTGCATTGGGTTCGTGTTGTGGTTGATCCGGATTACCCAGGCGTTTTCGAGTTCCATCAGGAACTGATTCCCAAAAACATGAGAGGAGCCACCCCTTAGCTTGCCGTTCAGCCAACTTTGTTAAATTTAGGTACTGAGCTTAAGCTTTTCACTCAAGTGCTGAATGTTAGTGCTAAAGGGTTTGTTCCCTGCAGGCATAGGGCTGCAGGGAACACCTGAATCCCAGAGCGAAAGCAAAGTGCTAAAAAAAGTTCAGCCTATGATTCGGTCTCATACCGGTTTGGCTCGACATCATGCGTGCGAAGCCAAAACTCAAGGTTGCTGAAGGGTGAATTGTTCACCACCATGCCGTCAGAATTTTTATACCAGCTTTCTACTCCGGGGTGTCCCCATGCGAGGTTCTTACTGATCTCCTGAACTTCCTCGTTATAACGGGTGGTTTCTGACTCTGGAATCTCAAGCGTTTTAACCCGTTGCGATAACATGAGCGCGATGCACTGCATAACGTAATGCACTTGGCATTCCGTGTTGTAGATAATCGAGCCGCCATGGACGATGTTAGTGTTGGGACCGTAAAGGCAAAAAAGATTCGGGTAGTCCGGGACTAGCATACCTTTGTAGGCCTGGGGATAGTCTCCCCAACGATCTTCTAACGTCTCGCCAGAGGTCCCTTTGACATCCATGGGCCAAAGGAATCGATTGGTGTTGAATCCCGTCGCAAAAATAATCACGTCAAATTCATGCAGTGTGCCATCTGCGGTTTCTATCCCGTCTTCGAAGAATTTAACAATAGATGAATCGGTGAGGGTGACATCCTCCCGCGCCATGTGCTGGTACCAGTTGTTGTCGATGATGAGCCGTTTTCCGAAAACCGGATAGTCGGGCGTGCATACGTCCGTCAAATCCTGGCGCTCGCCGAGCTGTGCGCTGATGTAGCCGACGAGTGATTCTCGCAGCATGTCATTGGCTTCGTTCATGGCACGGTCCTTGTGCGGGAAATCAGCGTCCGCTGAAACGGCGGGCCAGCTGGTATCCATGAATCCAAAAATCATTCTGGCACGGTGGAATTCTGCGTAAAAGGGGACATGTTTGAGCGCCCAGCGCAGTCCGTCTTCAACGCTTCGGTAGTAATCTTTGTTGGGTGAAATCCAGTGAGGGGAGCGTTGGAACACTGTGAGGTGTGATGCTTTGTCGGCGGTCTTGGGTACCAATTGGACCGCGCTGCAGCCAGTTCCGATCACAGCGACTCGTTTACCTTCAAGGGGTACGTCATGGTCCCAGCGTGCAGAGTGGAAACTGGCTCCTTTAAATGAGTCCAATCCTTCAATTTCAGGCACCGCGGGGCGATTGAGTTGTCCGACGGCGCTGATGACTATATTGGCAGTCAGAGTCTCTTCTACGCCGTTTTTGTTTATGTTTACTTGCCAGAGTTTAGTGTCGCTGTTGTAGGACATCGCAGAGACTTCTGTCTTAAGCTGAATGTGGTCTCTGATCCCAAACTGATCCGTGCACTTCTCGAAATAAGCATGTAATTCGTCACGTTTTGAGAAGTAACCTGACCACTCCGGATTGCGTTCAAAAGAAAATGAATAAAAGTGATTCGGGGTATCAACGCCACAATCCGGATAGGTGTTTTCATACCAGGTGCCGCCAACGGCATCGTTCTTTTCCAAAATCGTATAGTCGATACCGGCTTTTTCTAATTTGATCCCCGTGCAGATACCAGACATTCCGGCGCCCACAACGATAACTTTAAAGTCATCGAGGTTTGTCTTGTTGTTTTCGTTGATTGGGGTAAGCCAGTCCTGATCTCGATCAACAAAGTTTGTTTCTTCCAACAGCATACGTGCAAATTCGGGTTCCATTGGCTCGGCAGTAGAAAACGACATCATCTCCTGCATTGCCGCCTGCGTTGGTGCGGGTGGCAGCGTGCCGCCATTCTCACGAAGGTTTCTGATGAGGTGGAAACCAGCTTCTCGAATTTCTTCCGCGACCTCCGCGGTGTAGTTGCCCGTATCGTCTGGGAAAAGGCCACCCGCAGGCACTTGAATGGGTTCTGGCTTGTAGCGGTCGGCTAACCAGCGATCGTCTTCGCAGAACTGGACCAGCACCATCAGCAGTGTCGGTAGATTCACTTGCGTTAAGGCTTCTTGAATTGTCTGGTCATCGCCAGGAATATCAAATGGGTTCATCATCTTGCCTTTTTTGATTGTTTCGAATGCGGTTAATTGAAATTCGGAGTCAGATCTTGCTGCCCTGGGCTTGATCAGCTTCTTAAGGAAGCCGCCCAGAACCTCATTTCACCGACGAAAAGGTCTGGTTGTTCAAATGCGGCGAAATGACCGCCTTTGTCCAGTTCGTTCCAGTATTGAATATTGGTGTATCTCTTCTCTGCCCATGAGCGCGGCGTCCGGACGATCTCTTTAGGATAGCTACTGACACCAGTCGGGAGACGCACGGTATTGTCGTCGCCGCGGCTGAACGCTTTGTTGAAGCTTTCCCAATAAAGCCTTGCGGACGAAGCGCCTGAATTGGTGAGCCAGTAAAACATAATGTTATCGATCAATTCATCGCGCGTTAAAACGTTCTCTGGGTGGCCGTTGCAATCCATCCACTGGTAAAACTTCTCCAAAATCCAGGCGGATTGCCCTATAGGTGAATCCGAGAGTCCGTAGCCAAGTGTTTGCGGCCGCGTACTTTGTTGTTTCGAATAACCGGAATCCCACGCTTGATAGAAAGATGCGCCTTTCAGCGCAACTTTGTCGGCATCCGTTGGGTTTTCTTTGGCCGCTTTAGTGGCGCCCGCGCTGGGCATGTTGACGTGAATGGCTGCGCAATGACCGAGATTTTGAATGCCAATCGCAGTGGTAACAGCAGCGCCCCAATCGCCGCCCTGTGCGTAGTAGCCTTCGTAACCGAGGCGTTGCATGAGTTGGTCCCAAGCATAAGCTATTTTTGGAACACCCCACCCGGTAGAGGCAGGCTTTCCAGAAAACCCGTATCCCGGCAGGGAAGGGCATACGATGTGAAAAGCGTCTTTTTCTGACCCGCCATGTTGGGTAGGTTCAACCAGCGCATCAATGACCTTGTGAAATTCGACAATCGATCCAGGCCAGCCGTGAGTCATGATAAGCGGCTGCGCATCCTTGTGGCTGCTCTTCACATGGACAAAGTGGATGTCTACGTCATCTATGCGTGTCTTGTATTGCGGGAATCTGTTGAGGCGCTCCTGAGTCTTGTACCAATCATAGTCGTTGGCCCAGTACTCGCAGAATTCTTTGTGAAATTTAAGTGGAACGCCCTGATTCCAGTCATTAACGGTTTCTCCGTCTGGCCAGCGTGCTCTCTTCAGTCGATCTTTGAGTTCTTCGATTTCCGATTCTGGAATATCCAGTTTGAATGTTCGGATGTCTGACATGACGTTGGCCCTCATTGCTCAGTCTTTCTAATGAGTAAAAGTCTTATTAGTGGCAATCATACTAGCAAAACATAGTAGCAAAGTTTCGTCGAGTGCTCAGAGTTCGATGCTACGGTCATTGCAAAGAAGGGGAGATGCGAAAACGAATAAGGCTGGAGGGCCTGCACCATCTGGCGATTTGTACGGGTGATATGAAGGCATAGGTCGGATCTTTCACCGAAAAGCTCGGGATGAAGTTACAAGCGCTCTACAGGATGCACGGCGTGGGAAACACGTTTCACGCCTTTCTGCGTGGGAATGATGAAAGCTCTGTGGCGTTTGTTCACAACCCTGAGATCCCCAAGATCGATTCAACCATCGGTATAACTCATTCCGGTAATGCAGGCGCCAACAGTGCCCCAGGGACGATGCAACATCTTGCACGGACAGTGAGTAACAACGGTGAACTGCTTGCGATGCGCGATTGACTCAGGTTAAAGGGTGTTCCTGTACTCGGGCCGATTGAACACGGAATGCGCCGTTCAATCTATTTAGCTGGCCTGGAAGACATGACCGTGGCGTTTTCATGTTCGCAAGAATCTATCGACAATGCGGTCTGGGTTGATCCGGATGTTGTTGATCTGCTGGGTATCACTGAGGAAGAACTGCGGTCCTACCGTCAACCCGTGGACTTTGAAGACCAAGGCGGGCTGGTTCCGCAGCCTCGCGCGGGTGCTGCGGGACCGCGCCTTAACTATTCGCCAGAAGCCTATAAAGCTATTCTGGCGCAGCCAGATGAGAATTTCTTGTATTCAGTGACCACGTACCGCCGGTGAAGAAACAGGCGGTATAGGTCGTCTGATCAAAACCCTATTATTGAAATCTCTTCTAGTTAAAGGCCCTTTTAGTTACAGGCCCTTTTAGTTAAAAGCTATGCGGCGGATCGCGGATCTGCCTGCTGCCCCCTGATGAGTTTGCCCGGCAATGCGCCGGTAGCTTTGCCGTCTTCATAAATCACGACGCCAGCCTTGATGGTGAGCTGGATTCCATCAGCATTTTGCAGGAAGCGTTTACCGCCCGCAGGTAAATCGTGGACGATGTGCGGCGTATGAAGCTTCAATGCATCAAAATCAATCACATTAAGATCTGCTTTTAGTCCTTCAGCGAGCGTGCCACGGTCATGTAGTGAATAGAGTTCTGCGGGTTGTCGGCACAACATATTGATGGCTTTTGATAATTCAATTT
>JBLIIB010000101.1:0-12330 GCA_047634795.1 Candidatus Azotimanducaceae bacterium | reverse complement strand
TTGAAAAAACAAAAGGGTTCTTGTTTGCCATGAGCAGTCTTCCTATGGGGCTTTGTGTACGGTGATTAAAGACGAGTGAGATTGCCAGATTTTTGATTCGGTTGTTATCCCCCGGTTTCTCAGCCCGGATATACATTCAGGATAACGCCATCAGCGTTGTCAGAGATGAGAATCTGATAGAGAGGCAGCGGTTCAAACAGCGCCTGTTGGTGCCCGTGAGGTCCGGCGTCAAAAAGGAGCACCGGACGCTTTGGATCATGCGGTAGCTTGCTTGGCTTCTTCAAGGCGCTGTTTAAGGCCGGCAAGTTCCTCGCGAAGCTCGTGAGGAACATGGTCGCCGTAGCTGTCGTAATATTCTTCGATTAACGGTATTTCAGCGAGCCAGCCGTCAACCTCTACTCGCAGCAGCTCTTCAACCTGCTCCTCGCTGAGGTCAAGCCCTTCGAGCGATAGAGCGTCAATCTTAGGTAAATTACCGATAGGGGTGTTTACCGCTTCAGCAGTACCTTCGCAGCGTTCAAAGACCCATTTGAGCACCCGGGAATTTTCACCGAAGCCGGGCCACATGAACTTTCCGTTGTCGTCTTTACGGAACCAATTAACGTAGTAGATCTTTGGTAAATTGACGCCAGGCTGCTTGCCGGTGTTGATCCAATGACCCCAGTAATCGGCCATGTTGTATCCACAGAAGGGGAGCATGGCCATGGGGTCACGTCTGAGTTCGCCAATCGTGCCTGCAGCGGCTGCGGTCTTTTCTGAAGCGATAATTGAGCCAAAGAAAGTTCCCTGCTGCCAGTCTCTTGCTTCATTCACCAGCGGTACGACAGAGGCTCGTCGTCCGCCGAACAAAATAGCGCTAATCGGTACGCCTTCAAGGGCTTCCCATTCGTCCGCGATAGCGGGGCATTGATCGGCTGCGACCGTAAATCGCGCATTGGGATGTGCAGCAGGTTTAGGAGACTCGGGTGTCCAATCGTTTCCGCGCCAGTCAACCAGGTGTGCCGGGGCATCACCCATGCCTTCCCACCAGATGTCTCCATTATCGGTTTCTGCGACGTTCGTGAAAATACAATTGCCTGTAAGGCTTTCCATAGCATTGGGATTGGAATCCATACCTGTGCCCGGGGCTACGCCAAAGAAGCCCGCTTCCGGGTTGATGGCGTAAAGCTGCCCGTCGTCGCCAAATTTCATCCAGCAAATATCGTCTCCCACTGTTTCGACCTTCCAGCCGGGAATCGTGGGTACCAGCATGGCGAGGTTGGTTTTACCGCAGGCACTGGGGAAAGCGCCTGCGATATAGTGCGAGATGCCTTCTGGATTGGTCAACTTGAGGATCAGCATATGTTCTGCCAACCAGCCCTCATCGCGGGCCATGGCTGATGCAATTCTTAAAGCAAAACACTTCTTGCCGAGTAGTGCGTTGCCGCCGTAGCCTGACCCAAACGACCAAATTTCGCGGGTGCTAGGAAAGTGTGCAATGTGGAGTTTTTCAGGGTTGCAGGGCCAGGGCGCGTCTTGTGTTTCCGATTCAAGCGGTACGCCGACCGAGTGAACGCAGGGAACAAATTCGCCGTCGGACCCCAGTTCGTCTAGGACAGCCTGCCCAACTCTGGTCATGATATGCATGCTCGTTACGACATAGGGTGAGTCAGAAATTTCGACGCCAATATGAGCAATGGGTGAGCCGATAGGGCCCATTGAAAAAGGGATGACGTACATTGTTCGACCGCGCATGCAGCCCTCGAAGAGGCCGCTCAGCGTTTCTCTCATCTCCGCGGGCTCGATCCAATTGTTGTTGGGGCCGGCGTCGTGTTCCTCGTCAGAACAGATATAGGTTCGGCCTTCCACTCTGGCGACATCAGCGGGGTCGGACCTCACAAGATAGCTGTTAGGGCGGAGTTCCGGGTTCAGTTTCTTGGCGACACCCGCTTCGAGCAGCAGATCCCACATCCGGTTATATTCAGCCTCGCTACCGTCACAAATAACGACGTTATCGGGCAGGCACAGCGCTCTTATAGATTCGAGCCAAGTGGCCAGTTTTTTATTGTTCAGATTCAAAATTTGCCCTTAATCCTGTTCAGTAGAAAGCCCGGAATGATGTCGAACGACCGGGAAATACGAGGCGCAAGAATACCGGACTATTGTGGTTCGAGCAAAAAATAAAGTCTTTAGCAGTGTATAACACACATTGGCAGACAAAAAAGATGTTTGACGGGTACAATGCGGCAGCCAGCATCGTCCTGATTTGGCCAACAGAAGGCTCTAAGCAATGAAATTCCAACCCACCATCGAAATTACCGACTATCGCCCCTATTGGGCTGAATGCTTCGGTGTTGCACCGTTTCTACCCCGATCTAGGGCAGAAATGGATGCGCTGGGGTGGGATAGCTGTGATGTCATTATTGTCACGGGCGATGCCTATGTGGATCACCCCAGTTTCGGCATGGCTGTCATCGGTAGAGTGCTCGAGGCACAGGGCTTCAGAGTCGGTATTATCGACCAGCCAAACTGGCATTCAGTGGAAGATTTCAGAGCGCTTGGGCGGCCTAACCTCTATTTTGGCGTCTCTGCCGGCAACATGGATTCGATGATCAATCGATATACCGCGGACAAGAAAATCCGCCATGATGATGCCTACACGCCAGGCAATATCGGCGGGAAACGCCCCGATCGGTCAGTGATTGTTTACTCGAACCGTTGCCAAGAAGCCTTTGGCGATGTCCCAATTGTCATCGGCAGCATTGAGGCCAGCCTTCGCCGTATTGCCCATTTCGACTATTGGAGCGAAAAAGTCCGACGATCCGTCCTGCTCGATTCGCATGCCGATATGTTGCTTTACGGTAATGCGGAGCGAGCTATTGTGGAAGTGACGCATCGCCTTGCCGGTGGGGAATCCATTGACAAGATTGTAAATATTCGTGGCACAGCGTTCATCACCGACACCCCGCCAGGCCGGTGGCAAAGAATCGATGAGACGCATTTGCCTGACGAAAAGATTACCGATGATGTTCGCCTGATGATGGAAGATGCGCCGTCGTACATTGAAATGCCGGCGTATGAAGATGTGGTTGAAGACAAAGCACTCTACGCCCATGCCTCTCGGATCCTGCACCGCGAAACCAATCCCGGTAATGCGCGCGCACTCGCTCAGCGCCATGGCGACAAATTGGTCTGGTTGAACCCTCCACCGATCCCCCTGACAACGCCTGAATTGGACTGGGTCTTTGAGAGACCTTATCAACGCGTACCGCATCCGGATTATGGCGATGCACAAATCCCTGCCTATGAAATGATTAGGCACTCTGTGAATATCATGCGGGGTTGCTTTGGTGGCTGTACTTTTTGTTCTATCACTGAGCACGAAGGTCGAATCATCCAGAGCCGATCGGAAGCTTCCATTCTCAATGAGATTGAGGAGATTCGTGATAAGTCGCCGGCTTTCACCGGCGTTATCTCCGACCTTGGTGGCCCAACTGCCAATATGTGGCGACTCAATTGCAAAGATCCCAAGATCGAGGCGAGCTGTAAGCGACCGTCTTGTGTCTATCCGAGCATTTGTAAAAACCTCAACACTGACCAGACACCGCTGATCTCCCTTTACCGTAAGGCAAGGAGCATTGATGGGGTGAAAAAAGTGTTGATCGCCTCGGGCGTGCGCTATGACCTTGCAGTGGAAACGCCGGAGTACGTGAAGGAACTGGTCACGGAGCATGTGGGTGGATACCTGAAAATTGCGCCGGAACACACTGAAGAGGGTCCTCTGGACAAGATGATGAAACCGGGCATAGGGACCTATGATGAATTCAAGCGCCTATTTGAAAAGTATTCGGCAGAGGCGGGCAAAAAGCAGTACCTGATTCCTTACTTCATTGCAGGCCATCCCGGTACATCAGATGAAGACATGCTGAACCTGGCCCGATGGCTCAAAGACAATGGTTTTAGGGCCGACCAGGTGCAAACTTTTTACCCATCGCCCATGGCCACCGCTACCGCCATGTACCACTCTGGCAAAAATCCGCTGCGTAAAGTCGCGCGTGGCAGCGAGGCCGTTAATGTCATCAATAAGGCCAAACAACGCAGATTGCACAAGGCATTCCTGCGCTACCATGATCCAGACAATTGGCCGATGTTAAGGGAAGCACTGCGAAAAATGGGACGTAATGATTTGATTGGCAATGGTAAAAACCATCTGGTGCCAAGAACCCAGTTTTCCCGGCGTGTCACACGAGTGTCTCAAAAATTCGGCACCCAACATCTTGGGTTACCTAAACCTTAGAGGGAACGAGGCAGGCATAGAGGGAACGACGGAGGCATAGAGGGAACGACGCGAAGATTCTCAGAACCGTTTCTCGTTAATTAAGTGAGTGATTCCGGCTACCGCCCTGAACTCGGGGGCCTCGCGCGACGACAAAAACACATGAGCGCCGGAATATCGCGCTAGATCGCTTTTGCAATATCCAGCGTGTCTCGGAGTTCTCGTTTCAGGAATTTACCGCTGGCGTTCCGCGGCAGTGGTTCCTGGCTGAACCAGATGAAGCGCGGTACTTTGTGTTTAGCCATGTGTATCAGGCAATATTCTCTGATGGCCTCCGCCGAGGTGGTGGTGCCTGGTTTCACAAAGATGGATACCCCCACTTCCTCGCCCAGTCGATCGTCGGGCACGCCAAAGACCGAACATTCTGCGATCTCTTCTATGTGATGGAGTGTTGCCTCAACTTCAGAGCAGTAGATATTCTCTCCTCCGCGCAGCACCATGTCCTTGACCCTATCGACGATGAAGATGAATCCATCCTCGTCAATCCTAGCGACATCTCCTGTGTGTATCCAGCCATCGGTGATGGCTTCTGCTGTTGCTTCAGCACGATTGATATAGCCTTTGATCACCGTCGCGCCCCTGACCCAGAGTTCACCCGCACCACCCTGCGGTAAAGCGTTGCCGTTGGCGTCTACTACTTTGGCTTCGAATACTGGCATGGGTGGTCCACAACTGGCAGGTTTGTCGAGGAAAAACTCGCCGGAAATCGAGGTGATGATGCCGGAGGTTTCGGTCATACCGTAACCCGTGCTCGGTTTCGCGGTTGCGACGGCTGAGTCGATTTTTCCCACAAGGTCTGGCTGTAATTGCGCACCGCCGCCGCCCAGCGAGATCAGGGTGGAGGTATCGTGTTGGTCAAAAGCAGGATGCGTGATGAGTTCCCGTGACATGACAGGGACGCCAGTCATACTGGTGATGCGTTCTTTTTGAATGAGTTTTAATGCCTCAAGTGCGTCCCAGCGGTACATATGAACCAATTTCCCGCCGGCGAGTGTCGTGCCGTGAGCAACGCAGTTGTTCGCGGTCACGTGAAACAACGGCGTTGTGACCAGTGCTGCGCCTGGCGTCGCCTCATTGGGGTCGGGTGGCTCAACGCCATTGATACTGCAAGTCGTCAGGCTTGAGAGCTGACTGGCAAAAGCCAGATTCATAATATTGTGTACACAACCTCGATGGGTGAGCTGAGCGCCCTTGGGATACCCCGTGGTGCCAGAGGTATAGAAAATGCAGGCGTCGTCGTCGGGGTTTACCGTAACTGCGGGCAATTCGCCACCGGTGCTGATGACATGGGAATAGTCGATGACACTGTCTTGCGCTTCCTCCAGTCGTACACCGACGACCGTCATGTCGGCGAGGTCATCTTTGATCCCTTCAAAACGCGCCAATCGCTCAGCATCGCAGAACATGACTTTGGGTGCAGAATCCTTCAGACCATAGGCTAATTCGTCTTCAACCCACCAGGCATTGATGCCAACGACCGTGATGCCTGTGGACACGCATGCCCAGTAGATGAGCATCCACTCTGGATAGTTTCGCTGGGCGATAGCGACGCGGTCCCCAGGCACGACGCCTTGGTTTGCGAGCCAGTTAGCAATCGACGCAACCTCGGCATGGGCGTGCCGGTAGGTCCAGCGCTCTTCCAGATAAACAAGATATTCGCGCTCCGCGAATGCGGTAGACGCGAGCCAGACTTCGCGAAGCGAGGGGGGTGCGTTTTTGTAGATCCGCATGGGTGAACCGCGGACTTCAAGTTCTTCCACTTGAAAGGGCGCGCCTTCCGCTGTTAGTGCTGTCCACACTTGCTTGTAATGATCGTACATTCAGCCTTCCCCCGAGCGGTTAAAGTTTGGGTAAGATAGGGATTCTTTTGATCGGTTGCAAATAAACCCGGAGTTCCTAATGAAATATTTGTTGGATGGGCTAAAGGTCATTGACCTGGCGAGCTTTCTGGCCGCACCCGGTGCGGCGACCCTGATGGGCGACTTTGGCGCAGATGTGATCAAAATTGAGCCGCCGGGTGGTGACGGTTATCGTCGCCTCCATGGACAGTGGAAAACAGACTACAACTGGCAATTGACGTCTCGGAACAAGTTGGGCATATCGCTGGATATTCGAGAGGCCGAGGGGAATAAGGTCCTGATGCGCTTGCTGGAAGATGCCGATGTTCTGGTGACCAACTTCAGGGATGACCAATTGGAAAAGTACGGGCTGTCCTATGACAGTCTCCACGCGCGCTTTCCGAAACTCATACTGGGGCAACTCACAGGTTACGGCAATGAAGGTCCGGATCGATTCCGTCGCGGATATGACTCTACCGCCTGGTTCGCGCGAACAGGCATCATGCAGCTCACGCGAGGAAAGGGGGCTGATCCCGAGTTTCCTGCGGGCGGCGTGGGTGATCATTCCACGGCCATGTCACTATTTGCCGGGATCATGATGGCGCTCTTTAAGCGAGAACAAAGCGGAGAAGGCTCATGTGTTGAGACCTCGCTGATTGCGAACGGCGCTTGGGCTAATGGCATGGGATTGCAGGGCGCGATCGCCGGATTCGATTTAGGGCAGATGCAACAGGACAGGACGAGAAGTCCATTCGCTTCTGTATACGAGACGCGTGATCATCACTTTGTCATTCTGGTGCTGACGAACCCGCCTAAAGAGTGGCCGGAACTCGCGGCTGCGCTTGGGAAGGAAGCATGGGTGGGTGACGAACGTTTTAGCGACATGCGCACACTGATGCGTAATCGGGATGAATTGCGATCTCTCTTGGGCGGGGCGATTGGTAGCATGCCGCTTTCGGAAGTCGGCACGGCCCTTGACGAATACCAGCTTACGTTCGGTGTTGTGGAAGGGCTGACTGATGTTGTCCATGACGCGCATCTGATCGAAAATGGTGTGGTCACTCGAACAGCGTCTGATCATCCTGATTTTCAATGGACAATTGCCAACCCCATACGAGTTTCAGGGGCGCCTACTCGTGAAGCCGGGGATCCCCCTGCGCTGGGTGAACATACGCGCGACGTTTTGCTTAATCACGGTTTTAGCGAAGCAGACATTGAGGCGCTGTTGCGCGATGGCGTTGCATTCGCGGGTGAAGATTAGCCGCGTTTCCGATTTTAGTTTAATCCGGACTTTGTCTTATTCCAATGTATGGGTTAATCCGGCGTATAGCCGTTGGCCGTCACAACGACTTTACCCACCACTTCGCGATTAACCAGCATGTTCATCGCCTGAACCGCGTCCTCTAAAGGGAAATGCGCACAGATGTGTGGATCTATGTGACCCTCGCGCAAAAGATCATAGATCGCGGTTTGGTTTCGCTGGCCTAGCTCCGGGTCTCGTCGACCGATCTCTCCTGCGCGTACTCCGATGACGCTGATCTGTTTGATGAGAATGTGGTTCACCGCCGCCTTGGGCCATACGCCAGAAGTAAAACCAATGGTAAGAATCCGACCATTCCAATTAACACAACGCATACTCTCATCAAATACGCTGCCGCCCACGGGGTCAAAGATTACATCGGCACCGCGCCCGTCGGTCAGCGCCTTGACCGTGTCTTTGAAGCCACCGAGCTCGCCATTTGGCAGGGTGTAATTGATCACGTGATTCGCCCCTCGAGCTTTAACCTGTTTAAGCTTTTCGTCAGTCCCCCCGGTTGCGATCACATGCGCGCCATAGTGCCGGCCCAAATCAACTGCCGCCATACCAACGCCGCCGGTGGCACCGTGCACGAGCAGGGTCTCGCCCTTCATCAGATGACCGCGCACTTTTAAGGCCACATAGGCGGTGAGGTATGCCGTGTTGTAGGCGGCAGCCTTGGCGAAACTAACCCCGGGAGGAATAGGTTTGACACGCTCTAGATCGACGTTAATGATTTCTGCGAAACCACCATATCTTGTGCCGGCAACGACCCGGTCACCGGGTTTGAACTGTTTTACATCTTGGCCGATAGCAATGACCTCGCCCGCAAGTTCGCCACCCGGCGCAAAAGGTAGCGGTGGTTTGAACTGGTACTTGTTCTGGACCATGAGAATGTCCGGGAAGTTCACCGCACAGGCCATCATTTTGATCTGCACTTCGCCTGATGCTGGCGGGGACGTGGATACTTCATCTAAAGAGAGTGTGTTGATATCCTCGCTGATCAAATGGCATCGAAGTGTTTTCATGTCGAGTCTCTCTTCTTTTTGATGTGTGATGACCGAGGGATTCTCGCATCGCGGGGGTTGTTAAGGCCAGTATTGTGCGCCCGTCGCCAGGAATCGGCGCCATTCGTTACAAGAGAAACGAATGTTGGTAGGCTAGCGCTAGCTGGCAAAAGTAGGCGAAAAAAAAGTGGCCTGACAAAAAAACCAAAATAATGAGTTCAGGAAATACTTCAGGGAATAAATGACCGGTCAGGATGTTTCTTTTTTCTACGCGGAAACGCCGATGAGTCCGATGCACTTTGGTGGGATCATGATTGATGACCCATTAACCGTGGCCGTTTGGAAGCCGGGCGTTAAGGACATCTTGAGTTTTATTGAAATCCGGCTCGACATAACGGCGTGATCACTCATGTTCCCGATTCTCAGTTCCCGCTTTTTTCTGTAGGTGAAAAATGGGTGACCCAATATAGGTAGGGCCATTGGTTGATGGAATGGATATTATCTTTCACGTATTCAGTGATAACGATTTGAAAGATGCGACGCCGGGAGGGCAAGCATAGTGGTAGCAGGAATTAATGATGATCGAGTCACAAAGTGGCTCTCTTCAAATATCACGGCATTAACATTGCCGGTTAATTTTTCACTCATTGCCGGAGGTCACTCGAATCTGACTTTTCGATGTGACGATAGCGAAGGGCGAGCCTATGTGCTCAGGCGCCCGCCGCTTGGTCATGTGCTTGAATCTGCCCATGATATGGGGCGTGAGCACAAAATCATCGATGCGCTCAAGGCGTCAGATGTGCCTGTTCCAGTGAACTACGGGCTTTGCAAAGATAAATCGGTCAATGAAGCCGATTTTTATGTCATGGAGTTTATTGACGGCCTGGTGCTCAACGATTCGACCGTTAGCGCGCAACTCAGCGAAGCCGACCGTGACAGTATAGGCCGTGATGTTGTGGACATTCTTACCACGCTGCACGCTATCAATCCTGACGAAGTGGGGCTGGGTGATCTTGGCCGCAAAGAGGCGTATCTGGCTCGACAAATCAAGCGATGGACAACGCAATGGGAAGCGTCGAAAACCCATGAGATTCCAGAGATGGAAGAGAGCTGTAGATTGTTGACTGAACGGATGCCTGCGCAAATTGGTGCCACTATTGTTCATGGGGACTTCCGCTTGGGAAATATGATCGTGACGAATGGTCGCGTAAAAGCGATTCTTGACTGGGAACTCTGCACGCTGGGAGACCCATTGGCGGATGTCGGGTACGTGCTCAATAATTGGATGACACTAGACGACGTAGCAGAACCCGGTGAGGGTGATCAGGCGCCAACCTCGGTCGGTGGGTTTATTTCCCGAGACACTTTCACAGAGCTTTATGCCAGCAAGACGGGTCGGGATCTTTCGAATATTAACTACTACCGCGCGTTTTCTCACTGGCGGCTTGCGGCGATTGGACAAGGCGTCTACAAACGCTATCTCGTTGGTGCGATGGGAGAAGATCGAGATGTTGATCTTGAAAAGCAGAAAGAGGGTGTGAGCCGGCGGGCAGCTGCAGCATTGGAATTGCTGCAGTCCGGCACATAATTCTGGCACCTAGGGGGCCGGCACATAGCGCCTGTGCTTGGCGTTAATGGTGACTAGTGCACGGTTTTTGTTGTTGTGTCCATCGCCAGCAGACGCTTAGACGCAAGCTCTTTAAGCGCATCGTCGGTCGTCAACGTTAGAACGCGGGAGTAGGTCTGTTCTGCGAGCAGAACATTGCCCTGCATTTCGTAGACTGCTCCGAGTTGTATATTGAATTCTTCGCGTTCGGGTAGCAGCAGGAGTTGTCGATCGATGCACGCTTTGCTTTCATCCCAGGCTTTTTTCCGCCAGAAGATCTGTTTTAGATTGTCGAGCATGCGAATCAGAATATCTCGCGAGCTGGCCACATCAAAGTATTCGTCTTTGAGGTTTGCTCGCGATCCAGCTATTTGACGGAGCAGGGTCTGGCAATCCGCCTTGCTCAATTCTCGCCCAGAGAAAGGATCAACGATAGTGCCGGAGCTTCCTCCGTATCGAACAAGAAAGTGCCCTGGAAATGATATTCCAACAACGGAAATCCCTAGCCGACTACCAATCGCCATATGGACTAATGCAAGGCTAATCGGTATGCCGGATTTGAAATCGATTACACGATTTAGATAGCTGTTTGACGGGTCGTAGTAGTCGGAGACATTGCCTGAGAATCTCAGATCATTGTGAATGTAATCGATCAGGCCTGCGACAGGAATCCCCAGATCGGTGTTGTACCGACCGTCGCTGTTAAACTGGTTGGCGAGGACATCGAGCTTCCTTAAATAATCGCTAACATCAAAGGGTTCACCGGTTTCTGCCGCAATGAGAAGAGCCGCTTCATCCAGAGGTAGCGCCTCATCCGGTAGCGTTGCGAGTTCGGCAAATTTTGTCCTGAATTCCAATTTTAATGTCATTGTGACTATGCTGCGCCTGTTCAAGTTAATCTATGCGGATGTGGTGCGAAAACCCTCCGTTCCCAGAGTATCGACGCAGTGGCTGATAGATTCAAGTCAACAACTTTGCTGCCTTGATTTTGCATGGGCCGTTTTTACCAATACGTGTTTACCGAGCACGTGTTTACCGTACCATGTTTACCGTCTTGACTTTACCTTGCGATCTTTACAAGGTTCCGCGGACTGTGCAATGCTCGCTGCTGTCCTCTCAACCTCATCCACTCACCGGGACGAGCCCGTCTGGTCAAGTTTCCATCCCCTTATAGTGTCATGAACCGTGTCAAGAATAGCGCTAAAAATATGGCAGATAGTGGTGTCATCTATTCACGTCGCCCACTAGTGTCGAGTAGACGGTCCCGTGAGTAAAGGAGCGAATATTGGCTGAAATAAAACCACCCCATCTCGGACTCACGCTGCTTGAGGGCAGAGTGATAGGGGAAGCTGGCGCTCTTCTGCTGACAATGCCGCTGCTTCGAATGCACGCCAAGAAAGGGATGGGTGAGCCTGTTGTCGTGCTGCCCGGCTTTATGGCGGATGATCGGTCCACCCGGATGCTGCGTCATTTTCTTACTCAAATTGGCTATGACGCTAAGCCGTGGGGTCTGGGTATTAATCGTTTACCGCTGATGCAATTGTTGCCAGCTTTACGGCAAGGCGTTGAGAGTCTTGTTGATGCGTCCGGCCAGAAGGCGCGTCTTGTCGGCTGGAGTCGCGGAGGTATTCTTGCCCGCGAATTGGCGCGAGATTATCCAGAACTGATTGAGCGAGTGATCACCATTGGGTCGCCGGTTAAAGGCGGTGTTGGCGCTTCCGCGATCGGGCGCTGGGTTCAACAAGAAACCGGAATGACACGGGAACAAATGGCTGCTTTTGCAGAGACTAGAAATCATAAGCCTATCAATGTCCCGGTGCGTGCGATCTATAGTCGCAGTGACGGCGTCGTCGCATGGAAAGCCTGTATTGATGATGTCACAGACGATGTTGAGCATTTTGAGGTGATCAGCAGCCATGTCGGGTTGGGAAGTAACGTCGAGGTGTTTCGCCTGATCCCCGGCTTGATGCGGTAAATTTTAATCTAGGGTCTCTCTAATAGGCCTCAATTAGAAAAACAGTTTGTGCTGGGTGTAAATGCGGGCAAATACAGCATTGCTGAATCAACTTTAGTGAGGGAACCTCTGATTAAAGTCTATTTTCGCGCGGCCCGACCTGCGCGGCCCGACCTGCGCGGCCCGACCTGCGCGGCCCGACCTGAATAGCCATTTAAGCAGAACTCCCTTGGAGAATAAAACGTGGAATTTGATATAGCCCAAGCAGATGAATTACTCGCGACAACCCCTGTGGTGCGCAAACGGTTGGACT
>JBLIIB010000100.1:0-12354 GCA_047634795.1 Candidatus Azotimanducaceae bacterium | reverse complement strand
CGAGAACCTAGCTCAGGAAGGTTATACGGTATTCAACGCTGCAGTTATCCTCGATTCAGTAGACGAGCATTGGCAGATGATCCTTGGTGGCAAAAACCTTGGGGACAAGGAGTATCGAACGCATGCTTTCGATTTGACCGCGTTCCCCGGAGTGCAGTTGGGTTATTACAATCCACCGCGCACATATAGCCTTGCCGTTAAGTACAAATTTTAGGCCGGCCAAATGGAAACTCGTCATCTCGATGGCATCAAAGCTCGCGAGGTCAAAACCGCGCGTCTGAAACAACATGTCATCCAGTCAGGTGCGCCCGATGGAATACCGGTTGTATTCATCCACGGCAATTTCTCCAGCAGCTGCTATTTCGAAGAGCTTATGCTGGAGATGCCTTCGGTTTATCGGTGCATAGCGGTGGACCTGCGTGGTTATGGTGATACCGAACCGGCGCTGATCGATGCGACGCGTGGCGCCAGAGATTGGTCCGATGATCTAGCGAGTCTGCTAGAAGCACTTGCCATAGAGAAAGCGCATTTCGTCGCGTGGTCGATCGGTGCGGCTGCAGCAATGCAATTAGCCATAGACTACCCCGAAGTTGTCCAGTCAATGACGCTCGCTGCACCGGTTAGTCCTTTTGGGTATGGTGGCACAAGAGATGTTGAAGGGGCGTGCTGCCACGCCGACTATGCAGGGTCCGGGGGTGGCATGGTCGGCACTGAATTCATCGAACGAGTCCAGGCTCGTGACCGGGGGCGTTCAAATCCGGCGTCGCCGCTGAATGTTATCTATGGAACCTATTTTCATGATCTAACTCATCTTGAAAGAGAAGATGATCTTCTAAACGGTTCACTCAAGCAGTCCATGGGAGACCAACAATATCCCGGTGACGGGCGACCCTCTGATAACTGGCCCTTTGCGGCGCCAGGAGATTTTGGGCCGATCAATGCCATTAGTCCTAAATATTTCGTTGTGGCGGAGCTTGTTGATATTGATAATAAACCACCGGTGCTTTGGGTCCGTGGTGATAAGGACGCGATCATCTCTAATCGGTCAGCATCCGATATTGGCGTTCTCGGCGAAGCTGGTCTGATTCCCGATTGGCCCGGTTCTGAGCGTTACCCCCCACAACCCATGGTTGATCAAATGCGGTTTTTGTTAGATCGATATCAGGACAAAGGCGGCAAATACAAAGAGGTCGTGCTTGAGGGTGTTGGCCATAGCCCATTCATTGAGGTGCAGGAATTGTTTTTGGAACACCTGCTTGAGCATTTAGTTTCTTTTGATGATATCGCAGATTAGCGTTCGCGAAAGTTCTCGTGTTGGAAGTTTTCTAGGCCAATGGCTCGCATTATTCATCTGGAAGGCCGTTCGAATAATGGGCCGCTATGGGTAGGCAGGATTTAACGAGCACCACGTATATCGTCGAAAAATTTCTAGGCTTTACTATGCCGAACAGCATCGGGAGGCTCGTCAGCAGCTATAGTTAGCGCCGCCAAGTGTGGGTTTTTTGGTTTAGTCGCCGATTGTGTTTTCATCTATTCATTGCCGGGGAATCCACGGTTGTTTTCATTACGAGCTACGTAAATCGTATTAAAATAAGAAAAATCCTACTGGGTGATACACACATTAGGGTGGCACGCACAGGTGAGTTATCACAGGGATATCATTATTCACTGGCCTACATCAGATGCTTCACGGGTAACGTGTGTGGTTCTTGATGCTTCGAGTGTGCAATATGAGCCTCAAAGGACTCTCTGTTTCTTAACCAATTACAGTCAGGTAGAAAACCTGCATAATTTCTGGGTGGTGCAAAAATTTGCTTAATAGGTGTATATGCAGCTATTATTTGAGCCCGCCATTTGAGAATTTTGCATGACCGACTACATTCAGCCCAGCCATTGCGTGAGCAATAGTCTGCACCAGACGGCGCGTGCTATTACGAAAGTTTATAGCGAAGAGATGCGTCCGAGCGGTATTCTACGTTCTCAATTTTCTATTCTCGGATATCTTAGTTATTTTGGTGTTATTCAGCTTACTGAGTTGGCGGATAGCCTTTATATGGATCGAACTACGCTCAGTAGAAACCTCAAGCCGCTCGAAAAGCGAGGGCTCGTGCGTGTGACGAAATCATCAACAGATGCCCGTGCCAGGGATGTGAGTTTGACCGCCGAGGGTAAGGCGCAATTTCGCGAAGCAACCAAATATTGGCGCAAGGCGCAGAAAAGAATCATTACAACTTTCGGCGAAAAAAATTGGTCGGCCCTCGAGTCCACTCTATTGAGCCTGAGAAATCAGGTTTCCTGATTACATCAATCCCTGACATAACGGCTATTCTCTAATACTAGTTGATCCTGTGTTCGTAGCATGTGATTATAGGTGTATATACACTTAAATCGGGTAATCATCATTCAGGACAAGGCGATGAATACATCAAATTTTTGGAAAAAACTACAACGCTGGGCCGAAGTCATCGAGTTAAGTACACAAAATCCGCATCTTGAGCTTCAAGAGATTCAGCGCATTGAAATCGAAGAGCTCAAGGCGCGGGTAAGAAACCTGGAGGCTGTCGATCAAATTTAATCCCCACATTTTATTTGCCATCTACGTGTATATACACTCATATAATGGAATAGGAAAAATATCGTGACGATTCAATTCTTTAAACACATCATTCGCTTTCGTTTGCCGGTGTTGGCCATCGGGCTTGCGGCTGTGCTCGCTGCCGCGAGTTTTTTACCAGGCCTGACTCGTGATACGAGTTCGGATGCCTTCATCCCGGCTGACAATCCAGCTCGCGTTTATCGAGAGCAGGTAAAGGAAATTTTTGGTTTGGCTGATCCTATTATTATCGGGGTCTTCCAGGAGGGTGAGCATGGTGTTTTTACGCCAGAGGCTATGCAATTGGTAGAGGCGCTTTCGTTCCAAGTACAGGATCTAACAAATATTGACCCGGAAAGGGTCGTCAGCATTGCCACGGAAAACAATATCGAGGGTACAAGCGATGGCATGAGGGTTGATTCCTTCTTCGAAGACTACCCTGACGATGCGGCTTCGGCTGAGGCTATATGGCTGAAGGTTCAAGACTTTCCGCTATATCTCGGCAGTCTCGTCGCGAGAGATGGCAGTGCGACGCTTATCGTAGCCGAAGTATTGAACGAGTCCGCTGCAGAGCAGACTTATCTTGACGTTATGGAGTTGGTGAACAAAACCAAACTACCCGAAGGAATCACCCTGCATGTCGCCGGTGAGGCATCCGTAACGGGTTTTATGGGGATGTATATTGATTCGGATGCGCAGCGACTCAATCCTATTGCCGGACTAATTATTACCGTGATTCTGTTCCTCGCCTTCCGCACCGTTGCCGCTTCGATTTTACCGAACTTCATTGTCGCCGCTACGGTATTGGGTACCGTTGGTTTGATGGTGGCGAGTGGCGTGTCATTTTTTGTCATTACTAACGCAATGCCAGTTGTGCTTATTGGGATCGCAGTCGCGGATTCTATTCATATCTTCTCAGCGTATTACGACGCTATCGAGCATAGGCCGAATATACATAATCATGACGCTGTATTAGTCGCTATGGCTGAAATGTGGCGGCCAATCACTTTAACGACATTGACCACGATCGCTGGTTTTTTGGGCCTTTATATATCTTCGGTGCAGCCACCCATGCAGTATCTCGGACTGTTCACTGCGCTCGGGGTAGGGGTCGCGTGGCTTTACTCAATGACCATACTGCCTGCGGCTATGAGTTTCCTGAAAATTAATCCGGATACCGCGGACATCAAACGTGATAACAGCGACATTGCAGTCAATCTCATGACTCAACTCGGAGGCTGTGTCGTTCTTCGCCCGAAAACGGTTGTCGCCATAGGTCTCGTCTTTGTCGGTGCCGGCCTTTTTGGAGCATCGAAAGTTGAAGTAAATGATCGCCGTATCGAGGTGTTCAACGAAAAGGAACCCGTCTTTATCGCCAACAAGATGATTAATGATCATTTTGATGGCACCAGTGTGTTCGATATTGTCATTGAAACGGATTCGCCGGAAGCATTGTTTCGACCAGAATATTTGAGAAAGATCGAAAAATTTCAGTTAGAAATCGAGAAGCATTCGATTGTGGGTGGCACCACTTCGGTCGTCGATTATCTGAAGCAAATGAACCGTTCACTTAATGAGGGTAATCCAGACGAATACAGACTGGTAGACGATGCAGTGCTGAACGCACAGTTATTCTTGCTCTACTCGACCTCCGGTGACCCTACCGACTTCGAAGAAGAAATTGACTATGACTACCAGCGCGCGAATGTGCGCGTTAATTTGCAAAGTGCCAGTTACCAGGAATTGAAACCTCTGGTCAAAGAACTCAATGAATACATAGCCCGAGAGTTTAACGAGCCGGGACTAACTGCGACTCTGAGTGGTCGCGCGATGATCACTTATGAATGGGTGGATGGGGTTGGCAAAGGCCACTTCAGGAGTGTTTTGGTTTCACTAGGTTTGGTGTTCTTAATGGCTGCCGTCGTATTTAGGTCAGTGTCGGCGGGGCTAATCTCGCTGGCGCCCGTGGCGATTTCTATCTTGTTTGTTTATGCGACTATGGCGCTATTGGATATCGACATTGGAATTGGCACCTCTATGTTCGCATCTGTAGCGATTGGTCTCGGCGTTGATTTCGCAATCCATACTATCGACCGAATACGTATCCTGTACGCCAATGGCGATGCCAGTGACGAGGCAATGTTGAAACTATTTCCGTCAACCGGTCGCGCCCTGTTCTTTAACCTTTTGGCAATATCATGTGGCTTTGGCGTGCTGATGATTTCGGATGTGGTCCCGTTAATGCGATTCGGGGCCATCGTAGCGCTGTCAGTCAGCACGGCGTTCTTGTTCAGCTTGACGTTTCTGCCGGCCATCATACTGTTGATAAAACCGAGGTTTATCTACGCAGAATCGGGTGCCATAGCCACGAGCGGTAGCACTATCGCCGGAATACTCATTGTTGCCGCGATTGGCTTGATGAGCTTTGCCTTTCCGATACACGCAGAAAAAATATCGGCCCGTCAGGCCATGGAGCGGGTTGCCGCAAGAGATGATGGCTTGCAGGTGACCCGCACTCTTTCGATGGAATTAACCGATAGACGCGGTAAAACGCGAACCAGAACTACGCGTGGATTCAGGAAATACTTTGGTGACAATAAGCGTACGGTACTGTTTTACCTTTCGCCTGCCAACGTCAAAGACACCGCGTTTCTGACCTATGATTATGCTGAAAGTGAAAAAGACGATGATCAGTGGTTGTATCTTCCCGCTGCCAGAAAAATCCGCCGCATCTCCGCGTCAGACCGGGGCGACTACTTTCTCGGCACTGACTTTAGCTATGAAGATATCAAGAACGAAAATAAACCGAGTCTTTCTGACTACGCATATAAGCGGCTCGGCACAGAGATAGTTGCTGGGACCGAGTGTATTGTTATTGAGGGAACGCCGGTATCTGAACAAGTTGCGCGGCAGTTGGGCTATGGCCGTGTATTGATTCGGGTTGATCCGAAGATTTGGATGGCAAGAAAAACGGAGTTCTGGGATATCAAAGGTAACGCATTGAAGACCATTGAGGTCAATGACATTCGACTGATAGATGCTATTTGGACCAGCCACGAACTCTATGCTGAAAATCACAAAACGGGTCACAAGACGAGGTTCACGTTCTCCGAGATAGATTATGAGGCAGAAGTTAAAGACGTTTGGTTCGAAACCCGACAGATGCAGCGGGGCCTGTAATGCGCATTGCTGTAATTGTGGCAATGCTGAGTATCGGTTTCTCGGCACACGCGCTAGAGAAAACGCTGTTGGTCGACGCCGAACAGGTCTGGACCGGATCGGTTTCTCCTGCTGGTAATCTCTCTGCGCGAATTGAGCTGAGCGGGGACTCGTCGATGAACACTGCGATAACTTCAATTTTTCGTGTCCGGGTTTATGGCTCCAATCAGCTAGTTCCTGATCACTCGGAGCAATCTACGACGTCTGCTGGATCAAAGCGATTGTATGCTGGTTCTGCATTTGAATTGGAGCTGCGTGAACTCTACCTGGATGTCCGCTTTGATCATGCGAATCTGCGTCTTGGTAAGCAACAGGTTGTGTGGGGCCAGGCCGACGGGTTGAAGCTGCTGGACGTCGTCAACCCTCAGGATTTTAGTAGATTTATACTCGATGAGTTCGACGAGTCGCGGATTCCGATCTGGATGGTAAATCTTGAACTGTTTCTCCCTATCGGGGATCTGCAGATCTTATGGATACCTGATGCTTCTGTTCACAATTTGGCGGACCGCGACACGATATACGAAATGACAGCACCTTTTGCGGATATCCCAGCCGATGTTTTTCACCTAGTCGAGGCATCGAAACATCCGGACAGTCTGATCAAAGATAGCGATTTCGGCTCACGGCTATCGATGTTTGCGGGCGGTTGGGATTTAACCGCAAATTACCTATACCACTATGATGACTTACCTGTGATGCGACGGAAACTCACTAGCATTGGGGTCACCCTTTCAACCGACTACGAACGCACACATACGCTTGGATTCACTGCCGGTAACGCGTTTGGTGACTTCACCCTTCGGTCTGAGTTTGCCTACAATTCGGACAAATACGTTTCTACCAACACTATCTCAAGCAACACCATCGCTAATAATACAAGTCCTTACAGAGGCGTCGAGTTAAGCCGTGAATTCGGTTACGTGATTGGGTTTGATTGGACGGGACTCACAGATACCTTCATTAGCATCCAGTTGTTTCAGTCAATACTGTTGGACGATGGTAATTATGTTCGCGATCGAACCGATACTAACGTGTCGCTCCTGGCGCGCCGTTATTTTTTCAACGAGAGTCTACAGTTTGAATTATTGGGTATCTATCACCAAAACGATGGAGATAGTTTGTTGCGGCTCAGTGCAGATTATGAATTAACGTCTAATACAACGTTGGGCTTCTTCAGTGATACTTTCGATGGTGAGTCAGGCGAGTTGTTCGGACAGTTTGATGGCAAGGATCGAATAGGCGTTAGAGTCACTATCGGGTTTTAACCTAATTCTTGGGGTAGTGCGATCGATCCTCGTGGGCACCCTCATTCCGTAGTCGAACGCGGAGGATTTAGCTGCGGAAGCTGGGCGGCGCCACGCGCAGAAAATTGAGAATCAAGTTCATTGTGGGTAATAACAAGCCCTTCTCTAAAGCTCATCACCACGTTGAGACCTCGTTTTTTAAAGCGTGTAAGTTGAGTCCCGCTTATCCTCTTATTTTCTTATCCTGAGAAGTTAATTTGACGATATCGGTTTGAGCTTAACTCACAGACAAAATCTGTGTTCTACTTTGCTTAAGTTCAATAACAACTTCTAGGAGCAGGATATGGCTGGCGAATTGCCCGAGGGATTTGATTGGAAGTCCTTCACACCAGAAGATTCCCCAAAGACGCCAATGGACGTGATGGCTGATCCCAAGCACCAGGATTTGGGCACGCCGAACATTTCGGAAGGTGATGACTGCTACGATTTCAGTAGCAAAATCTACGATTACTCAGATGGCACGGAAAAAGATACCGGCAAGATGTTCCATCTGGCGGTCGTCGCAAAAGAAAAACCGGTTGCTCTGATCTTTGGCTCCTATACCTGACCCCCCTTTAGGGTTCAGTTGGAACCCTTGCATAAGTTGTGGGAGCAGTACGGTGCCAAGGTCGATTTTCTCGTCGTTTATATTCGGGAAGCACACCCGGAGGACGGGTGGGTCGTTAACCTGAATCGGGATGAGGATATCGGCTTTCTCGACCCAACCAATGACGACGAACGACTCGAAGCGGCGACGAGTTGCGCGATCAGACTAAAAATTAGAATGCCCGTCGTCGTTGACGAAATCGACGATAAAATCGCCAGCGCATATGGTGCTTTGCCGGACAGGCTTTACCTGATTGGCAAAGGTGGGAAAGTTGCCTACCAGGGCGGAGAAGGACCGTGGGGCTTCGATCCTAACAAGTTGGAAGAGGCTTTAAAGAAAGCCATATAAGCGGTCAAGTTGGTTCGAGCCCGGGGGTGTTGTTTTATCGTTTGCCTTGGTTTAGATGAGGGTTGAGATAAGGGGTGAAGTAGGCTGATCGTCGAATCACTTTGCTCTTAATTCATGAGCCACCGTTGTCTGACTTTTAGCCAACCATACGTGTGTCTGATTCAATGATGCGAATCCTTTCGCTTCGCTTCGCAGCATAGCAGCGGTGTCACAGACGCTAGCATCCGCATAATAATCTTACCCTGACTGGTTTTCACCACCACGGCCAGATGGCTGTTTCGAACCTTTTGGCGTTGGGATTGAAAATAGCGAACCATCACGGTGACCTGCCGATAGTTCATGCTGCGGATCAATTCAGAATCATCGACCAACACGAAAGCATGGTCTCGTACGCCCACAGCCAGCACGATTTCCTCAAGGAAGTCCATTAACTGATTGTATTTTAAGACACCGGAGCAACGAACCTGAAACCGGTCTTGCTCCTGATCTTAGTGCCAGTCCATCAAAGTACTCTTCAATCAAAGTGTTCTTCAATCATGTTGCCCGTGAACCATTTTGCCCTTCAATCACCATGGATTGCAGTGCTGCAAGCATAGTTAATATCATGACGGTCCAATCAAGATTTTTGTGGTGACGTTGGTTTATTTTACAGTTATCAACAAGCATAGAGGGCCAGGATCCCGAAAATCAGCTTCTTTTTCCAAAAAAACGGATCAATTCTTTGTGTTTGCTTATGCCCGTTCAGATTTGGGAGGCATTGACGTTGGGCTCATTATAATGATCAACGACCGTTGTGATGATGCTCTTTTGGCTTAGACACGTCTGTGATCATCACCGTAAGAATTTTGGACAAGTCAAAATAGCGGTATACGTTTTGTCGGCCTTGAATGTCTGAGATGTTAATGCGGATCCTGTGATGTAATTCCTCGCAAATATCCTATTTCTGGTTAGTGTGTGTCACTTTGAGCGGCTACCTTCTTAAGACGCCCGACTGAATTCTCCACGAAGCAACATCGCGGAAAACAACACGTGTCAGAACTGCTGAAAACGTTCTGGGCGCTATGAATAGCGTGTTGCGTGACAGTTTTCTGTCCTGCTATTGCGTTGCACCCGAGACCGATGGGGCGTGGTTACACGTCGATGACACGCAATGGGTTTTCTGGTTGTTCCCAATGCAGATGATGGTCTTGAAGGATGACGACGTTGTTGCGGTTGACCAGCAGTCCAGCTGCCTGGTAACCGAGTAGTTCTTTAATCGACCGGTCAGGGTTTTGCGCGATCAAAGCAGCCTCATCGGAGGACAGATTGGATAGGCCGCGAGCACGCTCTACGCCCTCCTCGTCATAAATGTGCAGAACATCGGCTTTCTGAAACGAGCTGTGCACAGACAGTAGGTCGCTACACAAAATACCGTCATCGCCTTCGCACAGCGCATCGGCCGCCGCCTGTTTCAATACCAGGCTGCCCGCCATCTGCAGGCGGTCTGTAAGCCAGATCATCCAGCTTGAAGAAGGCGTAGTTTTCGCAACGCAGCGGGTATGTGGGCGCTCACCGTTAAGGGCAGAAGATACTGGCCGATCGAGCGTGCCACGCGAGATCAGTGTCGTACATCCTGCATTCTGGGCCATATTGGCGGCTAGCATCTTGGTTAACATGCCGCCGCTACCCAATTGGCTGGTGCCGCTGGTGACTTCTAGATATTCACTGACATCCTCAACGGTCTCAACCAGCTTTGCGTCAGGCTCTGAAGGATCGCGGTCGTAGAGACCGTCGACACTGGTAAGAATGATCAGATGCTGTGCCTGAATCATTTGTGCCACTTTGGCGGCAAGGCGGTCATTGTCACCAACCCGGATCTCTTCTGTCGTCACCGTATCGTTTTCGTTAACAATTGGCAGGATGCCGTGCTCAAGGAGTGCGTGCACGGTATTTTTGGTGTTAAGGAAACGCCGACTCGCTTCCAGATCATCCACTGTCACAAGTACCTGCGCGATGTCGAAACCATATTCGAGCGCGATTTGTTTGTAGGCATTCAGCAAGATTGGCTGACCGCACGCTGCGGCTGCCTGCTTCACCTGAACACCGGCAGTTTCAATATCGGCGTTCATAGCATTCAGCCCCAAAGCAACGGAGCCGGACGTAGCCAACACAACCTCGTAACCCTGTTGCCGTAGATGAGCGATGTCGCCCAGGAGCCCATGCATAAATGAATAGCTAGGCGTCAAATGTTCAGCGCTGGCCAGGAGGCTCGAGCCAACCTTGACGACGATGCGTCGTTTAGATTCTCCCGACCGGCGGCCACCCTGCTGTTCAAAAAGTTCACCTTCACGTGATGTCATTTACTGCTTCCTCTTTTTTGTCGATATCTTGCGATTATTGTTTGCTGTCTAAATAATTAACATGGTGCTCGGTCAGCTTGGAATCTATCTTTATGGCGTTAAACTGCTGTTAAATAATGATTAATTACACGTAATTCCTGAAGCCGAGCATGTGTCCGTTGTAAATTTCAAGTTGAATAGTTAGATATCAAAGTACTATACTACGTTTATCGCGGCGCAACAATCTGCAATCTCTGTGTAGCTCAATTGAGAACCACTGGGTTCATTGCTGTCAGAGCCGCGTGCCGATTCGGCAAACTATTTAGAGAGGTGATGTTTGGTGCAAAAAATTCAAGTATTGATGGCCGGCTGCGGAAAGATGGGCAGCGCATTGCTGACACGCTGGCTTGATCAAACTGATTTCGCTTTCACGGTGGTATCTCCTTCGGGCCGGAAAGTGCCCGAGGGTGTGACAATGGTGCGTGCCCCGGAGGCACTGCGCGGGATGCAATTTGATTTTGTGGTGATTGCCGTGAAACCGCAGATGATTCCCGAAGTGCTCCCCGCCTACAACGACCTGCTTACCATCAATGGGTGTTTCCTATCGATAGCGGCTGGTTTTGCCGCTAATTCCATCATGTCTCTGGTTGGCGAGAGGTCGCTGGTACGAATCATGCCGAACATGCCCGTGCAGATTGGCAAGGGTGTCAGCGCGCTCTATGCAAACCAGTATGCAACGCAACAGCAGAAGCTGGCGGTCGAGCAGTTAATGCAATCAACTGGGCAGCAAATCTGGGTTGACACTGAAGATGACATTGATCGCCTGACCGCTATTGCGGGAAGTGGGCCGGGTTACGTCTTCGAGATAGCCCGATGCTGGATGAAGGCCGGTCAGGCGCTGGGGTTCTCGGAAGGAGAGGCGAGAGATATGGTCCTTCGAACACTGGCGGGTTCCGTCGAAATGGCCCTCGACAGCCCGGCACCCCTCGGCGAACTGCGCGACAGCGTAACCAGCAAGAACGGTACAACGGCAGCCGGACTCAACGTGCTTAACCCGGATGCCAGCCTCGACGGTCTTCTCCGGAAGACGGTTGAAGCAGCTTACGCACGTGCGGTTGAGCTACGCTGACTCACTTAACAGAAGCTTTCTAGTCGTCATCACAGTCAGAATTCCATTGGTAGCGAAGTTCTTTGTAGTGGTGATCAAACCTATTTGTACTATTCACATAGTTTGTAACGTTCATATATTCAGGAGAAACAAGTGGCAACATCAGTAGCAAACACGGCTACCCAAGGCGATTCCTACGTTGACCAGCTTGGACATCAGGCAAAGGCTGCGGCGCGGATCCTTGCGGTCGCAACAACCGGACAGAAGAATCAAGCCCTTGAAAGTGCGGCAGACTATTTAGAAAGTCGCGCAGACGCGCTGCTTGCTGCCAATGCGCTCGATGTGAAAAGTGTTGAGGATGCAGGGAAACCGGCTGCCTTCATCGACAGGCTGACCCTGACGCGAGAGGGTATTGCGAGTATGAGCGCAGCGCTCAGAAACATTGCGTCATTGCCCGATCCGGTAGCACGGGTGCTGATGGAAAGGGAACGACCCAACGGTCTGCGCATACGTCAAATCGCGACGCCCATCGGTGTCATCGGCATGATTTACGAGTCAAGACCCAATGTCGGCGCGGATGCTGGCGCGTTGTGCCTGAAGTCTGGCAATGCGGTTATTCTGCGCGGTGGTTCGGAGAGCTTGAATTCAACTCGTTTGATCGTTTCCTGCCTGGTAGATGGACTACGCGATGCGAACTTGCCTGAAGCCTGCGTCCAGTTCATCGATACACGTGACCGCAGTGCGGTTGCGCAGCTCTTACGCTGCACCGAGTATGTGGACTTGGTTATTCCTCGTGGCGGTCGCAGTTTAGTAGAGCTTGTACGCAATGAAGCGCGCGTACCGACACTGTTGCACCTTGATGGTAATTGTCACACCTA
>JBLIIB010000099.1:0-12372 GCA_047634795.1 Candidatus Azotimanducaceae bacterium | reverse complement strand
GGCCTAAGCGTCCGGGATGCAGAAGGCCTCGTTCAAATTGACTACGGCGAAAATGTCCTGGATCAATCAAAGATAACAGAGGTCAGGGATAGTCTTGATGCGAACAACATTAGCTATAAAACGGAGGCCCGCGACACAAAATTATCGCTTGGATTTATTGTTGTCAGTGAACGCTTTGATAACCGGAATGCAGCATCAGACATACTGAGTCGTCTATTTGATCGGGGCGAGCGCGACTTTCTATTCGTCAATCGAGGCGTTTATCTTAACCGGATCTCGGCGGGTGTCTTTCAATCAATAGACGCCGCATCATCGAGACTGCGGGGACTAGAGGATAAGGGATTTAGCTTCGACGTGATTGAACGATTCTCAACTCGCACTCAATCACAAATCGTCATCCTCGATTCAACCTACTCGATCAATGACATCACAAAACTCGTCAACGGTGAGTCACCGCGATCTACAAGAAAAGCACCCACCGACATCGCACAGGATTCAGACGAGCGCTTACCAGCGATTGCATACCCGGTCGCTCTAGCCCGGGTCGCTCCAGACCGGGTCGCTCCAGACCAGACAGGGACATCTATTGATACAAATACTGAGGCTATTGACGCAAATAGCGAGACTCTACACAGCATTCCAGAGGCCTCAGTAAACAGAAAATTCACTGAACCCGGCGTAGCGCCGGAAACAAACGGCGAGGATGTCACGGAACAAAACCCCGGAGCCGGTGAAAAAGGCAGTGCGCCCTCATCCATAGTAGTTGGGGCCACGGACATAAAGGGCGAGGTCGACGGGGTTGCCCCGGCACTCCCCCCCAACCTAGGTCGGGCTAATTGGCTATGGTTTTTGTTTGCTGGAGTCTTTCTCATCATTGGAAGTGCCATCAGCTTCTACTATCTCCAGCAAAGAGCCCGAGTCGCTAATGATCAGCGAGTCGAAGACGACCCGACTGGAAGCCAGATCGCAGACTCAAACGCAGTTCAAGAAGAAGCGGACCGGGTCACGCCAGACCGGGTCACGCCGGACCAGAATAAAACCTCGGCCGAGCGAGAAGGGGCCGCCTCATTTGATACGCCCCTGGACCAAACCACATCGCCTGAAGCAATGATTCAGGAGTACGCGAGAGCGGTACTCGGCGGAAAGTCAAATGTGAACAGTGATACGCAGCTCACAATTTTCGGCTCTCACGATAATACACTGACGGAGCTCATACAGGATTTGCTGTTTATCAAACGGCTTGACGAGCAACACGAAGCAGTGGAGTCGATTGCATTTGAAGTGCGTTCTCTCACGGACAATATAATCTCACAACTTGCACCGGCATCCAGCAAGGCAGGCGTCACACTTAAGTCAGAACCGTATGAAGATCTACCCGCAACCGTCGCGCTAGACGCAGGCAAACTCAGTCGCATGCTCAGAATTATCGTTGAATACGCGGTCAGCCGAACAGAATCAGGATTAATTAGCGTCGCGCAATCGTTTGATGCAGGACAGCTTGTCACCGAGATCAAGTTTCACCCCACTCTCCATCATTTTTCAGACGAGTTAATGGGGCTAACCAACCCGGCAAAAGAAAACGTCAACCTCACCATCAGCGAACGCGTCAGATTTGGCGTAGCCAACCGATTAGCATTGGCACTGTCGGGCAGAATCGACACTGATTCCGAACAGGGTGAAGCTCAGATCAAAGTCAGGGTGCCGGCAATCGTTGTTCAACCCAAACAACTCCTCCTGCCTTCGGGACGCACTATTGACGATATCATTGCCGCTGAGGAGGTCGCGGTGGGTGAGGCACAACGAACGAGACAAGAAGCAGAGGCAAGGATTGATGCCCTGACTAGCCGTGCCACTAATATTGAAGAAAGTGCAGAAAGCTCTATTCATGCGTTAAGAACAGAGCTTTCAGAGATCGAAGCGGAGACTGCCCTGGCCCAAGAAAACCTGACATCCCGTGAAGAAACGATAAAAGCCTTAAAACAACAGCTCACACAGACAGGGAACGACTAGCCAGCACTGGCCAGCAAGAGAAAGCATCGGCCGCCGTTGAGCTCAACCGATTGAATCAGGCACTTGAATCTGCGCAGCTAGCGCTGGAACAAGAATCACAAGACCGCAATATTTTGGAACAGCAGGCCTCACTCCAAGTAAGGGAACTAGAAAACCAACTTCGTGAATCCAGCGGTCCGGCAAACCAACAACAAAGCGAGCTGAAAGCTCAGCTATCGGATATCACGACATCACATGCGACCGAGATTGACGCGATAGTCTCCGCGCTCCAGGCTGAACTAAAAGAAGCCGAAGACAAGCTTGTCCAAGCAAGCGCATCGCGGGAAGCCTCCGACACGAGCGCGCAATCAAACTTCGATCAGCTGCAATCATCACTGACGGTTGCGAACGAGGCCGCAAAACTGGCACAAGCTGGCAGGTCTGAAGCAGAGCAGACATATCTGGCGACAATTGGGGCACTGGAATCAAGCAAGCAGGCCGTTGAATCTCGTCTTGTCGCGCTTGAGAAAGAAAGTGAACGATTCAGAGCCAACAGCGATCGACTCGAAACCGCGCTTGTCGATGCCAGACTAGAACTCGCGCAGGAGAAGCTAGAAAGAGAAAAGGCCGAACACAACGCCACTGATCGCATCCGCCAGATGGAGCAAGAAGTCGTCGACGCGACGCGAGCTAGAGATGCTGATGTGGCTACCCGAGAATCTCTTATTGGTGAGGCCAACACTGAAATCACGGCACTGAAATCGGCATTGCTCAAGGCTCCAAACAAAAATAACCACACCGAACTCGACCAGGAAGTCGAGACCATGCAAATGAGGCTAAGCGAAGCACAAGACCACCTTGGAGCAGAGGTCGCACGACGCAATACCGCAGAAGCAGCCGCCGGCGACCAGATCGAGGAGCTTCTGGACGAACTAAACCAATTCAAGATGCATGCAGCGACGACCAAAAAAGCAACAGAGCGCACCCACGCTGACAAAGTTGACTCCATTGAATCCATGAAACAGGAATTGGAACAGGCGCTGAACGCAGAGCAGGCCGAGAAAGCAGAGAAAGAACGACTCGCTGTTAAAGCCAGCGAAGCGGTTGAAGCACTCACGAAAAAACTAAACGTCCTGCAGGAAGATCGTGTCACACTCATCGCAAAGGTTGATCGCGCAGACGCGTATGGCAATCACCAGACGGGACTGCTTGAAGAAGCCCTCGCGGACGCGCAAAGCGCAACCAAGTTGGGCAACGCCGCTCGAAAGGTAACGCAACATCTCAAGGCGAAAATTAGGCGATTGGAAGCTGAGCTTGCGGATACAATCCACCCCGAGAATGATCCAGCCAAAACGAACCCGCCAGAACAAACTCTAGACAATAGTGTTGACGGTGCTGAGCCAACTGCCGCCAACCCATCAGACGAATCAGCAGAGACACCTCTTAGAAAAGCGGCCAACGACTCAGATGAGCTAGAAGACTTAGGTGAACTCGGTGAGGAAGAAGCGGTAGAAGCAGCAGTATCAAATATTTTATTAGACCCAACCACCGACGCTCAAGATGCTGACCGCTATGAGGTTAAGCTCGAAGAAAGCGCCGATTTCTCTCTGGAAGGATTTGATGAAGACGAAGATGTGCTGGATGATCCGGTTGATGTACTTGCGACCGACACAGAAGAGTACACGCTAGCCGAAGACACTGAAAACCGCGCTCACCAAGAAATCACAACGGACGCCGACGACAACAAACCCACGCTGGACATTGATGTCCTGCCCGTCGTTGATACTAACGCAACCGAACCAGAGGCAGAAAACGAAACCGTCGGGATGCAACTATCCTTGGAAGCTGCACCCGAACTGGACCTGGAATCATCTGGTAGCGATGATGAAACGGCAGAAGAAACCCTAAGCGCAAACACGCCTGCAGACGACAGTGATCAGCCACTTGATCTTTCGTTTGAATCTGGTGATGCAGTCAAACCATCCCCCGCCGACCGTGCGGTATTTCAAATTGATGAGCCGGGCGAAATTCAAGAAGAAGTGCAGGATGTCGATCAGAAGACACCTCCCGAGCGAGTCACCAAAGCAACGCATGAAGGCCGTGCCGTGTTCAAGGTCGATGGCAGGATTCCTGTTGGACAAACCTCAGCGGACACACCACCTACTAACAGAAGTGAAGTAGAGCCGATAACCCGTTTTGGTATGGGAAACGACTCGGAGGATTCTTGTATCAGCTTCGATGCTTTAGAAGCCCCGCTATCGCAATTGCCAGCGTCTACTGAACCCGAGGCCGGACTGAGCATTGACCCCGATATCTCGCGTGAACTAGAAATCGAGAATGAACCTGACATCAAGAGTGAACGAAACCAGGAAGCAGCAACCCTCAACGAACAAAAGCTAAAGCCAGCGCCAAAATCGAAGCGCCGCAGCAAATCATCTCCCCTCCCTGCAGAAATCCCCGCGCTATCCGTTGAACCGGGTCTTGATGAAAGGGATGGGGTTGAAGTAGAGCCTTCAGCGGAACAAGAGCCCTCAGCGAGTAAAGAGCCTTCAGCGGAACAAGAGCCCTCAGCGGAACAAGAGCCCTCAGCGGAACAAGAGCCCTCAGCGGATAATGCACCATCCAAAGACGATGGACCCTCATTCGAATTTCAGTTCGACGACAAGCCCATTCGCTCATCAAGACCAGTGAAAAACCCGGTGCTACATTCAATGATTGAACGTTTTGTGGCTCGACTATTTGAACATATCGACACCATGGAAAGCGCACTGGCCAACCGCAACTATCTGGACCTTGTCGTAAGCTGCAATTTGGTTAGGGGCGAATGCAATACGCTGGGTTTCGAAACGCTCGCGACCCCAATCAGCTCCATTGAGTTGCAACTTCGTCGAGAGAAGTTTAGCCAGATTATTACTCACCTATCTGAGCTTAGAAATATGGCGGAACGTATCGAGATCAAGCGCATCGACCGCACCGATGCTCCCATCGAGTATGTTGTGCCTAGTCATGCGAAGAACGCCGTCATCTATGAGAACTTTGTTTCGCAACTCGGCTCAAAGCTGCTTGAATTGGAAGCCGCCTCCAACGCGAACAACACACGGCAAATGACCCAAGTCTGCCGATGGATCAATCGATATGGCAGCAAGATTAAATTTATCGAAGTCGTTGACGCGGCCGAGCAACTAAAATCAGCGATAGATACCAGCGATACAACGCTGATCAAAGAAAGCCTCGAATCGTTCATATCGCTATACGCCAAAATCGAAATCGTCAAAAACAACCCCGCCACCGACTAAACGTAAGCTTGTGAAACCCATCGCCAGCTTTGTCTATTAAGCCAGCGGGGATTTGTTAGAACATCAGAACCTGAAATTCCAGCTCATCCTCGATTGGCACACCGGCACTGTCATAAAGGGGGATTCCCGGAATCGTTCGCCGAGACTCGTTTACTGCACCACGATGCAAAGCAACCATTTCCCATCCGAGCTTCTGATAGAAGGCAATGGCAGCTTTGTTATTGTTCGTTGTTATCAGCCAGCAGCGGCGTAATGCTTGTTGCTCACAAAATCGAATAACCTCCGCTAGCAGCGCCCGTCCAACGCCCTGCCCTGCTCTGTCTGATGCCAACACGACAACTTCCAGCTCGCGACCCTGGATATGGTATAGAACAAGCCCCACTGGCTCATAGGGAGGTAAGTTGCCTGTCATTTCCGGCTGTTCGCCCTCGAGCGCTACGACGTAGCCAGGTAACTCGAGACAATCATGCTGTTTACCCCGCGATATGACACGGGTTGAACCAAAATGTCGGGAAACCGTGTGAGACAGGTAATCTCGATCTGCTGCCCTTATTTTCCTGATCGCTAAATGAGCCATTGCCCGCTCGCGACCAGAGATACTTTACCGCCCACCCGAACCTCAATCTCTCCGTCATGCGGTTGGCTTCTTAGGTAAAGCTGTGACGGTCTGGCAATCTCGTAACCCTGCCCCACCCGAATATCCACGCGCGACGAGCCGAACAGTTCGTGGTGAGAGAGGTAACCCGCTAAACAACCGTTAGCGCTTCCCGTTGCAGGGTCCTCAGATACTCCAAGCGCTCCTGCAAACATACGGGCCTGTATCTGCTGCTGATCGTTATAGCCGCCCTTACAAAAGACAAAACAGGATTCACTTAAGGATTCACCTAACACCTTCGCTCGCGTCAGAGCATCATAAGACGCCAGCGGCACCACAAGAAAAGACAATCCAGTAGAAACCATTTGGCAGGGATAGCTCTCATCAATGTCGTCAATACTCAGCCCTAACGCTTGCGCCACTTCACTTGATTTGAACGTTTCCCCAAAAACCGGCGGCTTCTGCGTCATCCACAACACGCCATCATCACCGAACTCCACTGGAATAGAACCAACACCAAGATTCAGCGTAATTGTGTTGACCAGCCCCGCCTCCTCAATCGTCTCTGGCAGGACATGTCGAATAAGATAGCTCGTTCCCAAGGTTGGGTGTCCCGCAAAAGGCAATTCGCTCATCGGTGTAAAAATTCGCACGTCGTAACCGCTCGACAATGACCCGCCGACAATAAAGGTCGTTTCTGCGAAGTTGAACGCCCGCGCGATTTTTTGCATTTCCTCTGAAGAAAGTGAGGCCGCATCAGACAGAGTCGCTAACTGGTTACCCGCGTAAGGGCCCTCAGCAAATACCTCTGTGACATAAAAAGTCATGCTCATAAAACTAAATCCTACTTCCGATAAACCGCCGTAAGTTGACACTCGACACAATGCCTAATTCAATCTGCATTGAAAGAAACAATATCGCTTTGATCACCATCAGCTGGATCAACCATAGGAGTTTAGGTCGATCACCGCAGATAGTCACTCGTACGCCACTTTGGGTCTCCGAGTAGTCATCCCAAATTGCGTGACGCTGTATGCATCCATTATCCCAGATAGCGACATCGTTCTCGCCCCAATGATAGCGGCATTGAAACATTGGTTCTTCCACCGCCGCAAGGAGTATGAACAACAAGGCTCGGCTTTCCTTCTCGTTTGACCCCACAATTTGCTTTTTCAACCCCCGGTTAACATAAAGTGCTTCGCGCCCGGTTTCTGGATAAGTTCTAATTACCGGGTGAACAGCCCGGGGCGCTGCTCGCTGCGGTGCGTGATCTCCATAAAAACCCTGATAACCCGCCTGATGGTACGCTTCGAACGTCCTTAGAAATGCCTGCAACGGTCCAAAAAAGGATTCGAATACGCAGCGCACAAAGCATCACTACCCCTCGGGGCACCTGCTGTAAATGCAAAATGCTCGCCATTGGCGGCGTCTCATCCGCTGACACGTCTGAATGCCAAACATCACCATTGTTGCGTTTGGACTGCGAATCTGGGTAAATTTCTATCAACGCGGGATTATGATCAAAGTAGGGCTCCACCGGGTGAACATGTAAGGAACCAAAACACTCCCTCCGACGCCAATTGCTCTTCATTGGACAATAACTCATCCGGAAAGAACAAGACCAGATGACCCAGCCACGCTCCATACAGCCCTTCATAAAGGCGTCGGTCCGTCATCGCCTCACGCAAAGAAACGTCATGTAAAATAGCCCCTAGCGCGGGTGTCGAAGGGACAATATCCATCACGTGCTGCTCTTTAAACCGAGAAACTGATCACTAATTCTCACCTTCATTGGGTTTTGGTCCTGAGCTCAATCCACTTTATGATGGCTCAATATGCCAGCTCAATTTAGAACCTCAACCTCAAACCGAAAAGGTCAGATATGAAACCTGTGTGTGTTGTAACGGGCGTGGGTCCAGGAACAGGCGCCGCGATGGCCAGGCGTTTTTCTCAGGAATATCGCGTCGCCATGATCGCCAGAGATGCGGCAAGACTCGATGCTTTACAAGATGAGTTACCAGAGGCTCGAAGTTATCCCTGTGACGTGTCCGATCAGCAACGTCTGGCTGAGCAAATCGATGCCATCAATGAAGAGATGGGCGCACCTTCGGTCGTCATTCACAATGCGGTAGGCGGCGCGTTTGGTGATTTTCTTTCGATATCAACCGCCATCCTGCAAAAGAATTTTGAGGTAAACACCCTGGCACTGCTACAACTTGGCCAGGCTTTTGCGCCCGCAATGATCGAAAAGGGTGAAGGCGCCATCATCTGCACCGGAAATACTTCTGCCTATCGCGGCAAGGACTTTTTTTCGGGATTCGCGCCCACCAAGGCTGCACAGCGGATTCTTGCAGAATCTATGGCGCGAGCGGCGGGGCCAAAAGGCGTGCACGTTGCCTATGTTGCTATCGATGCGGTCATTTCGGTGCCGTGGACCCGCGAGCGCTATAAAGACAAACCGGATGATTTCTTTTGTTATCCTGAGGATATCGCAGATCATGTCTGGACAGTCGCACATCAACCAAAATCGGCATGGACTTTCGACACTGTGATTCGCCCCTTTGCTGAGAACTGGTAACTCGCATGATTGATGAAACGGTGGTGTGGGTCGATGCGGATGCTTGCCCTGTGATGATCAAAGAAATCATCTTCCGCGCCGCGAACCGCACAAAAATAACCGCCACCCTGGTTGCCAACAACTTTATTAAGGTCCCGCCATCCCCATACATCCATTTTCTGCAAGTGCCCCAGGGCTTCGACGTCGCGGATAACGAAATCGCGGCGAGAATCAAGACGGGCCAGCTTCTGGTGACAGCCGACATACCGCTCGCAGCAGAGGTAATGGAAAAGGGAGCAATCGCCATTAACCCAAGAGGCGGTCGGTACTCCGAAGACACCATAGGGCAGCGGCTCAACATGAGAGATTTTATGGACACAATGCGAAGTTCCGGCGTCCATTCCGGTGGTCCGCCGCCTATGGGCGCTGCCGACAAACAAATCTTCGCGGGCGAACTCGACAAGTTCCTCCATGCCTTTGCTCGCAACGCGGCAGCAACCGCGAACAAAGATTAAAAGGCAATGAACGATACTGAATGGCAAACCAGAATTGACACCGCAGCGCTGTATCGACTCATTGCACTTGAGGGCTGGGATGATCTGATTGGCACTCATGTGTCTGCGCGTATACCCGGAGACAAGCATCAGTTCCTGCTGAATCCTTACGGCATGCTGTTCGAAGAAATCACAGCAAGTTCTCTGCTCACTATTGATATTGAGGGCAACCAGCTTAACCAAAGCGACTATCACTACAACGAGGCGGGTTTCACGATTCATAGCGCTGTCCACATGCACCGACCGGATGTGATGTTTGTCATTCATCTGCACACCGACTACGGCGTCGCCGTGAGCTGCCAGGCCCAGGGATTAAAGCCAATGAATCAGACTGCCATTGCCATTACCTCAGACCTGGCTTACCACGACTACGAGGGCGTCGCGACCAACCTTTCGGAACGCGAAAGACTCGTCGAAGACCTGGGCAATTGCAATGGGCTTATTTTGAGGAACCACGGCACCATGGCCTGCGGTCCCAATGCGGGTGGCGCATGGCAGGCCATCTATCGACTGGAAAAGGCCTGCCGATACCAGATCCTGGCGGAATCAGGCGGCGCTAAAACCACGACGCTAAGCCAGGACATCGTTGACAGCCGCAAAGATGTTTCCTCAACCGAAGCATTAAGGAAGCGCGGGGAATTTATCTGGCCCGCGTTAAAGCGACGACTGGACCGAATTGACCCATCTTATCAGGAGTAAACCATGAGCGAGTTATCAACGGACGAATTGGCATTGCTTTCGAAGGCGGTTGATACACTGATTAAGGATCTCGAAACGCTGTTGAATGACACTGAAGCCGGGTCACAACCCGTCAAACTAAAAGACAATCAGGGACGATTATCTCGCATGGATGAGATGCACAATCAAAGCATCCTGAACGCCAATCGCACCCTCTCTGCCAACCGATTAAAGGCAGCAAAGCTGTCGAAGGCGCGATTAGCTGAAGGTTTATTTGGCGTCTGTCAGGACTGCGATGAACCGATTGTGTTCAAGCGACTCATGGCCTATCCCGACGCCAGCCTCTGTATCCAATGCCAGTCAGATGCAGAGGCTCATTAGTCCAGTCCTGTGAAGCATAGCTGGACTCATGTGTTTGCGTTAATGCGTGTGCGTTAGAGAGGTGGCTCTGCAATTTTAAGCAATTGCTTACCGCGATTCTTGCCTTCAAACAGCCTAAGGAACGTCTTGGGCGTATTCTCAATCCCTTCCTGAATGTCTTCAGCGTGTTTCAGCTCACCGCTCGCTATCCATGCTGATAGGTCTTTGATCCCTTCACCTGCGCGGTGCAAGTAATCGATCACGATAAAGCCTTCCATTCGACAACGCTTAATCACCAATTGCATATAATTTTTAGGTCCGGACGGTAAATCTGTTTCGTTGTACTGGGAGATACCACCACACAGGACCACGCGGCCATTTTGTGCCATGTTCAGCAATGCGTCGTCCAGGATATCACCGCCAACATTATCGAAGAAGATATTGATACCTTCGGGACACTCTTCACGTAAACGCTGCAGGACGTTCTCAGATTTGTAATCAATCGCCGCATCGAATCCAAGCTCCTCGGTTAGCCACTGACACTTCTCTGCGCCACCGGCGATACCTACAACCTTGGAGGCTCCTTTTATTCTGGCAATCTGACCTGCCACGGATCCAGTCGCACCCGCAGCGCCAGATACCACAACGACATCACCTTCCTTCGGTTGACCCACCTCGAGCAGGCCAAAATAGGCCGTCAGACCTGTGCCACCTAAAGCACTGAGCACGAGATACGGTGGCACACCGTCCGGCACCTTTGCCACGCCGCCCATGAGGCCGGGCTCACCACTATTAATAGCATATTCTTGCCACCCCAATTGTCCCTGAATATAGTCACCGGGCTGATAGCCTGGATGGTTCGATTCTACGACCTGGCCCACGGTCCCTGCTCTCATCACCTCACCGATCTGCACCGGTGGCACATAGCTTTTCACATCGTTTAACCAGCCACGCATCGCCGGTTCAAATGCGAAATAGAGGTTACGAATCAAAAACTCTCGGTCTGCCAGTTCGGGAACAGCTTCTTCAACGTATTCAAAATCAGTTTCTTTCACCATGCCATCGGGCCGCGCCCGCAGACGCCACTGCCCATTCATTCGGTTCGACATATTGTTTTCCTTATTTTATTAGAAGAGTTTAAAAAAAGAGGCTAATTGTAGAGTTCAAAAAAAGAGTTGGAAAAAGAATTAAAAAAGACGTTTTTTTAAAGGCTGTTCAAAAAGATACTTCACTATCTAGCTATCTAGCTATCTGTCCACCTACCTATCGATCCGTGGATTCGAACTCAATGGTCAAGACGGTTCTTGCTTGAATGGACCCTGCTCAGCAATGTAGTTGATTTCTTCATCCACATAACGACGCTCATTCTTGAGATATGTTGCGACTGCATCACGGAGAGATTCGTTGGCGATCCAATGCGCACTATAGGTATGCGTTGGCATGTAACCCCGCGCCAACTTATGCTCCCCCTGAGCCCCAGCTTCGACACGTTTAAGACCCTGTTCAATGGCAAATTCAATCGCCTGGTAGTAGCACACTTCAAAATGAAGAAACGGGTGATGCTCAATGCAACCCCAATTACGTCCAAAGAGACACTCACCGCCTATAAAATTGATGGCACCTGCCACGTAGCGATCGTCCCGTTTGCACATGATCAGCAGCGTATCTTCACCCATCGTCTCCCCAATCATGGAGAAGAACTCTCGCTTTAAATAAGGCGTACCCCATTTTCGTCCACCGGTATCAACATAAAATTGATAGAAAGCATCCCAGTGAGCTTCAGTGATATCGGCGCCGCTTAAACGTTCGATCGAAACGCCCCCCGCAAGGGCATCTCGGCGTTCACGGCGAATGTTTTTTCTTTTCTTGGACGAGAGATCACCGAGAAAATCATCAAATGATCCATAGCCGTTGTTTTGCCAGTGAAACTGATTGTGTGTCCTTTGAAGAAAACCTGCCTCCCCCATCATGTCCCACTGCGATTTATCGGCAAAGGTCATGTGAACAGACGAGGTACCGAGTTTCTCAGCCACCTCCATCATGCCCTGTATCATTGTTTTATCCAGCGTGCGATGGGTTTCAATCTCCGCTTGGGGTTGTGTCAATATCCGTCGACCCGTCGCAGGTGTAAATGGAACCGAGATCTGAAGTTTAGGATAATAGCGCCCACCGGCGCGTTCGAATGCATCCGCCCAAGAGTAGTCAAAAACATACTCACCCTGGGAATGGTTCTTAAGATACATGGGAACAACCCCTAGCATCTCACCCTCATCGTTCTCGAGCGCAAGGTGATAAGGAGCCCATCCTGTTTGCGCCACTGCGGAACCGCTACGTTCGAGCGAA
>JBLIIB010000098.1:0-12452 GCA_047634795.1 Candidatus Azotimanducaceae bacterium | reverse complement strand
CGCGACGCACTCCGCCGTGCGCGCCGGGTGATTGTAATTGGGGATGACCTGGCGAATACCATGTCCGAGTCGGATGTTTTTTGTCCGCTGCGATGCCGCAGCCAGAAAAATTTCGGGGGAAGATGAGTGCGAGTATTCTTCCAGAAAATGATGCTCAACTTCCCAGGCAAAATCGATTCCAAGCTTGTCGGCGAGTTCTATCTGATTCAAAGCATCCTGAAACAATTTCTGCTCTAGCCCCTCGGTCCAGGGCTTGGGTAACTGATGTTCGTAAAATATTCCAAACTTCATCTTAGTTCCTCAATTGTCAGCGATCGGTCGTCAATGCCTCAAATGCCGCATAGACGGCATCGCCATTTTCAAGCCCCAGCAAAACGCCTTTCATATTGGCAATGTCCAAAGGCCTCTGAGTCTCATGCATTTCGACGGCATGCCAGTGCACCATCTTCCCCCAAACGGGATCAAGGATCTCTGAACCCGGCACCTCACGGCCATCAACTGTCTTGATTGTGAAGCTCCTGAATTCGGAGATCGCAGCTTGCAACCACGCCACGTGAACAGATTCATCGCGGCGAATTCTATCGACCAGAGCGATAGCGTGGTCCGCTTCCCGTGGCCTGTCAGGGAAGGTTTCGGGTGATGCGATAACGCGTTCATAGAAATCAAAGGCCCGCTCTGCACGCACCTCGATCATCAGAAGGTTCATCAAAAAGCTGATCAACCTTTCATGGAATTCCGGTAGCGCCAACATTTCGCGCTCAGATTTGTGGCGGCCAATATTGCCGGGTGCTTCAGGAATCGGATATTTGCCAGCACCAAAAATCAGATTCCGCGCGGCGAACCACATTGTGTCATGACCGCCCTCACCGGAGTCTGGCTTACCGCCCTCATCCCATCCATGTGACGTCAGCAAACCCTGGTTCATATGGCCCAGTGCGGTGTCGCTGATGTCTTCTTCAATGATTTCCTGAAAGTCTGGGGCGACCAACTCTGCAAGCGCTCTACCTCGCGCTTCGATCAAACCCGTGATCGTAAGTGAATCCCAGAAAGACTGTTCGATGCCGTGTTTAAGCAACAGCACTTGTTGCTCAACATTGGGGAAGTTCGGTTCTGTTAGCAGGGCTGTGCTGACATCAACAATCGGTACCCCGCGTTGTTTTAAATTGTTATGCCAGGCGTTAACCGCCTCCAAGCGGTATAGAGTTCGCGGCGACAGATACTGACCCTCATCATCAAAGCCACCATGCAAACGCTGCCCACATTCAACGTGCGAGGTAGTGTAGTCGTGTTCCGCTTCAAGTTCTGTCTGAGAAAAGCTAAGTCGAGGCATCGTCTCTCCTGCTCGTTTTCGTTAATCCTAATTTTGCGCTTGTCGCATCACCCTGTTAATTCTTATCCAATCCGGTTACTCACCAAGATTGCTGCCAGGTCTATTTTTTACGGCTATTGTTTTACCGCTTTCTTCTCAATCCCCGTATCAACCCCCGCCGCTGGCTCTTTTTCAACCCCCCGCGGCTGGCTCTTTTTCAACCCCCCGCGGCTGGCTCTTTTTCGACCCCCGCCGCTGGCTCTTTTTCGACCCCCGCCGCTGGCTCTTTTTCGACCCCCGCCGCTGGCGCTAACCCCTGGTCAATAAACCGGCTGAGGTCGTCCATGAGTTTTTCACGGTCCAGTCCATTACGGCTGGCATAAATCATTGCGTGCCGGAGCATGCCGCAGATACCGTGGCTGATCAGCGAACTATCCATCGCGCTGTCGTTCGAGCTATTCGTATTGGTGGTACCTGAATCTTCCGCCAATGCGAGACTTAAGAGATGCCCCAGCCGATCGTACATTTGCCAGGCTTCAACGTCATTGGGCGCAATAACCACGGGGTCAAGAAAGGCTGCCTGCAGCAGTCCAGGTTCGCTCACGTCAAAATCAATAACCGCGCCACAGATCGTTCGCCAACGTTCGCGTCGCCCCTGCGCGGCGTTAACGCGCTCATCCATGACCTTCAGTAATTCATCCTGCGCCTGGCGTGAGAAGTCCAGGAACGCTTTTTGTTTGTCCGCGAAATGAAGGTAGAAGGTGCCATTGGCCACGCCGGCTCTCCTCGCGATGTCCTGGGGCCGAGTGTCGTGGTAACCCACTTCGACAAACAGTTCACGTGCGGCCTGCCGTAACCGTTGCCGGGATCCTTTCTTCATCGGAGCGCTCGAAGAGTCTGCTGCTGCGGGAGTATTTTGGGATAAAGATGATGTCGACATAAAGAATGACAATTTGTCAGTACAGTATCGAGTGTAAACCTCAGCTGACAATTTGTCATCGCTCAGGAATCGGTATAATCAAAGTCATTATCCAAGCACAAGGCAAAGCGCTATGACAGTCAATCGGCAATTCCCCGCGTCACGAATGCGACGACTGCGAGCGAACGACTGGTCCAGACGGTTGGTCCGCGAGAATAGTCTGACTGTCAGCGATCTGATTTATCCCGTCTTTGTCCACGAAGGCAAGAACACATCTGAGCCAGTGCTCAGTATGCCGGGCGTAAGCCGCATGACGGTTGATCTCGTCGTGGAAGAAGCCAAAGCGCTTGAGGCGTTGGGTGTTCCGCTTATCGCGTTGTTCCCCGTTGTGCCTCAGGAGAAAAAAACCGTCGATGGCAGCGAAGCGTTTAACCCCGACGGCCTCACGCCCCGCACGGTTAAAGCGATCAAGTCCGCCTGCCCGAATTTGGGGGTTATGACCGACGTCGCGCTAGATCCCTACACGAGCCACGGACAAGACGGCATCCTCGATGATTCGGGCTACATTCTGAACGATCAAACGCTCGAGGTACTCGTCAAACAGGCAAGAGCGCACTCGGATGCCGGAGTCGATATTGTTGCTCCTTCCGACATGATGGATGGCCGTATCGGGGTGATAAGGCAGGAACTGGAGATTGCCGGGGCAGTGAATACAAAAATCATGGCCTATTCCGCCAAATACGCATCTGCATTCTATGGGCCTTTCCGCGACGCAGTGGGCTCATCAGCCAACCTCGGCAAAGCCGATAAGATGGCCTATCAAATGGACCCGGCAAACAGCGATGAAGCGCTCCACGAAGTCGGCTTGGATATCAGCGAAGGCGCAGACATGGTGATGGTCAAACCGGGTATGCCTTACCTCGATATCGTGCGCAGAATCAAAGATACTTATCAGGTCCCCACGATGGTGTACCAGGTCAGCGGGGAATACGCGATGCAGCAAGCAGCCATCGAAAAAGGGTGGTTGTCCAAAGCTGTGATTCTAGAGTCGCTTATTGCAATGAAACGTTCAGGTGCTGATGGCATCCTTACGTACTATGCCAAATCTGTGGCTGAGTCCCTCAATTAGGGGCGCACTAATTAATTGGGTATTTTTGTAAGCCCGACCTGCGCGGCCCGACCTGCGCGGCCCGACCATTAGACATTAACCAGAGGTTGCCTCGGCAAAAAGACACGTCTCCATCTTTGGATCGTTGTTGGGACAAAATGTCCTGATGACACCGAGCGCCGATGGGTCAAGCCTCTAATCGATTTGTCGGTGTTTGACACTATGCTCATGCCGATTTTGCATAGAATTCTCGTTGTGAATTCTTAAGTCGAGGCTTAGGATTACGCCCCTACTCGAAGCTTAACTAAACCACCGGAGAAAATAACAATGGCAGATATTCAGCATGTGTCTGATGACTCTTTCGAATCTGAAGTCCTAAAATCAGACGTTCCAGTCTTGGTCGACTACTGGGCTGAGTGGTGTGGACCCTGCAAGGTTATCGCACCAGTGCTGGAAGAAATCGCTAGCGAATACGATGGCAAAATGAAGGTGTGTAAACTGGATATCGATGCCAACGAAGCCACCCCACCTAAGTACGGTATTCGTGGTATCCCCACGTTGATGCTGTTCAAAAACGGCAACGTTGAAGCAACCAAAGTCGGCGCATTGTCGAAGTCACAATTGACCGCGTTTCTGGATAGCAACATCTAGGATTCGTCTGACAGCATTCGTCTGACAATCAGATTGAGAGCAGGCTTGTTTTGAGAGCCTACTCTCAATCAAACCTGGCTAAAAACGGCTATATCGCCGTCGTGCTGGACGCCATAAACCAAGCAAAAGACAAAAAAGGTTGACAACCCTGCGAAAACATATCAATTTGTGTTCTCGCAAACGTTAGTAAATTAAGACTACAAACATTTGCAAGGCAACCGCACACGGATTAATTCAAGTTCCTGATCCGCACGTCTAAAGATGGCGTCCGTGCACTCTCCAAGGCTAAAACAGCCTCGGAAGCAGCCCAGAAAAACAAACCAAAACAAAAACCAAAAGAAAATTAGATATAGCAGACGCACTGCTAATACCCCCAGCTTTTAAAACTTCAAACATTCAGCCACGCGTCTTCACGCGTAATTTAAAAAACCTAAGTGAACCTATGAACCTAACTGATCTAAAAGCCAAACCCATCCCGGAACTTCTAGAAATTGCCCAAGAAATGGGCCTGGAAAATCTCGGAAGGTCCCGAAAACAAGAAATTATTGCCAGCGTCCTACGCAAACACGCAAAAGGCGGTGAAGCCATCTACGGTGACGGCACACTGGAAATCCTCCAGGACGGCTTCGGATTTTTAAGATCACCAGACAGCTCCTACCTGGCGGGCCCCGATGACATTTATGTTTCGCCCAGTCAGATTAGACGCTTTAACCTTAGAACCGGCGACACCGTGTCGGGCAAGATCAGGCCACCGAAGGACAGCGAGCGTTATTTCGCACTCCTCAAAGTGGATCAGATCAATTTCACGGATCCTAGTGAAAGCAAAAACAAAATTCTTTTCGAAAATCTAACACCACTGTTTCCCGACAAAGCCCTAACGCTGGAATCTGGCAACGGCAGCACGGATGATCTCACCTCGCGCATCATTGATCTGACCTCACCCATTGGTAAGGGACAGCGCGGATTAATCGTGTCGCCGCCTAAAGCTGGTAAGACGCTCATACTGCAAAACATCGCACAGTCCATTGCACGCAACAATCCCGAGTGTCACCTGATTGTCCTGTTGATTGATGAGCGACCAGAAGAAGTCACAGAAATGCAGCGATCGGTTCGCGGTGAAGTTGTTGCCAGCACGTTTGATGAACCGCCCTCGCGCCATGTACAAGTCGCTGAAATGGTCATCGAAAAAGCCAAACGCCTGGTCGAACACAAAACGGACGTCGTCATTCTACTGGACTCCATCACCCGTCTTGCGCGCGCCTACAACACGGTTATCCCCGCATCAGGCAAGGTACTCACCGGTGGTATTGATGCACACGCACTTGAGCGACCAAAGCGTTTCTTTGGCGCAGCACGAAACATCGAAGAGGGCGGCAGCTTGACCATCATCGCGACATGTCTGGTTGATACCGGGTCGAAGATGGACGAAGTGATTTACGAAGAATTTAAAGGTACGGGTAACCAGGAATTACACCTGGAAAGAAAAATCGCAGAAAAACGCGTTTACCCTGCCATCAACATTCGTCGATCAGGGACTCGCCGTGAAGACCTCCTCATGTCGGAAGATGAATTGCAGAAGGTCTGGATTTTAAGAAAGATCCTCCACGACATGGACGATCTGGCAGCGATCGAATTCCTGCTGGAACGGATGAAGAAGTCCGAAACCAACGAAGAGTTTTTCTCGTCGATGAAGCGGAAGTAGCAAAACGTTGGAAGCAGGGATAGAACATCCCTGCTTTTAATTCACGAGGCGCGAATCGCATCAGCGCCAGATCGAATACCCCGCATAGCTTCTTCCACAACGGATGTTACGTCGGGCAAGCAAAGAGAGAGCCAGTGAAAAGTTACAACTGCAGTGTCAGCGCCATCGACTATTACAACCACGATACACGACGCATCATGCTCGACCTTCCCCCTGGAGAATCTGTTGGCTTTAAGGCCGGTCAATATCTAGAGATGGTACTGCCACACAAAAAGTGTCCATTTTCAATCGCCAGCGCTCCAACGGTGACGAATCAAATTGAACTACATATTCGGCCAACACCGGGCTCAGAAGACTCCATAGTCATTGAAGCCCTGCTTGACAGCCAGTCCGACATCGAAATCCAAGCACCTTTGGGCGACTGTTTTCTGTCAGACCCACCCGGCACGCCGCTGATACTGATCGCCGCAAGCACCGGGATTACACAGATGAAAAGCATCATCGAATCCCTGGAGCCGGATAACTTGGATCATCCTGTCTATCTGTACTGGGGTGTCGTCAGCGACAAAGACATTTACCTCAGTGAACTGTGCGAAACCTGGGAATCAAAATATCCCAATTTCCATTTTGCCCCGGTGGTCAGCGAACCTGCCACGTCACCAGAATGGAAAGGCCGAACCGGTCTTGTCGGCGAAGTGGCTTTAACCGAACTCGATAATGTTAGCGATGCAACGGTATTTGTATCCGGTGGCCCGGCAATGGTTTACGCCACGCTGGATGCTTTCGTGGCACGCGGCATGCCTGAGGAAAATATGAAGTCGGATATTTTTTCTTATGCGCCTAGAAAATAAGTTCGCGCGATAGACATATTAGACCTAGTGACAGCTTTCGCTATCTGTATTTGACCGTTAGAGCCAGTCGGAAAAGTAATCCCCGGCAATTCCTGGATCGACCCTTTTGAACAAGGCTTGCTTTGTTCTGGATTGGCGAAAAATACAAACCAAACAAACTAGGCTAGTGCAGGCCCTTCACCTTCGCTTTTTCTATTAAACTATCCCGACCTGGAAGCTAAAAGCGTAGCTTAACGTCCAAATGTCTATAAACGGTTTTGCAGAACAGAAACTATCAGCAGGCGCTAACGACGAGTCCCCGTAGCGCCATTTTCAAGTCGAGCTTCTGAATATCGGCGGCTCCCAAAACTTGACGCGATAAAAGACTATCCCGTTTTTAGGAACGTTGAGAACAAGCCTTATCGCCAACACATTTGGGTGTCCTTCGGACCCAGCGCCTGAAAGTTCACCTTTTAAAAACGGTCTATTCCAAATAGGTAAACGGATCAACAGAACTGTGTCGCAGGAGCAGTCAGCCAAAAGGCTGAAAAAACTCAACCAGGTTTCGTAATTCTTCCTTAACGCCGCGAGCATCGAAGCCCATTTTTTTGACACTATCGTTGGCGACCACACGGTTAGTGATGTCCCGAATCGTATTTTGGCCATCCATTTCGCGAAGCAAATATCGCGCAATGGGTCCTGGTAAATAATTAAAAGTGATTCCGGGCCGGTTACTGTTCTGGTAGAGGCTCAACGCAATAGCATTCCCCGGATTCTGCTCAATTTGTTCCGCCATCTGAGAGACATTGACGGAAGCCATACAGAAAGAAAAATACGGCACCTGCTCAGCATCACTCGGAATTACCGCCGATGGTTTTCGCGCTATATACACACCATGTGTGGTTAAGGCGCCAGACAACAGTTCTGCAATAGCCTCTCGCTCTCTCAAGGACTTGTCTTTAGTCAATTCCTGTTGAACTGGAGGTAGATAAACATCGCAGTCGCAGGGAACGTGGCCTCGAAATTCCGAGTTCAAACTGATATGTAGATTTTTGTCATCAACAAACCATTCATAGAGATCAGGTACGGTGTGGCTCGATCCTGAGAATGCAGCAGTAGATCGTAAATACCACTGTCGCCAAATTCTTCAATGTCGGATAGCCATGCTTTGCTGTGTTGATACCAGTTAGTAGCGGGTAACTGCGCAAGAACGCCTTTCGCCGCAACCACATTTGCCTCAGATGTTAGGCCTTCGCCCGCTAAACGACGCAGTAAATCTTGGAGCTGGTAAACACCAGTGCGGCCAACCTTTCCATAGAGCATGAGTCCAAGCGCACCATCGGCCGCCATGACCCATAGCAGCGAATCCAGACCTGCTCCCGGATCTTCAAGGTGATGCAATACGCCGCAGCAATTGATGTAATCAAAAGGCTCCAAACCTAACGTTGGCAAGTCGAGCATTGAGCCATGAGTGAATTCGATGCGTTCCAATCCCCGAAGAAGGGCTTGCTCTTTCGCAATCGATTAACTCATTCCACTCATATCGAAATGAACGACCGAAGCGTTCGTGTGCTTACGTTGTTCCGCTAAAAAGATTGTTGCATTACCGTTACCACCGCCGGCCACGAGACACCTGAATACATTTTTGAATGTTAGCTTACCTTTAAAACAAAAGTGATTGATCAGAGCAAGATAATCAATCCAGGTTAGTACCATCCTGGTTTTTTCATCACCGGCATCTCTCGGGGGTATGGGAATTGTTCGTATTGACTGCGCACTTCCAGGAGGTATGCATCACTAGAGATCTTTTCTCCAACTGGATCTGGCTGGCATCGCTGCATGTATGGCAAGTACGGTAGCTTCGCTTTCGTCGAATGATTTGGCAACGGTATACCAAGGCCTTATCGACAACGAGCAGGTTTCACTTTTGTAGATCTTCACCTCGCGGTTCCTTTTGTGCAGGCGCAGGATAATAGGGCGAGTTGACGTCCAGCCGTCAGATGGCCAACCATCGTTTTTACCTAAACCCACAACCAGCCTGACGCATTTCAGAAACGGAAGTACAGCTTTGGCAGGTATGTTTCCCACTCATCATCGTCGTGGTCTAAAGGACACAGACATGTTTCCTGACGCTACATTTCCTAGTCGACGCCCAAAGGCAACAGCGTATGACATCCATCAAGGGTGAACATCTTTGCCGGTAATTCGGCGGGAGATGCCGCGCTCGCCATCAATGCGATGATGCTGATACAAAGTGGCATTCGGTGCGATGTTGATGTCTGAGTAGCCGTCACAAGCTTCTCCTGTCGTTGATTTTGTTTGTGCGCCTGAAGCATATTCAGCCGCAGAGGCGGTGGGCCCGGTTGTTTAAGTAACATCATTTCAGCGAGCCCTCCGATAAACAGACTCGCCAAGTATGCGGGCCGCTGCTTTTTCGCAGTGATACTCCATAGAGTCACGCGCCTTCTCGCCTAAAAACCAAATCGCCGGATTCCACCAGAGGAACCGCCTATGACAACGATAAAGAACAGCAGGTAATTGTTTTTGTGTTTGGTGCGCTGAAGTTCATGGTTAACCGCACATTCCAAATGGTCGTCGTTACGCAATTGATCGCTAATCCAAATCGCGGGTCTCAGATAATCTGACGTGGCGACAATCGCGCTATTTTTTACTTTGAAAAATACAACGTCTGCTGCAGACGACCGGGACTTGGGTTCCGCTAACCTCGAATAGAAAGACCGCGGTGACGAGTTGTTGGCCAGTTCTCTGACTTGGAAAAAAGAAGCTATCCCGGCGGATCCAGTGAGATAAAAGGAAACGCCGAAGATTCCAGGAGGTAGCAACCAAAGTAGGTCAGTATGGTGATTAGGCACAAAACCCTGAATTTGTTCGAAGGCAGCGCCAGCAATGACGGACTGCCCATCCCAAGACATGTAAGACATGCCAAAAAGCAACGGCAGCGGAGCAAAACCGATATACATCGACCCTAGACAAAACCATAGTCTCTGCCGGTCCGGTGCAGTGGGCAGCAACCTTAGTGTGACGACACCGATCAAACCGGCAAACAAACAAGAGCAAAAATGCCCCGGAAGGATATTCACGTTTGTTCTTCTCCTCTTCCAACGGTGCCTGAAGGTAGTCACTTTCTTCCGTCATAAGGCGTTGTTCCCTCATCAACGCGTTAAGCAGAGCCATCTTGTCGTGCGAAAAGACACGACTGACGAATTCGTTCACCAAAGTAGATTGGACGCTTTGTTTTGTGCGGCTTGCGCAGTAAAAGTTCGTGCGCCCCACCTTTTTGGAACGATGAATCGCACCCTTCTTTTCCAACCGATCAAAGACTGCCTTGATTGTGGAATAGGCGGTGTCACGCTTCTTTTGTCTCTCTCCATGCACAAGCCGGTGCGGTGGCCTCAATCGCATCAGAGATGAAGTTAGGTACTTCAAGTTTCAAGGGTGGCAATTTCATAAACTACATCTGTAGTGATAGGACTAAAGCTCTAGTGATGGTAACCGGGACTGTTAGGCCGAGCGCTGGACGGCGTGACATCATCTTTGCCAGGGCACATAAGTCGCAGCAGGCACAAGCTGAAAGTGTGCCAAACTGGACCTAGTGTGTATATATCCAATTGGGTAGCCATTTGAAATGCATAAGATCGGCATTCATTGGGTCGCTAGCCATAAGGCAGCTAGTCTTGAGGTAGAAAGGAGCGGGCCTGCCAAACGGCGTGAACCCTGAACACTCGGGGGTCTAACGCTAAGGGCGTTAGCATCCCGCCGGCCAGTCTCACGCCATGCTGTCTGCTGGAGAAAAAGGCAGGAGTGTATCGTATGTGAGAACTTACTAGTTGAGGCTAGTGGGGTAGCATCAATATGCGACTAGCTCAACGCGCTTACGATTAGGACGACTCAGGGGCAATCCATCAGGTCAGGGTGTTAACCCGTTCAGGGCTCATGATCTAGCTCAGGGCTTCACCATTAAGCCCAGGGCTGTCTCCAAGCTCAGGGCCTCTCATTGGGCGCAGCGCTATCAATCGGCTCACGCATCGCCAGTCGCAGTTGCTGATTACTGCGCTCGAATTCGCCGGATTGAGCAAGCACCAACGCCAACCGTTCATTCGCTTTTCGTGGCCCACCCAATTCGACACTGGCCGCAAACGCATCCTTTGCGAGTTTGGTTTCACCACTGGCCTCAAAGATACATCCCAGGCAGTACTGCAATGAGGGATCGTTCTTATGGGTCTTGGACCAGCTTTCCGCGGTCCTGCGACGACGCTTTAGATTATCGTCCGCTTCGCCGTAGAGTTCGACCAAAACAGGCTGCCAATTCTTTCGGATGGCCGATCGAATCAAAGGCTCGACGGCAGATTTATCTTTCAATGCTGCCGCATAGCCCGCCAGAATGTCACTGTCTTTCTTCAGTGATGCCGATAGAGAGCGATACAATTCATGCAGTGTCTGGTCATGGTGGTGTTCCAGATCAACCGCGAGCATCACAGCACTTCGCTCCAGTGAATCTGCCGCTGATTTATCCGTTCGACGGAGTTCTGGCAACGACGCCATCATATCGCGCCAATTCTCTTTGCCGCCCAAGGCCTCACGCTTTAGAGACGCAATATATTTATTGCTTTTTAGCCCGGAAAGTATGGTTAAAGCCGTGTCCATATCTGACCGATTCATCGCCAATTCTGCAGCAACGACTGCCCGTGCCCGGGAAAGTCTCGGGTCAGCTTCTTCTGCAAGCCGAAGAAAGGTCTCACGTGCTTCATGGTCACCCAAACCGTCAGCCGCCCGCGCCGCTGCAAGATAAGTGACACCCCTCTCAGGCTGAGTGTCCACATCACTTTTAAGGAATCGCAGTGCTCTTTCAAATTCACCCTCAGCCAGCAACATCATGCCTTTTTGTATTAACTTGTCCGATCTCGCTGAGCGACGATGTTCTCTCCAGTCCCGATAGACCAGACCTGTTCGGCGAACCAATCGGTAAACTCGCAGCAAGACATAAAAAACCAGGGTAAACCCGGCAACCAAACCAAGCAGTACCCAAAGACTGGATTGGAAAGAGTAGTCACCGTAGGTGATAAGTACATAGCCAGGGTCGCGTGCGATCATAGTCCCGAGGTAGCCCGCAAGGACAACAACGACGAGCAGCAGGATAAGTGAGCGCTTCATTCCTGCTGCGTCTCCAGGACGCTGGTGTCAGCCGCAGCCTCGGGGACTGCCAAAGGACCTCCCGCTGCACTCTCTGCACTCTCTAGTCTATTCTCGGTCTTGTTCTCAGGCTTCTGCGAAGCACCCAACTTATTGTCAGGGGCTTGTGCATCAATTGAAACATCACGAGATTCAGGCGGCTCATCGACTTCTCTGTGATGGGCTGCGGCGAGATGTCGACGTGCCTCTCTCAGCGAACCGGAGATATCAGGAAGCACAACCGCTATTTTCTCTAGACTCAATCTCAACAATGCTCTTTGCATAGAGGATGCTGTCGCATCTTGATCACCAAAGGAATTTGTTACCCAAGCCGCGGCTTCAGTTAATGCCTGACCATAAGCCACTTCATTCCCGTCAAGCAGGGCGAGTTGCGCCAACTGGATCTTCAGCACAAGATTTTGTCGGAGATAATAGACCTCGCGCGGCGGCAGAATGGGCTGAATTTCAATACCATCACGACGGAAATCAACAAGGCTCGCTAACCTCGAGCCCGCGTTGTTAAACACCGCTAGCATTTGAGCTGTCAGCGTTTGCTGTTCAGAGGAAACCGGTGGCGCGACGGCTTCAGGCTCGAACTTTGGCAAGTTTTGATGGAGATGTTTGACCTGCCCTGCGAGGGCCGATAGTTCCAAATAAATGCCTTGGGTATCGGGTGTCGCAACACCGCGTAAAGCCGCGATATCTTTAGCCAGCGCCTGACGCAGACCATGTGCCGTCAAGCC
>JBLIIB010000097.1:0-12460 GCA_047634795.1 Candidatus Azotimanducaceae bacterium | reverse complement strand
ATAAAATGCATCTGATTTTAGGCCCGGTTCCATTTCCGCGGTGGGGAAAGATTGAGCAACGTAGGCTGCGAGTGCTATTTCCGCGAACGCCATACGGGTATTGCTGCCCGCGCTAAAAAACTCGCCGTCTTCGAATTCGACGGTTTCAGCTTCAACGTTCATGTTGTAGCCGGCGATTCGTTTACCTTTTTCAATAATTTTATCGCAGCCCATACTGAGTGCCGACATGCCTACGGAGCCGCTGCGTGATCCAAATGTGCCCATGCCAAACTGCACCTTGTCGGTGTCTCCGTGGATAATATCAATGTCATCCATACTGATGCCAAATCGATCCGCAACGAGCTGTGCAAAGGTGGTCTCGTGCCCCTGGCCGTGGGAATGTGATCCCGTCAGTATTTCTACGGAACCCGTAGGATTTACTCTTACCTGTGCCGACTCCCAGAGGCCGGCGCCAGAGCCAAGTTCACCAAGGCGCTTGGAAGGCCCTATGCCGGCAGCCTCGATCCAGGTTGAAATGCCGATGCCGCGGAGCTTGCCGGCTGCGACACTGCGCGCTTTGCGCTCTTCAAACTGATCGTATTCAATCAACTCCAGTGCGCGGTTCAGCCCTAGGTGGTAATCACCTGAATCGTAGAGAGAAAGCACCGGGGTTTGATAAGGAAACGCCGCCACAAAGTTCTTACGGCGCAATTCGACAGGATTGATATTGAGTTGTCTGGCGGCAACATCGACGAGCCGCTCAATAATAAAAGCAGCTTCCGGGCGGCCGGCGCCGCGATAGGCGTCCACAGGTGTCGAATTGGTAAAGACCGCGCGCACTTCTGCATAAATCGCGGGAATGACGTACTGGCCAGAAAGCAGCGGCGCGCACATGTAGGTAGGAATCAGTGAGGCAAAGGTTGATAGATACGCACCCATATTGGCGATGATGTTGACTTTGAGTCCGGTAATCTTTTGATCGTCATCCAGTGCCATTTCTGCAAAGACCTGTTGGTCGCGGCCATGTGCATCCGTCAGGAACGCCTCGCTTCGGTCGGATGTCCATTTAATTGGCCTGCCCACCATTTTGCTCGCCCAGGTGCATATAACTTCCTCTGAGTAGTTAAAGGCTTTCGAGCCGAAACCACCACCAACATCTTCCGATATGACCCGTATTCGATGTTCTGGCGCAAGGCCGATCACCGCCGCGAGCGTCATGCGGAGCCCATGTGGATTTTGAGAAGTGATATAGAGACTGTAACGATCGTCTCTTGGGTCATAAAACGCGTTAAGTGCGCGGGCTTCCATGGCATTGGGTACCAATCGATTATTGCGCAACGCCAGCGAGACGACATGTTTGGCGTCACGGAATGCCGCTTCAGTGTCGTCCTGGTTACCCAATTCCCAATCAAACGCAACGTTGTTCTCGACATCGTCATGAACAAGCGTTTGTGTCGTTGATGCCTCCTTCAGGGAAACAATCGCAGGGAGCTCATCGTAGTCAACTTCAACCATTTCGGCCGCGTCACGCGCCATTTGTTTAGTGTCTGCGATAACCACCGCAACCGGATCGCCAACATAGCGAACCTTTTCCAATGCTAATGGCGGGTGGCTCCCGGTTTTCATTTCAGAACCGTCTTTGGAATGGATCATCCAACCACAGGCCAGTGTGCCAAGGTTAGATGCCACATAATCCTCGCCGGTAAGAATCTGACGAACCCCGTTCATACCCTTGGCGACACTTAAGTCAATGCCGGTTATTCTGGCGTGAGCCATGGGAGAGCGGACAAATACTGCGTAGGCTTGATTGCTCAGGGTGACGTCGTCGGTGTAGCGCCCGCGCCCGGTGATGAACCTAACATCTTCTTTGCGTCTTACGGACTGACCTGTCACCGCCATCAGAAATTCCCGGAGCTGAGCTGTATAAGAGGGCTCCAAGATAGCAGTCACCGAGAGCCTTGGAAACCGCCTATTTGCCCTTGTCTTCGAGTCGCAATTTTCTTCCCGAAATGCGTTAGCACGGCGCTGTTCCGCAACTAATCGGGTCACGGCGCTTGAAACGTTGAAGCTCTGTATGAAGAGACGCGGAGCTTCAACCGATGTTGTCGAAGAGCCCGGAAATACCCAGTAAGAGAACGTGCGGGGAAAGCTAGTCTTGAATCACACCGGGCAGTCAATGGTGCGATTGTGCCAATAGCGCAGCGTATAAGTTTAGGCCTCACTCAAAACCGCGACACCTGTGCGATACCTACCTAGACATCAAGGACGACAAAGATCCAATCCGGTAAATTTCTAAATAGGATCAACGATGGCTCCGGGATCAACGCGGGTGCTCGGTTTGTATACGTGCGATTCTTCCAATTAGAGCAGGGAAAGTCTCACCGCTGCGATAACGGTGGCTGTAAAACACTTTAGATGGGCGGGTTGCACGGCAGGAAACCGCTCGACCCTACTCACGCCACTCAGTATGATCGGCGACTCGCTAGTCATGAAGCTGCATTTTGTCAGAAGTCCCAGTTATCCGGCGCGTCGATCTTTCAACAAAACTCTTTTATGGTTTTGGTGCAGTTGCCAACGGCGCAAAAAGCAACGGATTCAATTACCTCCTTCTCTTCTACTATAGTCAGGTCATCGGTCTGTCGGCAGGCCTGGTCTCTCTCGGTATTCTGATTGCGCTGCTATTCGACGCCGTCTCGGACCCTTTGGTGGGTTACATTTCGGACAACACTCACTCCCGTTGGGGCAGGCGACACCCTTTCATGTATGCGTCGGGCCTGCCGGTTGCGATTGCCTACTACTTTATGTGGTCTCCGCCCGCGTGGGATGAAAACGCGTTGTTTCTATATTTCGTTTGCATGGCGATTCTGATCAGAACGCTGATTACCTTCTATGAAATTCCTGCTACGGCGCTGGTCGCTGAGTTGACCGACGATTATGACGAGCGCACAGAAATGATGAGCTTCCGGTTTTTCTTCGGCTGGTGGGGTGGTTTGACGATGGCGATTCTCAACTATCTGGTGTTTTTACCTGAAGAGAAGGGTGGTCTTGAATATGTTGCGGGCTGGTCCAATTATGGGTTGAGCGCTTCTATTATCATTTTTATAGCGATCTATGTCTCGGCTTTGGGCACCCATAAGCATATTCCGAGCTTGCGGAAACCACCGCCTAAAACACCGTTCAGTCTGACTAAAACCAAAAATGAACTCATAGAAACCTTATCTAACCGTTCGTTTTTTGCCTTGTTTATATCTGCGCTGCTCCAAGCTGTCGCCGCGGGTGTCTCGACCTCTCTGAGTATTTACTTTTCCCGCCACTTTTGGGAATTCACCAGTACCGAAATTGGTTATATGAACTTGCCGTATTTCTTGTCGGCACTCGCGGCCCTGATGCTTGCGCCGATGGTTTCCCGGAAATTCGGCAAAAAGGTGGGCGGTATGGGTGTATTTGGCGTTGCGGTTATTCTCGCGCCCATGCCCTACATTCTGCGTATCCTGGGCTTTTTCCCGGAAAACGGCACCCCCGAATTGTTCTGGGGGCTTATGTTCTTCAATACGATTGAGGTGATGCTCACCATTATGGCGTCGTCATTGATTGCCGCTATGATTGCCGACGTGGTTGAAGACAGTGAATTGAAAACCGGGCGACGCTCCGAAGGCATATTTTTTGCCGCGAACAGTTTCGCTCAAAAAGCCGTAAACGGGCTGGGTGTTGTCGTTGCCGGTCAGATACTGGCGTATGTCCAATTCCCTACGCAATCAAAGCCGGGCGAGGTTCCCGCTGAGACGTTGCTAGATCTGGCCTATATCTATGTGCCGACTCTGTTGTTTTTCTACCTCCTCGCCTTAGGTGTGCTCAGTATTTATCGTATTAACCGTCGGGAACATACTGAAAACCTGAGGCGTCTCTCGGAAACCCGCTGACTCGTATCACAGCGGTTAATTCAGTATTGTGGACATACAGGAATTTGATAACTTATGCCGCGACTACTCACACTTGTCCTAGCCACACTATTATCCATCTCTCTGGGCCTTACCGGGAGCGTCCGTGCTGAAGATGCGCTATTCACGCAGGTCGGGCGGATTGTGGCCGTCGGAGATCTGCACGGTGATTATGAGCAGTATGTTCGTGTTCTAAAGCACAACAATCTGGTCAACGATAAGTTGAAGTGGGCGGGGGGCGATACTCACTTTGTTCAACTCGGTGACGTGACTGACCGAGGTCCCGATTCGCTAAAAATTATCCGTCATCTGATGAACCTCGAAAAACAAGCGAGGAGATCCGGCGGGCGTGTCCACGTGCTTATCGGTAATCATGAGGCGATGAACGTTAATGAGGATCTTCGCTATGTGCATCCGGAAGAATTTTCACAGCTGGTGACCCGTCGTTCTGTTAGAAATAAAAATCAGTATCTCGGTAGGATTTTTCGGGCGATGCTGGAGAATCGACCGGGGCTTGTCGCAGAGAAAAACAGGGTGATGCAGCGACTCCGCGGGTTATACCCTTTAGGCTATGTTGAGCATCGCGAACTTTGGTCCCCCGGTCGTGAAATAGCGAAATGGTACGCGGCCCATCCTGCGGTGATACAAATTAACGACACGATATTCCTTCACGGTGGGCTGAATCCCCATCAGGAATCATTCAGACCCCTGAATGACATTAACGCCACCATTAAGGCTGAGTTGAGTCCGGGTGGCGTGCCTGAAATGTCTATAGATCCTGCCGGTCCGCTTTGGTATCGCGGACTAGCGAATCAGGTCGCTGAAACAGAACTTGAACCGCTTGAGCGAATGTTGGCGTTTTACGATGCCAAACGCATCATCATCGGGCACACACCCACCGCCGGCGCCATCATGCCGCGTTTTGACGGGCGTGTGGTTTTAGCGGATGTCGGGATATCAGCGCATTATGGTGGTGGCATGGCGAACGTTCTCATTGAAGATGAGATGATCTACGCGATTCATCGCGGGCAGCCCATTCTTTTACCGACCGAAGCCATTGATTTCTACCTGGAACAGGTTGTCGCGCTAGAGCCTGAAGGCTCTCGCCTTATAAAGTTTGTGAATCGACGAGAGAAGGCGGCACTTGCGCCGCTCGACAACTCGTCGGCGGTTCAAAGGGTAAGCAACTAATGTCTGAAATTCTTGCGAAACTATTCCAGCGAGCTTTCAATCGTGGTGGGGTGTCTGACGGGCCCTCGCCAGAATCTCGAGTGCTAAGTCAGGCAACAAATGTGCCTGCCTTGTCAGTAGTGGGTAGAAATTCTGATCGTCTGTTGAACCGGGAAATCACAGATTTGCAGTTTATTGAGCGGGTGGTAGAAGAGTCTGCGAATCTCGCACATCCGCTGTTCGAACGTGTTCGATTTTTGTCAATTTCCGCCGAAGTTCTCGATCAGTTTTATGCTGTAAGGGTGGCGAAGCTGCGGCGTTCGGTGAGTAAAAAAGATGGGTACATGACCCCTGACGGACTAACGCCGGTGCAACTGCTTACACTGGTGATGCAAAAAGCCAGTGGCATTATGCACGCTCAGCAGGAAGCGTTTACCCGGCTCGGGGGGGAGCTTGCCAATCACGGTATTCAAGTGCGCGGCTTAGATGAACTGTCGATGAGTGATAAAGAATGGATGCGTCGATATTTTCGCCGACACTTTTTACATGTTCTGACACCGTTAAGCATTGATGAGGAGCACCCTCTGCCCTTTATTCCGAGTGGTGGGTCGTGCGCAATTTTGGAATTCAGGGATGGCTATATCCTGATTGCGATACCGGCCAATCTCCCAAGGTATGTGGCGCTGCCGGGTGATGGGCACCGGTATATCACGAGCGAAACGCTGATTTGGCATTGTTGGCAAGATATTGTTCCTGAAGATGAATTGATCAGTTTTGGTCTGTTTCAGATACTCAGGGATAATGATCTTGCCCGTGAAGAACGTAACGTTGATCTGCGCGCGATCGTTGAGTCAGGCCTTCGCCTGCGTAATAAAGCGAACGTGATTAGGCTTAATGTTGCGGACACCATGAGCGATGGTGCGGTGAAGTATGTTGCGGAGCAACTCGGCTTATTGACCCGACAGGAAGTACGGACGCTAGAAAATCGCGGTAAACCCATCGCATCTTCAGAATATATTTCGGTTGTCGCATTTATTGGTCTGGCCAGCATGTCTGATGTCTTGGCGTTAAGTGATGATTTTCCCGATCTGCTATTTAAGCCATACCGACAGCGTGACCCCGGCCATTTTAGAAAATTCGATAATGATTGCTTTGCTGCAATTGCCCATCGCGATATTGCTGTGCATTGGCCATATGATTCGTTTGATACCGTCGTGGAATTTCTGGACCAGGCGTCTGTGGACCCTGCGGTTATTGCCATTAAGCAAACCCTTTACAGGACGAGCGACGAATCCCCTATTGTTGAATCGCTGATTACCGCGGCAAAAAAGGGTAAGTCTGTATTGGCAGTCATTGAGCTTGAAGCGCGCGACAATGAACAATCTAATGTCGCGCTTGCCCGCAGAATGGAGGCGGCCGGCGTGCAGATTGTTTACGGCATCATCGGCTTGAAGATCCACTGTAAGGCTACCCTTATTGTGCGAATGGAAGACGACGAAGCGATTACCTATACCCACCTTGGCACTGGGAATTATCATCCCGGGAACGCAAAGATTTACACGGACATCAGCTTCTTCACCCGAGACCAGGTGATCGGTTATGACACGCACAGCGTTTTCAGCTACCTGACCAGCGAAAAAGTTCTTCAGCCGAAAAAACTTCTGGTCGCGCCGTACTTTCTTCGGAACCGCCTGATGGAATTAGTTGAGCGTGAAATTGTTCATGCGCGAGCGGGTCGACCAGCCTATATCTGTATTAAGGTGAATGCGCTGACGGACCCTGGCATTACCGAAAAATTTTATGAGGCGTCCGAGGCCGGCGTTGACATTGATTTGGTGGTACGGCGGCAATGTTGTTTGCGACCCGGTATTCCGGGTATGTCGTCGCGGATTACTGTTAAAAGTATTGTGGGCAGGTTTCTTGAGCATTCGCGTATTTATCTCTTCGCCAATGGTCATCCAATCTCTGCGGAAACTTCGGATGTCTACTTTGGTTCCGCCGACCTTATGGAGCGCAATCTTGATGCCCGGGCAGAGATTCTAGTACCTGTCGAAGAACCGACGATACGCTCAATGTTGATCGATGGCGTCATTCACGCCAATTTAAAAGACGAGGCGCAGTCTTGGATGCTTGGGCCGGATAACGAATACCATCGTGTATCCACTGAAGGTTTCAATGCACAGACATTCTTTATGGAAGAAGAAGACCCTTCAAAACTCGGAGCGTTCCCGAGCGAGAGTCCGGTGAGGTTGTTGCGACATGTTTAGTTGGATTGGATGTGTTGCTTTTTTTTTACTATCTCCCATGGTGTTTGCGGATGGATTGTTTCAGGTCGCAGCGGGAGCTGAACCAGGCTTGAGTTTTGATCCTGACGTGCAGATTGAATTCGAGATTGAGGCTGCTTTTTCGAAGATTCGAAGAGAAAGAGACAAGTCCGCGAGTTATCCAGGTCGTCTGACGCATGCCGGTCAGGTCTTCGATGTCTCTTTGAGCCCCCGTGGCAATACGCGACTGAATAGTGACAACTGTCGTTACCCACCACTTTGGATTGATTTTGATAAAGCCGACATCAAAAATACCGTGTTTGGACATCAGAAGCACGTGAAGTTGGTGGTGCTCTGTAGAAGTGGTGATAAGTATCGAGACTATGTGCGGGGCGAGTATATTGTCTACAAAATGTTGAATCTTCTGACGCCCCATAGTTTTCAGGTGCGGTGGGCCAGCGTGACTTACCATGACGATGGGAAAATCAAAACCGAACCCGCCTTTTTTATTGAGCGAAAAGCCAGACTCGCAAAGCGTAACGGTCTTGAAAAGGTAAATCTTGAGGGCATTGAGTATTCGCAGCTGGCCCAACATGACAATGCGGTAGCCACCCTGTTTCAATACATCGTGGCAAATCCTGATTATTCATTTGTGGTTGGCAATGACGGCGATTGTTGCCACAACGCAAAATTGTTTAAGAATGACACGGCTGAATTTATTCCAGTGCCCTATGATTTCGACAGCAGCGGCATCGTGAATGCGTCATACGCGGTGCCCGCGAAACATCTTGGTATTAGGAAAACGACTACGCGAGTCTATCGGGGTCATTGTATGCACAATGATGATCTTCAGCAGGCGCGTGAAAAGATTCTGGCGACTGACGATCAGATGATTGCGCTATTGGCGAGTGACGCTTATTTGCGCAACAAAACTGCTTCGAAAATGGCGAAGTACTTATCGGATTCGCTCACCATCTTACGCAGTGACGAATTGTATGAATCAGAGATTCTGGACATGTGCCGAAGCGACAATAAAGGCTAATTACTCAGCCGTTCCAGTTCGCTTAGGTCATGATAGAACGTAAGCCGGGATATCCCTCTGCGATTGTCATCTACGATATACAGTGAGCCATCGGGCATGGCTGCAATGCCCTCGGGTTGGAAGTGCGTTTTTTTAGGGAGTTTAAAAATCTCAATCGCATCATCGCCTTCGTGATAAACAATGAGTCGATTCGTTGAAACGATGTAATAACGATCCTCTAACGTTGCAATGGCTGTTGGCCTGAGCCTGCCCGCCTGCTCTAACCTTTCCTTTGGAAGCGACAAATGTGTTTTTTGTTCGCCGGTTTTAGGGTCGATAGAAAATACTACAAGCCTATTTTTATGTTCGTTCGTCAGCGGTTTTTTGCATGGCGCCAGTAATTGGCCCCTGTGTAGGTGGAGCCCCTCAATCTCGCAAATGGCCTTAAGTCCGGTATCGATAGTAACCGCACTGAGTTGTTGACCAAGTGTGTCCGAGGCCATATCACTGACAACTAAAAGCTCGCCGGTGCTGGTCAAAAGGTACGCGGTCATTGCCCTATTATCGCCAGAATGGTTTGGTCCGTTCAGATCTACCGCGATGCCTTCAAAATCCCTGTCGACGGGTGGAACGCCAATGGTGGCCCATTTTTCTATTGATTTATGGTCGAGTGAAATTCGATAGAGAATCCCTTTTTCATCGTTGTGCACCAGCAGGTGGTTCGCGTCGAGTATGGCGAGACCGGAAGCTTCTCGCAGGTACCCTGGCAATTCCCACTGCGCGGGCGAAGCGTTCACTGCTGCGGCTGGACCATTGGGCCCGTTGATTTGTGTGATGAGCAATGCGATCACAACACTCAAAGACAAGGCTAAGCCCAGAGTGACTAATCGCGGTCCCAAGGTCGGTCTCGGTAGCCTGGAGGGTTATAATCGTCGTCGTCCAGGTCGTCATCCAATTTGTTCATCCACTGTCGGGTGAACCAGCGATTACTGGAGACTTCCTGACCGTAATCCAGTTCGAAGAAAATCAGAACGAAATAGTTAAAGAACACGGTCAGCACGAGGGCAATTTCCAGTGCTTCGATACCGGCGGACAACCCGACAGCAATCGCGACAAAGATGTAGCTCGCATCCAGTGTGTCATCCAGCGTCAGCCTGAAACGGACCCCCGCGACGATACCGGCAAGGCTAAAAGCCAGTGCCAGACTGTTCTGTACGATAAGTACAATACTGGCAACGACGACGGGCAGCAGCAGCAGCGTTAGCATGAATGCCTGATCGCGGCCTCTACGTCTTCGGGCGCCCATATAGACCCAGGCAACGGGCTCCATTAGGATCACAACGCCAACCAGCGACAGTGCAAGCCGAACCGCTTTTTCAACCGGATCCCACGTAATGGCTTTGAGATCGCCCGTGACAAATTCGCCAATACCGGAGGACGTAACCTCATTGCCACCAAATGGCAGAAAGGGCACAAGGCCGGGAAAAACCAGAACTAGCGCGTAGATGATGGCGGCCACTAGAGCGTAGTAACCGGTGATCTGTAGAAGGGGGATAGCGGACTTCATTGCTCGGCAGTATAACCAGCTTGGTGAGGCTTAGGCGAGTGTTAAACTAAATCTCAATAATCTCAACAGGGAGAACATTATGGAATGGGTTGTCATTGTGATGATGCTGGCGTTGGTTGAATATATTGTGCTTTCGGCCAGAGTAGGATTTGCTCGTGGACGAACCGGCATTGTCGCGCCTGCCGTCACCGGTAATGCGGAATTTGAGCGTCACTTCAGGGTGCATTACAATACGTTGGAGCAACTCATCTTGTTCCTGCCCGGCATGTGGTTTTTTGCGGCTTATGTACACGAGCTAGGCGCTGCAGGTGTGGGAGCCGTCTTTTTGGTGGGTCGTGCGCTGTATGCCATAGCCTATGTCAAAGACCCTGGCTCTCGCGGCATTGGCATGATGTTGTCCATTATCCCCTGCTATATTCTTGTGCTCGGTTCACTTGGCGGCGCGATATGGTCGCTGGTGAGCTAGCGCGCTTGTTTTTTACTCGCCTCACTCGTCTCACACTTGTCTCTGGAGGGGTCCCTGTTGTACTGTGCTAACTATATTTATGTAGTGGACACCATTAATCGCCGTGGCTGAAAAAATGACCGATAAAACCCCCAACCATTTTCTTACTGACATGAAGTGCCCTGTTGCTCTGGACGAGGTTGATTTGTTTTCGCCCGGCGCTCAAGAACATTGGTACGATGCCTATCCGATACTGCACGATAAGTCGCCGGTGCACCGATTGCCGGGCCAGGGTCTCACGCCTGATACCGATGCTTTCATCCTGACCAAACACGAAGACATCAACACCGTTGTGCGTGACGCTGACCGATTTCCTCCGCTGATGTCGTCGGCGATCAAGGAGATGGCGGATTCAGGCGTAGACGTTGAACAGGTGCCTAATCTAAATGCCATGCAGGCTTCGATGGTCACACTGCGCCCGGATATGGAGTTGTGGCGAACCCACCGGCAGGAGTTAACGGATCCCTGGGTCGGACCTGGCGCGAATCGTCATGAAGATATGATCCGTGCTCATACAAACGACCTGATTGATGAATGGATTGATGAAGGTAAAGTTGAATTCATTGATGGGTTTGCGCGCCCACTGCCACAGAGAGTGATGGCGAGTGTGATTGGATTCCCGTTAGAGGATATTCCGCAGCTTGCCACGTGGGGAGGCGCTCAGGTTAAGGCGTTTGTTTATGGGCAGGGTCATCTGAACCAGCTCACTGAAGAAGAAACCCGAGAGCAGTTTGTGCTGCTTGATGGCTTTAAGGAATACGTTCAACAGCAGGTAGCAGACAAACGTAGGAACCCTGCCGAGGACATGATCAGCTTTCTGACTCAAGTGACCTATAGTCCGTTGAACAGAACGCTCACCGATCTCGAAGTGAACGGTATCGTGTACGCCATGATTATTGGTGGTCTTGAAACCACGCAATACGCTATTGAAGAGCAGGCGCAGCTAATTTGTGAGCACGATGGTCTGTTCCAGCAGTTGAAAAACGATCGCAAAAAAGTCAGGCAGTTTACGGAGGAGGGTATGCGAATGCGCTCTCCGACACAGGGATTGTCAACGCGAAGAACCAGCAGAGATGAAGTCTTTCAGGGCGTCACCGTCCCGGCGGGTTCTGTTTTGCATCTTCGGTGGGCGGCGGCGAATGTCGACCCCGACGAATTCGAATGCCCTTACGAGCTCAGATTAGATCGTAAAGCGGTGACGCGCCATCTGACGTTCTCAGCCGGGCCAAGAGTTTGCCCCGGTGCCGGAATCTCCAGATTGGAGCAGCAAATCGCCTGGAGTGAATTGCTGGATCGCCTTGATGGTATTGCTTACGCGGAAGACAACAAGTTCCTGCATCAACCCGGGATTATGCTGGGCACGCTGGAATTGAATCTCACCTTCGATAAGGCTAAGTAAATCGTTGATGACATCGCCCTAGGTTATTTAGGGCGGTGATCCAAGCCGGTAAGCTAGGTCACTTCGTGAGAAAACTCGAAGCCGCGTGCCTTCTTTATGGCCTTGGTCTTGAGATGTGGAGCAAGACCACCTCTGGTTCGGCAATGATTGAAGCACGATAGGGTACTCATCAGGTGCCCGTGCTTCAGACGCCGTAAGCCTGGATGGTAAGTGATACTGTTCCGATACTGCCCCGATATTACCCATGCCCGATGAACGTTTCCCGTCCAGGCGAATATTCCCGGCAGGCGCCGCCTGCATTGTGAACCAGATTGTCTAAGAGTACTTTGACGAATGGGTTGCCCGCACAAATATTCATTTAATCAGAGCTTCCCTAGGTTGAAGGTTCGAATTGTGTTTGTAGCGGTAGCGCCGTTGAGTTTTTGATTTCAGTGACGGCAATATGTGAATGGATCTCACCAATGTTCGACAGTTTTGTGAGCTTTTCTCGAACGAACTTCTCGTAGTGTCGAATATCCTTCACCACGATCTTGAGCATATAGTCCCATGTGCCCGCCATGGTGTAACACTCCAGCACCTCAGGGAGTATTTCGACCTCTCGCTCAAAATCTTTCAGG
>JBLIIB010000096.1:0-12546 GCA_047634795.1 Candidatus Azotimanducaceae bacterium | reverse complement strand
GTCAGCAGAGCAGCTGAGCTGGCACGTCTCGGCGCCAACCGTGAGGTTTACGGAAAAATGAAAGAGGCCATCTACGGCGAAAACGCGGCGATCAACCAGGGCCATGGCCCCGCTTACATGCTCAAAAACCCCGAACAATTTCACTAGTTAAACCTGATGAATGCATCTGACCTGTCGGTAAAGTACATCGAGGAGTGTCTCGATGATGGCGAGGTCAAAACCTTTTTACGGCTTACCAATGCGAGCACTTCGTCACTCAATACTCATTGGCGATTGTACTTTTCTCTAGGTGTAAAGCCGCTTAACGAAGTACGGATTGTTCGCGTGCTCGTTGAGGGCCGCTACGGATACCTGACACCCGCAGACAAGACCGAACCTCTCGCAGCAGGAGAAAGCCTAACAATAGAGGTGGAAACCTGGTTGTTCTCTGGTATGCAATTACTGGCACGCCAGGGTTTTCATGTCGTTGAACTCATTGATGGTAAAGAAAAACTGCTGGGTGCACCGATACTTGCCGCACCTTTACTCGAGCCTCTCACAAAACCACGACACCCGATGATACGAGCACTATCACCGGAACCTGTCTATGAGACCCAGCCGGTAGAGACAGGAACGGCTATCAGTGATCACGTCATTCCAGCAGTCAAAGCATGCTCTCAAACCGTGGAGACTCTGCCCAAGGACACTCTGCATTTCAATTCATTCAATATCATTAGTGACGACACACTCGCGAACGAGGCGCAGGCACTTGCATCAATACTGGGCGAAAGACGGCTTTCTCCCGAAGGCTCCATCATTGAATTGACACTCGACTCGACGCTCGTCGCCGAATACGAACTCCGAACCTTTGACAATGTCATCAACATTATCGGTCGGCGGCCCTCGGGCGTCTTCCATGGGATTCAAACGCTCAGGCAATTACTGCGTGACGACGGGTCCACGACATCCATACCCAGGTTGCAAATAGCCGATGCTCCAGATTTCGAGCACCGCGGCCTGTTCCTTGATATTGCGCGACATTTTCAATCCGTCAGGAAAATAAAAAAAGTGATTGCCGCAATGGCGGGATACAAAATGAACCGCCTGATTCTGGGAATCGCCAACGACGAAGGCTGGCGACTGGAAGTCCCTGACATTCCAGAGCTTAACCATATCGGGTCAAAACGTTCGTTCTATCAACTTGACGAATACGGGACACGCATTGCACTCGCACCCGCTTGGGGAGACGATCACCGGGAAGTCGAAGGCTGTATTTCCTGCGTTGAATTTGTGTCACTCGTAAGTTACGCCGCGAAACATCATGTGGAATTGATTGTAGAGATCAACCTACCCGGACATGCCAACGCCTTGCTTCGGTCCCTGGAACAATCAGAGCAATGGCAACTCCAAGACCCGCACGACGAGTCATCCTACCGTTCCGCACAGGGCTACACCGCCAATGTCATAAACGTTGGGATGGATGACACCTATCGCCTGATCACAGATTTGCTCGCGCATCTTCGTGACCTTTATCAAGAAGCTGGCGCTCCGCTTAACAACATTCACTTTGGCGGTGACGAAGTACCAGAGGGCGCCTGGCTAAGATCGCCCGCTTGCCGGGCACTAACCGTGTGGGATAAAGCATGGAGTATAGATAATCCAGCCCACGCTGCAGCAGCTAGCGATGCGCTCATGCACTACCACTACGAGCGTATTACAAAAATCGCGAAGGCCATCTTGCCGGACACCCACACCTTTTTCTGGCACGAAATGGCGCCTCACGGAGACAACGCCAGCACCTATAACGCATGGGTTGCAGCCAAGGGCGGCCAACATGTCATAGATAAGCTCACCGCACGCCGCCAGAAAATCGTGGTTTCCAATGCCAGCTATCTATATCTGGATATGCCATACGAGATGGCGGCCGGAGAACCTGGCTTACCCTGGGCTAACTATGTTGACGCACGATCTATTTACTATTTTGATCCTATCGAATGCTGGAAAATTGCCGAAGAAGACCTAGAACTGATTGTCGGTATCCAGGCACAACTTTGGACAGAAACGGTCTTCACGGAAGAACTCATGGACTACTATCTGTTTCCGCGGCTTCTGGCAGTCGCCGAGCGCGCCTGGAACAGAACGCCAGATTTATCGCGTTGGCCTGCCTTCAGTATGGCCATGAAACTGCGCGAACTACCCTTCCTTGAGTCACTCGGAATCAGGTACAGGTCATTTGATTAGGCGGTCGCCGTATTCATTGCCAACCTATTCATTGCCAACCCATCCATGCCACCCCATAGACTTCCGGGATGGCCCGGGCGGTATTCTCTAACCTTTCCATTTCATCTCCGGTGACCTCAGGAGTCATCACCAAAGAAAGCCTTACTTCTTTTGACAAGGCAGTTTGTGAAAAACGCGGTAGAGAAAAGAACATGGCACGTATGCCATTTGTAGTCACCACGGCCCGAAGAACCGCCTGTGTCACCGGTTGAACAACCCGGGCAAGGTACAGATCAGTGGCGCCTGCGGTATCAATCTTATTAATGACCCGCTTCACGCCGGGTCACAGCCACCTGATCGTCTCAAGAGAGCTTTTCGTGGTGGCGCTCGCCCGCACACCAGCGAGCCTAAGCACACCGGCGTCACACTGAACAAGCGCACTATAAAAAGGCTTGCAGGCACGTTCCTTTATAAAGAGGCGAGCGCCGGAGCGCGCCTCGTCGCGTTTCAACAGTTTTTTGAATCTGGCGAGCCTGAATGGGACCCACTGTATCCAGCTGCCATTCATTCAACGACTTTCCCTGCACGCGTTTAGAGGCATCTCGACGCGCAGATTTACGCGCCTTGTGGTCACTCACAGCCCCCCTCAACCAGGAAACACTTGGGGCCACTCGCCCAAAGCTTAGGCTAAAAATCTTGACCAAGGCCAGGTCTATTCAGGCCATTGGATCGGTTCAACTCAGGCTGCATCACTAAGCGTCTCACACCGGGTACCCCGATGAACCAGTAAATCAAAATCAGGTGTCGTCTCGAGCAGCTGCCTCACCATCTCTCGCCCTGATTTATCACCCGCATATTCGCTGACGCCTTTGGCGCATGTCACCACAAGATCACCTACGTTGATCGCATTCAACTCGGAATGCAGGTAATTCACCCTCGTTCCAAAGTTTTCCCCAAGGTGATTCGCCAGATTAACGGTGAGTTGATCACTGGCCTCTGCACCTTCGACATTGTTCAACCTAGCACTCACTTCTTCGATTTCGCCGGGTTTGGCAACATACCAAAGCGGGAAGCTTCCGTGCTCCACCAGGCGCTTGCCCACTTCCAAGGTCTCTGAATCCGCATAGTCGACTAACAGCAGATCTCCGCCTCTCTCCGTCACGAGACGTCTGACATCATCACAGTTGCCTGCGCCATACCGAATGACAACATCGAAATCAGAGTCAAAATTTTCATTGATCCGTTTAACCAAGACTCTCAAGGTCAGGTGCTCTTTAAGGTTTTGTTCAGTCCCCGCCGGTTTGGCGACGTGTGCAATGCTCACATCACAACCTGTTCTAGATTGAAGTTCCGCAGCACGTTCAAATAACGCCGACCCCTCAGGCTTGCTCGGATGGAGAGATGAGCAACTCACCAGCGCAATGACATGGCTGGATTCATCGAGTAACAGCGGGTGTGTTGGACGAGACAGCATAGGGTCCTTCATTTCTTTGAATTCACTACATAAGGCAGCAATAACCATGCCAGAGGTATTCCCCGAACTAATCGCTGGTAGCCGCAATGTTGCGCCACCCGTGTCCCATAATAAGGGACACGGATGGCCCGCTCGCCAGGAATGTGACACACTTGTCCCATGCCAAATTCAAAACCTCTTCCCAGGCCAAGTGCCAAACCACCTAAAGCCTCAACTGCCCAGCCTATTCCCATTGCTGTGATCACAAGAGCGCGCTCGCTCGCAAACGCGTTAAAGTCGCCGGATCGCGAGGTAGAAATTTGGCGGCCAGGTGATGCGGCTCGGCCGCAAGAAAAAGGAACAGCGCCAAGGGTAGTCATAGTCGACACGGAATTCGCAGAACCGGCCCTAATCGGCCAGCTGCGAAAGCAGCAACCGCTCGCTGACATCATCGTGATCAAGGAGCGCGCGACAGGCGTCTTCGTGCAGCAAATGCTGAAATCCGGTGTGAGCGAAGTTGCATTTACTCGAAGCCCTGATCGCCTAAATACACAGATTGAACGGGTAACCGGACAACAAATGCTGCTTCCTGCGATTGACGACCTAAGCAAGCTCAGGCAGAGAACTAATCGATTCGAAGGGATGTACTCTCGTAGTGATGTCATGTGGGATATTTTTAGTTCAGTCCTCAAAGTCGCGCCAACGAATGCCACGGTGATGGTTACAGGAGAAACCGGCACGGGTAAAAATCAACTTGCGCGCGCCATCCATAACCGATCGCAGGTGACTGGACGTTTCGTCACGGTCAACTGCGCGTCCATGCAGCCAGACCTCATAGAGTCCGAACTCTTCGGTCATAAAAAGGGCGCATTTACCGGTGCCCATCGCGACAAGGTCGGGCTTTTTCAGCATGCCGAAGATGGCACGCTACTACTCGACGAAGTGGGAGACATGCCGGTAGACATTCAGCTCAATCTACTCCATGTGCTACAGGAACAGCGGATTCGCCCGGTCGGTGCGAACACTGATGTGCCCGTAAATGCTCGCATCATCGCCGCCACCAATACACCACTGGAAGAGTTGGTGGAGTCGGGTGAGTTTCGCGAAGACCTTTATTACCGCCTGAACGTAGTCAGATTTGAGATGCCATCGTTAAGGGAGCGACCCGAAGACATTCTTTATCTTTTTGGTGTACTGCTCTCCACAATCGCCAAGCGATATCGCGTACCTCGCCCGAAGCTCGATCCAAAATTGATCGCAGCCCTTTGCGGATTTGACTGGCCCGGGAACATTCGTCAGCTCGAGAATGTTCTGGAGCAAATGATCCTGAAAGGTGATCGATCAATGCTGACTGTCGAAGACCTTAGCGATGTGCTACCCGACCGCACAACCTCGATTTCGACCGCACACTCAACCGCAAATGGCGCTCTCATCATTGACACCTCTCTCGGATTGAAAGAAACAGTAGAGGGAAAGTTGGTCGAGTTAGAACGACACTATCTGGATCAGGTGCTCACAGAAAATAGGGGAAGAGTCATCGATAGCGCAGCTCATGCGGGCATCAGCAGGAGAACACTCCAGCGAAAGATGGCAGACTATCAATTGGATAAAGCACAGTACAAGCAGGAATGACTATGCGCATTTTTCTTCTCACGCTCATTTTTCTCTCGGTGTCGCCATTCGCGATATCCAAGGCTACGGCTGATAACCCGAGAACAATCGTTTACGTTTTGTTTGATGGCCTTGCACCGGCAATGATCGAAGCCGCCAACACGCCCAACTTTGACCGTATTCGACAAGAGGGCAGCTGGACGCACGACATGAAACCCGCGTTCCCAACGGTCTCCGCCGTCAATCACACGTCATACACAACAGGTTGTATGCCCGGCGATCACGGGATTGTCAGCAATTTTTTCTACGACATAGATCAATCAATGCCCGAGCGCTCCTACTATGACGGAAGCCGCGATGCGGACTGGCGTCTCGGATGTGAGACGTTATGGGAAGTCGCGGAAAAATCGGGCAAAACTACCGCCGCATTGGGCTTCACCGGTCACTACTCGACAACTCAAGGCCCCACCGCAACCCATGCACCACTCGAACTGAGCTGGAAAGACTCGCCAGAAGACCCCGAACGAACCGATCAGGTTATCGAATTCATCACAGCATCTACGGACAATCGACCCTCTGTCATCGCGGCCTACTACAAAGGGCCAGATTGGGTCGGCCACTGGAAAGGTACGACTGCCCCGGAAACGATCACAGCAACGGAAGCCGCCGACGCGGAGGTGGGACGGTTAATGGCGGCAATCGAGGCGCTCGGCCCCGCGGAGGAAATCGCACTTTTTGTCGCAGCAGATCATTCCATGGTTGATGTGGAAACCTATTTCAACATCGGTCGGGTGATGTTTAAACATGATATCGCCGGCAAATTCGCTTCTGATGGCGCCCACGCTTTTATCTATCTCGATGATGAATCAAGTGCTAACGAGGCTGTTCTGGCATTAAAATCCTACGATATGCTATCGGTCTACCGTTGGCCTCACTATCCCGACTACTTCCCAACCGGGGATAGCCGCAGATCCGGCGACATTCTCATCGTGCTCGACCAGCCTTACTGGATTGCGGATCCATCTGAATTTCCAGCGTGGGCTAACTGGCTGGGACTCACCGTGTTCTGGCCTGAGACCCTATCGCTATCAGCGGGCATCAAGGCCTCACACGGCTACCCCCCACATGACACCAATATGGGCACCAGCTTCTACGCCTGGGGCAAAGGGATTCGAGCCGGCGCGCGGCTTTCTGACTTTGACATTATCGATGCAGCACCGTCTGCGCTCTTCTGGCTGGGTTTGCCAAACGGAGATAAATCAACGGGAGAGGTCAAAAACGAACTATTTGATTCAAAGAAACCAGGGTTTAGCGCGCCGGTGCAGAACGTCGCGGCACAAATAGCGCCGAGTTAATTTACGCTGCAAAAAGATCGATTGGTTGGTGCTTCCCAATCTATGACCTAACTACCTGTGCTAACTACCTGTGCTAACTACCTATGCCTAACAACATAGCGGCAGCGAGAAGCAGCAACACAATAATGACAAGTGTTAACGCGACGCTTGCGCTTTGTATGGATCTGGTAGCCTGTGATCAAAAAAACGCAAACCTCACCCGCCACAGCTCAAACACAAGGTGATGTCGCACCAGCGGCAACAGATCAAGTAACTGTTCATCATCGCCGCTCGCCCGACAAATTGATTCCCGCAGGATTGCAAGCGCAGAAGACGCAGGGCCAGGGGCCGATTCGTCGGACTCACCCTGATGAATAATCGAGAGCAGTTTTGACCCACGTCATCCTGTGAATCGCGATAAATCTTCTTACGCTCATCAACTGCGGCCTCAGCGAGTGCATCCTCCCGGTTTTCGTCGAAACTTAATTATAACGCCAGCCTTGTTGCTTCGACACGATCCTCAAGCTCGAAATTAAGCTTTTCTGATTCATCCAATACCTGTGTAAAACGTTGCGAAAGGTGAAGCAGAAGTACAGAAAGAGTCAAAGGCGCGCCGAACTGACCGTAATGTGTCGCATCTTCCAAGGCGTCTCCCGCTTCGGCAAGAAAGAGGCAACAGTCGTGAGCAGACAACACCCGGCCGGCGAGCGCAAGTACAACACATAGCGCACCGCGACGGCTCCATGAAACACACGCAAGAATAGAAACAGCAGACCCAACGTTAGAATCACCCACAGCGCATAGGCCGTCGCCTGAAACACTGTGACCGGAGTGGAAATGTGAGGCAAGATTGCAACACACCAGCAAGCGAACATGATTTTCTCTGCCCGCGGTGCACACAGGTTCAGCCATTGATGGACGCACCCAAAAAGGCAAAAAATCCAGGTATTCAGGCCACGTGCACACACCGTAACCACCTCTCGCAGGAATCGGGTTGCAGTAGATGACCATATGAGACAGCACCAAGCGCCAAGCTGCGGTGACCCCGAGGAACCAACAACACACGCGATCATGTCGCCGATTAGCCCAAAAAATAACGACGCACAACAGGTTCAGGCAACCGAACACCAACAGGTATTAGTTGAGCTCAACCTTCCGCCAATGCCGTTTTCTTTGTATCGGTTCTAATGCCGATAGGAGTCCGAATTTAACCCGCGTAAAGGTGTCATCAAATGGACTCGGGTTGATTCTAAGTGGACAATATTATGATCAGCTTGCCAGCCACCCGGTTAGACCGGCATCAATTTCGAATGATTCCAAGCCTGAGTAAAAAAGCCGAGCCGAAATGTGTCGCCACCCTATTGATAGCCATTGAGGTAGACGCTGATATTCATGTTGTAGCGCCAGAAATACAGCGCGTGGACCTGCTGCCAATCCTCCGGACGCTACAAGCGAAACCTGAACCAGCTTTTTTCGTCCCCGTAACCCTTGCCGACCCGGGTCGGGTCGCACCAAACAAATACAGTGTCTGCCAGGTATGACTCTCAGCGGGCGGCGTTTATTCATTAGAGACGAGCCATTCAGCGGTCTCATACGATCAATGGGAGAAAGCGTTTCGCCTGAAACCGCGGCGTGAGCGATCACACCAAGCAATAGCGTCGCAAAGGTTTTGCGAATCAGGTTCGCAGGTTAAGCAGCGTGTGATGTCATAAGCGATCCGACGTTACCTGGGTCGCTTAAACAACCCAAACCCTTAGACCGCTCGATCGCGCATTGTTTGATGAGGTAGGTTTACCCAATCGCGTCAAAAAATCTCCGCATACAATTTCTTTAAACAATCACCCCAAACAAGTTCGACGCTAAACCTCGCTGGTTGCTGCGTTCACAATAGGAATGAGTTCGCCGCGATACTGCCGCAATAACTGCGCCTTGCGCAGCTCGACGCTTGCAAGATTTTTTGACTTGACGTGCCCATAACCACGGATATCCATTGGCAGTTCAGCCAACGCCACGGCGCTGTCATAGTTGTCCTCGCTTAATGATTCGGTGAACTTCAGAAATAGGTCATGAAATTCGTCTCTGACAGCTTTTTCCTGCTTTCGCTCAGAGGTAAGTCCGAAAATATCAAAGCGGGTATGTCGCAGGAATTTCAATTTCGCGAGCGCACGGAAAACAAGTTTTGTTAACCCAGGCAGGCGTATTTTGCGAGGAATACCCGAATAACTGTGCGGACGAGCCAGGAGTGGCGGCGCCATGTGATAGGTCAGCTGATAATCACCTTCCACAATGCTACCAACATATCGATCAAAGCTGCCATCTGTGTATAGCCTTGCGACTTCGTACTCATCCTTGATTGCCATCAGTTTATACAACGATCGAGCGACCGCTCTGGACAGACGCTTTTCATCTGAAGCTTTTAACTCCGCATCTTTGAGGCCTCTGTCTCTTAGACCCCCATCTTTTAGCTCCCTATTTTTTAAACCCGCGTCCTTTTCCATGACCGCGTCCATCACACGTTGATAGGTATTCGCATACTCTGCAGACTGGTAAGTCCTCAGCCTGGCAACTCGATCCCGAACGATGTCTTCAGGTTTATCGAGCGGCTTGAAGGTAGCGCCGACGCCTGTAACTTCCTTGACCCGCGCCAGATTGAAAGCGGCGCGTCGGCCCCACAACAATGACTGAAGATTAAACTCAACAGAAACATCGTTGAGCACTATGGCCTGCTCAAGTGACGATCGGGATACCGGTATTAATCCCGACTGCAAAGCGTATCCCAACAGAAACATATTGCTCGCAATCGCGTCTCCCAGCAGCCTGTTCGCCAAGTCTGTTGCCTCAATGAAACTGACCTTATCGACGCCAACCTCAGAACTAATCAACGCTTTCATCGCGACCGATGGTATTGATGCGTCAGGGTCAGAAATGAACTCAGCCGTCGCAGAAGAGAAATCATTAACCACCGCATAGGACCGCGCCACATTGACCTTCGCAATGGCCTCATCCCCCGCGGCAACGACCAGGTCGCAACCCATCAATAGATCGGCATCGCCCGCCGGGATTCTTACGGCATAAATGGCACTCTGTTTACATCCAACACGCACATGACTCACCACCGCCCCAAACTTCTGCGCGAGACCCGTCTGATTCATCAGCGCGCATCCCTTGCCTTCAATATGCGCAGCCATTGCAACAACTGCCGCAATCGTCAGCACGCCGGTTCCACCAACACCCGTCACCACAATGTTCCATGGCCGCTCTTGTATACCCGCAGGGACAGGCTCGGGCAAAACCGGCCAATCACCGGCTTTTTCTGCGGCATTAAATTTTCTAAGTGCCCCGCCTTTCACCGTCACAAAGCTGGGGCAAAAACCATTTACGCAGCTGTAGTCTTTATTACAGGCGTTTTGGTCAATCTTCCTTTTTCGCCCCAATTCAGTTTCGAGCGGAACAACGGAGAGACAATTCGATTCAACACCGCAATCCCCGCAGCCCTCACAAACCTCGGGGTTTATCACCACTCGAACATCTGGATCGACTAATTTTCCTTGCTTACGTCTGCGGCGTTTTTCAATCGCGCAGGTCTGATCAAAAATCAGCACGGTGGTTCCCGGGGTATCTCGCAACTCTGTTTCGATAAGCAGCAGGTCACCTCGGTCATTCAGTGTCAAACCGGCATCGCTTTTGGCCCCTGTACCGATTTTGATCCCTTCATGACGTGAGACGTCTTCCGTCACCAGCGCGATACGTTGTATGCCTTCTCCTCTAAGCTGCTCAATCAGCATTGGAACACTGAATGTTCCGTCCACAGGCTGCCCGCCCGTCATCGCAACCGCGTCGTTATAGAGGATTTTGTAGGTAATGTTCACCCCGGATGCCACGGCTTGTCTGATCGCCAGCAGACCGGAATGAAAATAGGTGCCATCGCCCAGGTTTTGAAAAACGTGGCGGGTTTCGGTGAACGGAGCCTGGCCCACCCAGGTCACACCCTCGCCCCCCATCTGAGTAAACGTTTCCGCTTTTCGATCGCCTACTTCCCAGGTGCCCATATAGTGACAGCCGATGCCACCCAGTGTTCGGCTACCTAAAGGTACACGCGTGGAGCTGCTGTGAGGGCAACCCGAACAGTAATGAGGTGTTCGCACTGCCGTTTCACGATTCGAGGCGAGGACTTTTTCTTTGTGGTCATAAAATTTCAATCGTTGCTCGATCAGCTCGTCGCGATAAAAGCGAGACAACCTCGCAGAGATGGCGCGCGCTACCATCGCCGGAGTGAGCTCTGACAAGTTCGGTAACAAATCGTGACCTTCTTCATCAAACTCACCAACCACACGTGGGCGCCGATCCACAGACCAGTTATAGAGCTGGCCGGTCAATTGATCCTCAATGATGGATCGTTTTTCCTCAACAACTAGGATTTCTTCCAAGCCCTCTGCAAACTGGTGGGCGCTGATGGGTTCGAGCGGCCAGCTCATTCCGACTTTCATGATACGTAATCCAATCTGGCCCGCTTTGCGTTCATCGATACCCAGGTCTTCCAGGGCCTGCATCACGTCGAGATAGGCCTTACCCGTTGTAATAATGCCCAGCCTTGCCCGATCACTGTCTTGAACAATATGGTTTAGACCATTTACGCGGGCGAACTCACGCGCCGCATATATCTTGTATTTGTTGAGCCTTATTTCCTGACCGAGCGCGGTATCTGGCCATCGGATGTGCACACCGTCTTCCGGCAGTTCGAATTGATCCGGCACCTTGATCGTGACCCGATCAGGACTAATTTCAGCCGAGATCGCGGAATCCATATTCTCGGTAATCGCTTTGAGCGCCACCCAGGCGCCGCAATAACGCGACAATTCCCAGCCAAAGATCCCAAGGTCCAAAACTTCCTGAACATTGGCAGGGTTCAATACGGGCATGGATGCTCCAATGAACATATGTTCGGACTGATGCGGCAGGGTTGAAGACTTTGCGGCGTGATCATCTCCCGCGACTGCTAACACGCCACCAAATTTTGAAGTGCCAGCGGCGTTGGCGTGCTTAATGACGTCCATACTGCGATCCACGCCGGGACCCTTGCCATACCACATGCCAAACACACCATCGTATTTCGCGCCTTCAAACAGTCCAACTTGCTGACTGCCCCAGACCGCCGTTGCCGCAAGGTCCTCATTCACGGCGGGTTGAAAAATAATATTATGCTGATCAAGAAACGGCTTTGCTCCCCACATGGCTAGATCAACGCCACCGAGTGGGGAGCCGCGATATCCTGAAATAAAGCCTGCTGTATTGAGGTTTTTTTCAAGATCCCGCTGGTGTTGCAAAATGGGCAGGCGCACCAGCGCTTCAATACCTGTCATGTAGGCACGCGTGGTATCCAGCGCATATTTGTCATCGAGAGAAATCGGCTTTGGGGCGGCAGTAGTCATATCGGGCTCCGGTGACGTTTCCCTAATATGGTAGTCCGAACGGAGAGAAAACTTTATGCGGATTTAGTCCGTAAATAACCCTTACTTGCATATCAATAACCCAATAGTGTGTATATTTGGTCTTTTTATACCTGTATCGACCTTATGAACGACAAGTTAACTACAAATGATGTCAAGATACTCAGCGCCATCCAGCAGGACGGCACCATGACGACTCAGGAAATCGCGGATAAGATCAACATGTCACAATCTCCGTGCTGGCGTCGCATCCATCGACTAGAAGCAGATGGCGTCATTGAGCGCAGAGTAGCCCTGCTAAACCGCGAAAAATTGGGCATGGAGATCGTCGCCTTCGCAACGATCAACCTCAGCATGCAAGGTCGAAATAGCCTGGAAGATTTTGAGCGAGAGGTCGAAATACTCCCTGAGGTGCTGGAGTGTTACACCATGGCGGGCACATGGGACTATATGCTCAAGATCGTGGTGAAGGATATTCGACACTACGAGAAGTTCGTTCGAG
>JBLIIB010000095.1:0-12572 GCA_047634795.1 Candidatus Azotimanducaceae bacterium | reverse complement strand
GTTGGCAACAGCCGGTGCAATGGGCGGCAAACCCGGTTCGCCCACACCGGTGGGTTCAGTGCCACTATCAATGATCACGACATCCACGTCAGGTGCTTCGTTCATGCGCAATATGGGGTAGTCGTGGAAATTACTCTCCACAATGGCACCACCTTCCAGATTTAATTCACCGTAAAGCGCAGCGGTAAGGCCATACATGATCGAGCCTTCCATCTGCGCTCGCACGATATCCGGGTTGACAGCAGTGCCGCAATCCACGACACAGGTGACCTTGTGTACAGAAATTTTTCCGTCCTTAACGGACACCTCGGCGATCTCTGCCACGTCCGTCAGGAATGAATGATGTGCAGCAAAGCCAAGGTAGCGACCTTCGGCGGGCTTCATATCACGCATTTTTTCACGGGCAACTCTAATCACGTTATGGAGGCGCGGATTGTTCTTGGTGTTTTGCAATCGAAGTTCAACCGGATCGCGATCGGCAGCAATGGCCAGTTCATCAATCATCGACTCTTTCGCAAAGGAGGTATATGAATGCCCAACGCTTCTCCAAAAGGTCAGCGGAAGCTTATGATCCACGGTAACGTGCTGTACCCTGGTATTCGGATGATCGTAGTCCTCAAACAACCCTTCGATACTGCCGGGATCTGTGACCCAGCCTTTTAGCGTCGTATCTGACAACCCCACCATCCAGTCGATGGTCCCCTCACCAAGCCCGGGAAACAGACCGGGCAGCAAGTTCTCCAAAATGCTCGGTGTAATATTCCCGCCCACTCGCTTCGCATCCCAGCCGGTAATTTGTCCATCGTCATCTAACGCCGCTTTGATGTTCATCAACGACGCCGGTCGATACAAACCATGACGAATATCATCTTCCCGCGACCAGATCAGCTGGACCGTTTTCCCGGACAGCTTGGCAATCTCGGTGGCTTCGATGACATGTGTCAGCGTTCCACGTCTCCCAAAAGCACCACCCAGATACGTCTGATGCACTTTGATGTTCTCAGCATCAATGCCGGAAAATCGCGCAACCAGTCCCTGGACAGCAACCGGACCCTGCGATCCCGTCCATACTTCACCTTCACCATCTCCGAGTCGGACGATGGCATTCATCGGCTCCATGGGCGCGTGCGCCAAAAACGGTGCCCAGTACTCACTCTCAACAACGTGGGAAGCAGACGCAAAAGCTTGCCCTATATCGCCATCGTCCGTTGAAGTAAGCGCTTCCTCAGCGGCCATCGCAGACACGTAGTCACGTCGAATCGCTGCAGTATCAAAACTGGCCAGGGGTGCATCCTCCCAATTAGCGGTCAGTACTTTTGCCGCCGTTTTCGCCTGCCAGTATTTTTCGGCCACAACCGCAATACCGCTGGCAATTTCAAAGACGTCGGTAACGCCCGGCATGTTGTTCGTGTCAATGGGATCAAATGATTTTAGTCTGGCACCAGCCACCGGCGATCTGACGACGACAGCGTGGTACATGCCCGGAACATCGATATCGATTCCAAACTCTGCGGTGCCAGTGGCCTTACTAATCGAATCGACACGAGCCGTCTCTTTCCCTATATATCGAAATTCGGAGGGTGATTTCATGGCCGCATCATCGGGCGCACTCAGCGTCGCCGCGGTCCGTATAAAGTCCCCATAGGGATATCGCTTCCCACCGACCAGGATATGACCTTCCTCGGTATTGATCTCACGCTTCTCGACACCGAGATCTTTGGCAGCCGCTGCGACCAATAGTGCGCGAGTGTTGGCGCCGACCTGCCGCAATTGCACATAGTGAGCATTGATGGCATTACTACCGCCGGTTGCCTGCACCCCCATCCCAGGATTGTTATAATCCGGATGAACACCGGGAAAAAGTATTTCCATATCGAGCGGGTTGTAATCCAGTTCTTCTCCAACCAACGTAGAAAGCCCCGTCGTGACGCCCTGTCCCATTTCATCCCTGGCGCAATAAAACTTAACCGAGTTGTCCGGCAGAAGTTGCACGAAAGCGTTAGGCACAAAACCGCCTTCGACAACATCCATCGGCAGGGGCCCGCCCGAGCAACCAGAAAGACTGAAACCCATGACAAGACCACCGCCGACGATGCCAGAGGTTTGCAAAAACTTTCGTCGAGATAGATTCACGGACTTCATGCTTTCACCTCCTGCGACGCCGCATCGTAATAGGCGACACCCGTTCCACTGACCGACAATATGGCTTTCTTTATTCGCACATAACACCCGCAGCGGCAAATGTTTCCAGCCAGCGCTGTATCGACTTCTGCTGAGGTTGGGTTTGGATTTTCGGTGAGCAGCGCCGCCGCAGACATAATCTGGCCTGACTGACAGTAACCGCACTGTGACACCGAGTATTCATTCCATGCCGCCTGCAATGGGTGCAGGTTTTCCGGTGTGCCCAGACCTTCGATAGTTGTCACTTCACGCCCTGAAACAGCAGAAATAGGCAGCACACAGGTTCGCTGCGCCTTACCATCTATATGCATCGTGCAGGCGCCACATAGCCCTGCCCCACAACCGAACTTGGAACCTTTGAGCTTAAAGGTGTCCCTGACAGCCCAGAGAAGTGGCGTTGACGGGTCTTCTTCTGTGCGTACAGTTTCGCCGTTGAGCCTAAATTCGATCATATTTCCTATTTCCTATTTCCTATTTCCCCAGTGGGAGCAACAAGCGTGGGTTGTGCTTGTTTTGTCTTGTACTTTTCTTGTACGTTTATTGTGATGTACTTGGATTACTCTCCGTGTCGACCCCGATAAAGATTCGCACGCGTTCGTTCACAAAAATTTGGCCCAGGCATCAAGTGGCTCACGGTCTGATTTCAATGTATTCACCGGCGCATCAAGGTCTTTGTATCCGATGGCCATGCCACAAAAAAGCAACAATTCATCATCATATTTTATAAACGACTTTACCGCCTCAGATCGTGCCGCCCATGCCTCCTGCGCACAGGTATCGAGCCCTGCTTCCTGGGCCAGCAACATGAAAGTTTGCAGGAACATCCCAAGATCTGACCACTGAGGCAGCCCCATTGCGCGGTCAACACAACAGAAAAACCCTGTCGGAGCGCCAAAAAATTCAAAATTGCGAGCGAGGTTCCCCAGTCTTGCCACCTTGTCGTCGCGCGGGATATCCAGTAACGCATACATATCTTCACCGACCTTAAATCTTGAATCTCGATAAGGTGATTTAAGCGCGGCAGGATAGATAGGATATTCCGGCGTTTTTTGAAATTCTGATGACCTAATATGATCAAGAAACGTTGGCATGGTCTCGGAAGTGATCACAAATACTCGCCACGGCTGGAGATTCCCCCCTGACGGCGCTCTTGAGGCCTTTTCGAGCAACTCGACCAGAAGACTCGAATCCACAATCTTTTCCTGAAACCTTCGGATCGATTTTCTGGTTTCTACGGCGGTTGATACGTTCACTCACACTCCCTATTTCTCATTTTGAATTGACGGATTCTGCTTAGAAGAACACGTTTGCAAGGATCAGAACCTGTTTTGGCTTTCTTCTAAAAATCCGACGTTAAGACAGATTTAGAATGTCACTGCCAAATTGATTGACAACTTGACATACGCCGGAGCCACGCTCGAACGTGTCTCGTCGGTGGTCTTAACTCGAAAGTTCACACTCGGCAGTACGATATGCGCCTATAGGGAAAAACCAAAGAAGCTCTGATAGCGGTCTATACATCAGAGCTTACCCCAGAGGTAAATCAACTGAGAAAACTAAGCCTGTGCCGACAATTCACGGCGAGGGAAGTTCATCGGCGCAAAAAAAATGGAGCGCAAGCCTCAATCTCACCGCAGCGTCAGTCGTTCCTCTTTCAGCTATTTGATAAGTTCTACTTTCCGCTCGCGGATGAGCGTGTCCTGAATCGCTTGGATAGAGCCTGACAGCCGCTCATCGTCGGTCGACACCTTGGGCACAACCGCCATAATCGTAAGGCTTGCACTTGCATGTCTAGCAAAGTCAGCGGCTCTTGTGAGCGCTGCTTTTTGCCCTGGCGCTCCGTCTACGAAAAACAATATATTGTTCAATGTATTCATTTCAATTACCGCCCATAACCTTTCAAAACTTCGACAAAGCTATCATATATCGCAACTGAGGCTCGCCCTGTGTGCATCCATTCGCCCGGGCCTACATCATGAATTCGTTCGATATACCCAGACCAAACAAGTTCTTTTGTTGTCGCATCCCGAAATTCGATGCGAATCCGTACCGCAAATCGCTCGGAATCACCGGTAGAAATTCTTTCCTCAAAATCGTTGCGCTGGCGATGCTGCTTCAGGTTATTTTGTACATATCTTAGCGCAACAACAAGGTCTGGGTCGCGAGCCACTGGTTGCAGTCCGTGGTGACTGAGGGCGACACTAAAATTACTGGCCATCAACGGACCAAGGAACACGGGGATTTCTTCAGCAACCACGACAAAGTTTTGTAAAGGATCGCATCTTGGCCGCTGTTAATACCATCCGAGATGGTCTCTAATGAAGAATCACTGACACAGCATTGCGTCACCGCAACGCCGATACCAGAACGCTCACTCGCACAGCCGCCAAGCGCCGACATGATCACAAAAACCATCAAGCCGATCATGGTTTGTCGAAACTTACATTGCCCAAACATCACTTATCTAAACATGCGCACTCACCTTATTGCCGATTCATCGACCATCTTAGAATTTGGCGGTGGATACCACCCTGATCGAAAACAAATTTGCGCGCAAAGTGCTTTGAGTAAATCATTTGCGTCGGCATTTGTTGGCAGAGCGATGATCAATGAAACGACGATTGAAGAAAAAACGAATGATGCGGGCTTTCTATGAGGTACTGCCGAGGGCTATTTACTAAGTAACGCCGAAGGCTCTTTATTGAACCCGCTGAGGCTCTTTACTAAGTAACGCCGAAGGCTCTTTACTAAACCCGCTGAGGCTCTTTACTAAACCCGCTGAGGCTCTTTACTAAGTAACGCCGAAGGCTCTTTACTAAACCCGCTGAGGCTCTACTGAGCCTTCCCATCTGCGATCAAAACGTTAACTTCTTCGACACGATTGATCAGCTTTTCACGCTCGGTTTCCAATGAAGGCTTGTCTTCATCTTTAAGCGATTTGATCAGGTCCTTGAGCTCCGCAAGACGCTCGTTTGCCGCGACGAGCTCCTGCTTCAATTCTTCTTCTGCTGCCGCCGCAACAGCTTTGTCAAAAATTACATCTTCCGCTGGGCTTTCAATTTCTTCCTTTTTTGTCACCGCATCCCGTGCCGGGATAATTTTGGTCTCGGGTGCCAGAACGCGCTGATTCATAAAGTTTGGCGAAACAATTTCTATTCCATTGTCATGCATCAATCGCAGGATGTTTTTTCTCAAACTCGATTTAATCGAAAGTAGACGGGTAGTGTCAGGAGAAAACCCCCCCACCCGATAGGACACCGAAAAGTCACCCAGGTCACCTACAAGCACAAAGGCGTCATCCAGACCGGTTTCCGTTGCGGCCAGCTTTAAAATTTCTTCTATCTTGATGTGCGACACATCATAGCCAAGCGATAGATTGGCAGAGATGATCGTGCCGGAGCTGTGCACAACGGTCACAGGGTTGTTAACAAGATACATGTTGGGCAGCGTCATCAGATCACGATCTTCAGTCTGTATCTCTGTGTGAAACAAACCACGTTCCGTCACTCGGCCAAAAAATTTTTCGGAACGAATGAAATCGCCGGGACGAAAACTGTTCACGGCACGTAACATCAAGCCTGCCATGATATTGGCGACAAAGGTTGTCGAAGACAACGCAATCACTGCAGTAATCACAATGCCGATCAGACTAAGAATCTGTCCCCGACCACTGTCTGACAGCGGCAAGCTGAAGATCACAAACAGCACCCCGATCCCCGTCAAGACGAGCATAAATAGTTGCCGCGAGACGCTGACTTCGCCGGGCACATCTCTCCTCAACAGAAAATGGGCAATCGCCATCACAGTGATTACACCGATGAGCGTAAAAACGCTCGGCGAAAAGTTTGCCAAATTGGATACGAATTCAGAATTCACGGCACAACCTTCGCAACTCTTGGTGATGGAGTAAAGTAGCAGGCTTGATACAACTACCTATGCAGAACCCTGCAATATCTTAATGGCCGAAGGTGCGAGTACCGCCAGGATCGGTGACGCCCATATAATATCGACATTGAATTGCGTTCTCCCCTCCGGGTTCTCAATGTGTGTCGCCGTCTCCCCATTAATGGGCCATCCTGTACATTGGGATCCATCCGCTCGAACGATCAGACAACGAGTTTCCCAGGCATTTCTGGGAACACCATTGGAATGGGAGTAGTAAAGAAGGATGTGGCCGTGCATACGCGATATCTTGCCACCCGGCTCCCAACGGAGTGCCGCCACCTGATCAATGTCAGGAAGTATTGCCGGCAGCGCAATCTGATGGACAGAATCCGGAGGCGTAGGCAGAACTTCATAATCGGAGTTCACGACACCGGTCACCGCTATATCTATTTGTTGCGCAAAGAGCTGACACAATTCGAGCTCTAGCACATCGCAATACTGGATGAGCGTATCCACCGTAAGCCGCCGCTGGCCATTTTCCAAACGGTGGACCTGCGCAACACTCACACCCAAGGCGCCAGCGACGTCAGCCACACTGATGCCGCGTTGTTTACGTAGTTGCTTCAATCTCTCGGGGTCAAATTGGTCCATAGGGAGCAGAAATTACCAATTTGGTGAAGAAAGTCAATGGCTCAATGATTTGGCAATACTCGCGGAAATACCCAGCGAGTCGTGTTCTTGGTAACGGACTTAATGAAATCCAGTTATACCAAGCCATAGATCAAGTCACACAACTGTAGCCAAACACAATAAAACAATAGAGTATACGCACCCTAGAAAAATCAGAAAAATAATTTTCACCATTTTGGAGATAAATCATGGGGGAGCAATTCACAAAGCTCGTGGCCGGCCTTAATATCGTTAAGCGCCTGTCTTACGGCTTATTATTCACAATGGGCGGAACAGCCTTCAGCCAGATCGCGATTGGCGACCTAGCAATTGAAGAAGTTGTTGTCACAGCCCGAAAGCGGTCTGAATCAATTCAGGACGTTCCGGTATCGGTTTCAGCGATATCCAAAGAACTCAAACAAGCCACCGTTCGCCGACTCGAAGACGTCCAGAACTTTGCGCCAAACCTCTACATTCGAAGAACGCCAGGTATTGCTAGCGGTGCCGCTATCAGTATTCGCGGAGTCTCTGCATCAGAATCTGATAAAAGCTTCGACCCCGCTGTTGGCGTCATGATGGACGGCATGTTCCTTGGCACATCAAGCGGTGTTTTGTTCCAGAATTTCGACATCAAGCGTATCGAAGTCCTACGCGGCCCACAAGGCACACTGTTTGGCAAGAACACAACGGGCGGTCTGATCAACATCATCCGTGGTGACGTCACCATGGCCTATGGTGCTGACTTAAAAGTGACCGCTGGCGACAACGGTCGTGAAGACATCAAAGCGGTTGTCAATCTGCCGATTATTGATGAAACACTCGGCATCAAGCTTTTCGCTGCTAGTATCAAAAGCGACGGCTTTACCAAAAATACGACGCTAAACGAAGACGTCGGCGGTGATGATATCCAGAACTATGGCTTCACCACGCTGTGGGAACCTGCTGACAACTTCAACCTGAAATTTCACTATGAAAAATTTCAGGATGATAGCGATCAGGGCGCTTACAGTAATGTCAACCAGGCCGGTGAACTCGCATGTACGCTTGAGGGTATCTTCGGTGTTGTGGGTTGTGAAAGCAGCTCCACTGATGGTCCTGACAGCAACTCTGCGAACGGCATCAACAATAGCGACAATGAATACGACACGTACATTCTTACCGCTAATTGGGATCTGGAAAACTTCCTCGTGACCTACATCGCCACCAGCCGGGATATGGACGAGCACAACAACCAGCATTTTGATGGCGCGCCTGTAGACCTTCTTCGCCTGGATTACTTCAACGACTGGCATCAAAAAAGTCACGAATTACGCGCAACTTCACAGTTCTCTGACAAGATTGAATTTATTGCCGGCGTTTACTACTGGGATGTTGAGTACGAGCAGCGCTGGGACGTAGCCGATCTTCACTACCAGCTCTCTCGACTCGGTATTCTTCCAGTTCCGCTGACGGCCACTACGCTCAGCAGCAACGGTCAATCCCAGGAAACTAAATCCAAGGCTGTATTCATTTCAGGTGATTGGCACATAAATGACCAATGGACCTTGAATGCTGGACTGCGCTGGACTGAAGAAGAGAAAGACTTCATCGGCGGCAACGGCGGCGTTTTCTATGATCCTGCTGCTGGCGATGCGATCCCCCCTCTCCTGGATCCACAGCCTTACGGCGGTACTTGGGACGAAATCACACCTAAAGTTGGTTTTCGCTACCAACACAATGACGACATCATGGTCTTTGGTTCTTACAGCGAAGGCTTTAAAAGCGGCGGTTTTTTTGGCCGACAGGCTAACTTCAATATCGACCCAACCTACGAGCCCGAATACGTCGAGAACTACGAAATCGGCATGAAGAGCACATGGCTTGACGGCCGAATGATATTTAACCCAGCGATCTTCCTGAGCAAGTACAAGGACAAACAGGAATCGATTCTGATTCCAGTGAGCCTATCCAATGTAGCCACCGTGGTACGAAACGCTGCCGTGCTTGATATGTTTGGTGTTGAGCTTGAACTCCAGTTTCAGGTCACTGATGCATGGAATATCCGAGCCACATACGGTTATCTCGACGCAGAGTTCGATAGCTACCTGGCGGACATCAACGGCGACCAAACGGTGACGGACAACTCCGACCTGCGTTCACGGAACACACCCGAGAACACATTCGGTCTGACCTCAAGCTATACGGTCCAAATCGGCAACGGTGACCTTCAGACGATGTTCTCCTACCGCTGGAGAGATGAGGTCGAAATGATCGCAAACAACGATCCTTTAGGTTCTCTCGATAGCCTGAGCGACTTGAGCGCCTCAATCAGCTACGCGTGGGCTGACGCTCGTTACAGAGTCACTGCGTTTGGCCGAAACATGACCGATGAGCGTGAGCGTAAAGTCGGTCGTATCGGCGGCTTGACGACTCGCGGTTGGTACAACGAAGGCGAAACCTACGGCGTTGAATTGGCGGTATCCCTTTAGTTTGAAACGGTAGGGCGGCTTTGGTCGCTTTACCTGCCTGCTTCCTGTGGCGCTTCCCCAGCGCCACAGGGGGCAATTTTTTAACAAAACCCGACTAAACCAACTTCGACAAACCTCCCCCTATTACCTATTCCGCTTTACGCCCTTTTTTCCGTGTATTCCGTGCAAAACCAGCCACAAAATCATTGTAATTAGGCTTGACCCCACTATACTCGCGCACCCACAGATACTGCTTCCGGTATTTGCACCCCAGAGGTCGTCATGACAGAAACTGATTCGGTCCCAAGCTTCGATTCGCTTGGTCTGCCCCCCACCTTAATTAAGGCACTCAAAGATGTGGGCTATGAGACACCGTCACCGATCCAGTCTGGCGCGATTCCACCTTTGCTCGAAGGCTCGGACCTTCTGGGCCATGCACCGACGGGCACGGGTAAAACCGCCGCTTTCGCTCTGCCTTTGCTCGCCAATATCGATCTAAAACAAAGCCACGTACAGGTGCTGGTCCTCACGCCAACTCGCGAGTTGGCCATTCAGGTTGCAGAGGCCTTTCAGCGCTACGCCACTCATATGAAAGGGTTCCACGTGCTCCCGGTTTATGGCGGCCAGGATTATTCAGGACAGATTCGAGCACTTCGACGCGGGGTTCACGTGGTTGTAGGTACTCCCGGGCGGGTGATGGATCATATGCGCCGCCGAACCTTGAAGCTCGACAATCTGCACGCCCTGGTTCTGGATGAAGCTGACGAGATGTTGCGAATGGGCTTCATCGACGATGTTGAGTGGGTACTGGAACAAACTCCGGATACTCGGCAGATCGCGTTGTTTTCGGCCACGATGCCCCGCGAAATTGAAAAAATAGCGAAACGCCATCTGAACAATCCAATTGGCGTCGCCATCAAGGCGAAAACGGCAACAGCCGAGTCAATACACCAACGCTATTGGTCCGTGAGCCATCTGCACAAACTCGATGCACTCACGCGTATTCTTGAAGTAGAACCCTTCGATGCGGTGCTGATATTTGTAAGAACAAAAATCGCCACAAAAGAACTCGCCGACAAACTTGAAGCGCGAGGCTATTCCGCAGAAGCGCTAAACGGCGATATGGTACAAAAAAATCGAGAGCAAATGGTCACCCGGCTCAAAAAAGGTGGTATCGATATCCTGGTCGCAACCGATGTAGCAGCACGCGGGCTCGACGTTGATCGTATTAGCCATGTCATCAACTACGATATTCCTTACGATGCCGAGGCCTACATACACCGGATAGGCCGCACGGGCAGAGCCGGCAGAACTGGCGAAGCTATTTTGTTTGTCTCACCCAGAGAACGCAGAATGCTCGCCGCCATCGAAAAGGCGACTCGCCAGAAGATCGAAGCGATGACACTGCCGAGCACAGAAATGGTGAATAACCAGCGTATCGCCAGGTTTAAGCAAACCATTACTGATGCACTGGCGACAGGTGAACTCGAGTTTATGCAGGGAATCCTGGAAGCCTATCAACAGGAACACAACGTTTCCCCACTCGAAATCGCAGCCGCCCTGGCAAAACTTGCCGTCGGTGATAAAGCGCTTTTATTGGAACCAGAAAGAGCGCCAAAGAAACCCCGCCGAAGCGAAGAAGCACCCACCGGCAGAACGCGAAAACGTGATGACGGACAAACCGGCAAAGCTCGCCCACAAGATGGTGGCCGCGGCAAAAGAAAGGACAGAGCGCTACCCGAAGGCAAGGAACTGTTTCGCATTGAGGTCGGACATGATCACGAGGTGCAGCCCGGCAACATCGTCGGCGCCATCGCTAATGAAGCGGGTCTTGACGCTGAACATATAGGACACATCGATATCCGCGACAGCTATAGTTTAATCGAACTGCCGGAAGGTATGCCTAAGTCAGTGTTTGTCGACCTGAAGAAAACATGGGTAGGCGGCCATCAGCTAAAGATCACCCGATTAGAAGCAACAGAAAAAGGTGAGCCAGCTCGCAAGAAACCCAGAAAGCCAAAGACTGACGACAAGGTCGACGTAAAAAAGAGGGCAAAACCAAAAGGCGCTGCCGCTGAGACAAAGCCAAGGAGAAAGCCTGCGGCTGCTTCAAGTAAACCTAGCGAGGGTTAGAGCTTCAGCGGAGTGGTTGGTAAAGAGCTTCAGCGGAGTGGTTGGTAAAGAGCTTCAGCGGAGTGGTTGGTAAAGAGCTTCAGCGGAGTGGTTGGTAAAGAGCTTCAGCGGGGCCTATCTAAAGAACCCCGCAGAAGCTACTTAGACACCATCAACCCGCCGCAGTGCTCGCATTAGAACCTTGAGTAGCAAGATAGTCCTCATAGCTGCCGCTGAAGTCCACGAAGTGATTGTCCTTAATCTCAACGATGCGAGTCGCAAGGGACGATACAAATTCCCGGTCGTGGCTAACAAAAATGAGCGTCCCTTCATAATGGTCCAGCGAGAGATTGAGCGCTTCAATCGCTTCCATATCAAGGTGGTTAGTCGGCTCGTCAAGCAGCATGACGTTCGGCTCAGACATCATCAATTTACCGAACATCAAACGGTTCTTTTCGCCACCCGAACAAACCTTAACCAACTTCTCGGAATCTTCCTTTGAAAACAGCAGTCTACCCAGGGTCGCGCGGACAATCTGGTCATCATGACCGGGCTTGCGCCATTGACTCATCCAGTCAAACAGATTGATATCCTGATTAAACACCGCATTGGAGTCCTGCGGACAATAGCCGAGCTCCGCATTTTCTGCCCACTTGATGGTGCCAGCCTGTAAATCCAGATCATCCATCAGGCATTTTAGGAATGTTGATTTACCCACACCATTTTCACCAATGACCGCTAGTCGGGTACCAGCCTCGATAATCATGTTGCCTGCTTCAAAGAGTTTTTCTTCTTCAAAACTATGCCCAACATCTTCAAGCGTCAATGCCAGGCGGTGCAATTTCGTTTCCTGATTAAACAGAATGTATGGGCTAACACGGCTCGAAGGCTTTATATCGTCAAGTTCAATTTTTTCAATCTGCCGAGCACGCGACGTCGCCTGCTTTGCTTTGGACGCATTAGCAGAAAAGCGGCTTACAAAATGTTTAAGCTCCAGGATTTTCGCTTTCTTCTTATCGTTCTGAGATAGCATGCGTTCGCGGGCCTGGGTCGATGCGATCATAAAATCATCATAGTTACCGGGATAGACCTTTAACGTACCGTAGTCGATATCCGCCATATGAGTACAAACCGAATTCAGAAAGTGGCGATCGTGCGAAATAATGACCATGGTGCTTTTACGCTCATTGAGCACGGCTTCAAGCCACTGAATAGTATGGATGTCCAGATTATTAGTCGGCTCGTCGAGCAGCAGGATGTCAGGGTCAGAAAACAGGG
>JBLIIB010000094.1:0-12611 GCA_047634795.1 Candidatus Azotimanducaceae bacterium | reverse complement strand
TCGGACAGGGTGTTAGCTTCCAGAAATCTCTATAGGCTCTCTGTGCATGGTGAAGACCGAGTCGCCGGCCGCATGGCCGTCAAGGTCTCTATATCTCCCAGGAACAACGACCGCTATGGTTACCGGCTATGGCTGGATCAAAAAACGGGTTTGCTACTTCAGTCCCACCTGATCGATCGGGGCAAAGTGAAGGAATTGTTTCAATTTACGAATCTGACCATTGGAGAAGACATCCCGGTGGAGTATCTAGCCAGCGCTATCATTGGGGAAACTGTCTCGCACGCGTTAGCGTTTGATATGGGAGAGCGGACAGAGAAACCTGTACTCCGTGTCAATTGGCTCCCCGATGGGTTCCGTGCGGTTCGCTCGCGGGGTAATCGGCTCCATTTCAGTGACGGGCTGGCAACGTTTTCTGTATTTATTGAAAAACCAGGTTCTGTCGGGCTGCCAGATATGGTGACCACCAGAGGTGGTACCGTGGTGATTACCCGTCGACTCAATGGTTCGGGTCCGCAGATTACCGTCGTGGGTGAAGTTCCTGTGCAGACGGCGAGACGGGTCGCCGATTCCGTCGAACCTGTGATCTACTAAAACTTTCGGCACCGCTTTGCAAAGCCAATGGTAAGCATCCAATGACGACTCGGCAATTAACTCTTGTGGGTGATGTTTACGTCGCGCAGGCCGCTCAATGTGGATCGTGCAGGGGGTGCTCAGGAACAAATGAAGTCAATGTGTCGCCGGAACTGATTGATGAACTCAACCAGCAGGGGCGTACTGGCGAATCGATTAGCATCTCTGTCAGTGTAGAAGATCAGATGATTTTGCTGCTGCATTCATGGCTGCTCCCCTTGATCGGGCTGGTGATCGCATGCATCGCGAGTAGCCTGTTCGAGATGTCAGAACCGATGGCCATATTGGCAGGTGTCTTGGCATTTTCTTTGGGCATTGTTGGCTGCCGTCGTTTATCTGTAGAGTTGATCAAGGTTGAAAGAAATCCGGTCTGATACATGCGTCGAAACAGGTTTTGAAATGAGTTTTGAGACAGGTCTTGAAAAAAAAACGCTTCGACCCTTAATTTTTACCCATTTGTTCAGTGAATTTCCCTAAAAAAATTTCGGGTTGTAGGTAAAATATTCCCGTATCTCCCCTCGTGTACAAAATGCACGGAGGCAATTTTTTCATTCTTAGTGATGCGAGTAGTGCAGTTGATGAACAAGACCTTCTCTTTGATTATTTTGTTAACCCTGTTGCTGGGCTCAACGACCACGTCCGCAGAATATCCAAACTTTGTTGAACTGGTAGAGAAAGCTTCGCCAGCAGTCGTGAACATTCGAACCACACGAGCGGCTGCGGTGAATCGTTTCGATGGAATGGATGAGCAAGAGGTTCCGGAGATTTTCCGTCGTTTTTTTCGAGAGATGCCTGAACGGCAAACACCCAGACCGAGTGCAGGTTCTGGCTTTATCATTGAATCCGGTGGTTACATCCTGACCAACAATCATGTTGTCGAGGGTGCGGAAGAAATCATTGTGGCGTTGAGTGATCGCAGGGAACGCCAAGCGACTATTGTCGGGCAGGACGCATTGTCAGATTTGGCGCTGCTCAAAATCGAAGAAAAGAATTTGCCGACCATCAAGATTGGGAGTTCCGATAAGTTGCGACCCGGTCAGTGGGTGGTTGCTATTGGTTCGCCGTTTGGTTTCGAGCACAGCGTAACCGCCGGTATCGTTTCTGCCACGGGACGCAGTCTGCCTGAGAGTAACGGTAATTATGTGCCCTTTATTCAAACCGATGTTGCGATTAACCCCGGCAATTCTGGTGGTCCATTACTTGATCTGGATGGCAGGGTAGTGGGGATTAATTCTCAGATATTTACCCGTAGCGGCGGCTTTATGGGATTGTCGTTTGCGATCCCCATCGATGTTGCGATGGAAGTTGTGGCTCAACTCAAAGAAGAAGGTGTGGTTTCACGGGGATGGCTAGGTGTGTTGATTCAGCGGGTAGACCAGGACCTTGCGGAATCTTTTGGGCTCGATCGGCCTTCAGGTGCGCTTGTGACGCAGGTTTTTGCAGACAGCCCGGCTGAGACCAGTGGCCTTCGCGAAGGGGATATCATCGTGTCCTTTAATGCTCGGATGATCGACCTGTCTTCGGATCTACCTCATATGGTGGGTCGAACGCCCGCAGATTCTACCGCCAAGCTCGAAATTGTCCGTGACGGCAAAAAACAAACGCTAGACGTTGTGATTGGTCGCCTCGACGACTCGGTTGCGCAAAATAATGAAGGAAGCGTACCTGCACCTCTAAGCGGAAATCGGGTTGGACTTGAGGTGGTCGACCCACAGGATAACGAGCGCCGCAGACTCGAAGTGAATGAAGGCGCCCTGGTATCAAGGGTCTTTAAGGGGCCGGCGCAAGAAGCCGGCATCCAGCGTGGCGATGTAGTGACCCATTTTGATGGTGAGGTTATTTCATCTGCGGATCAGTTAAATCGGCTTATAGAAAACCTCCCTGGAGATATTACGGTCCCTGTGCGGATCGTGCGGGAGAAGCGTCCACAATTTCTGGCGATGAAAATCCCTGCGTTATAGCCGGTCTTAACTGGCGATTAGCCTGCGTCAGTGACCGGATATGAAGAATGATGAGAAATGGCGGTTTGCCTGCTGAAAACAGCCGGGCCGCGGTACCGCGGGAACCTCAGATGCTGAATATGAAGCAGACGTTTTTGCTAAACCGAGTCAATGGCGTGATGCATTGGTTTACTATAGACTTGCGCGCGTTTCGAAGTGCTTTCCCAGATGGTTAATTCAATTCAGTGACAATCCCAGCCCAGATCAGAAACTTTTCAATTATTGCCCATATTGACCATGGGAAATCGACGCTCGCCGATCGTTTTATCCAGCTCTGTGGTGGATTAACCGAACGAGAAATGAAAGCGCAGGTGATGGATTCGATGGATATCGAGCGAGAGCGAGGTATCACGATTAAGGCGCAGAGTGTGACGCTGATGTATCCCGCAAAAGACGGGTTAACTTACCAGCTTAATATTATCGATACGCCCGGCCATGTGGACTTTAGCTATGAGGTATCAAGGTCCATGGCTGCCTGCGAAGGCGCGTTGTTGGTGGTTGATGCCGCGCAGGGCGTAGAAGCACAGAGTGTTGCGAACTGTTACACCGCGATTCAACAGGATCTTGAAGTTCTGCCGGTGTTAAACAAAATTGACCTCCCGCAGGCGGAACCTGATCGGGTTGCTCAGGAAATCGAAGAAATTATCGGTATTGATGCGAGCGGCGCGCTGCATGTGAGCGCGAAGACGGGCATTGGTGTGGCGGACCTTCTGGAAGAAATTGTGCGTGTTATCCCGCCGCCAGCAGATCTGCGAGATGAACCTTTACGGGCGTTGATCATTGATTCCTGGTTCGATAATTACCTCGGCGTGGTATCTCTGGTCAGGGTCGTTCAAGGTCAGGTTTCTGTTAAAGATAAAATTGTCGCTAAAACAATAGGCAAGGTGCAGCAGGTCGATTCAGTTGGTATTTTCACACCTAATCGAAAAGAGACCGGCGTACTTAAAACGGGTGAAGTCGGGTTTATTGTTGCAGGGATCAAAGATGTCAAAGGTGCCCCCGTGGGCGACACCATTGTGCTCGCTGCTGATGAGTCGAAAGTTTCAGCCTTGCCAGGCTTTGAGAAGGTTAAGCCTCAGGTTTATGCCGGCATGTTTACGGTTTCCTCTGATGATTTTGACAACTTCAGAGATGCGCTTGAAAAGTTAACGCTAAATGACGCGTCCCTGTCTTATGAGCCAGAGAGCTCTGATGCTCTGGGCAGTGGCTTTCGTTGTGGGTTTCTTGGCATGCTCCATATGGAGATCATCCAGGAGCGTCTCGAGCGAGAATACGATCTCGACTTGATCACTTCTGCACCCACGGTCGTTTACGAAATCCTCACAAAAACCGGCAATGTAACGAAAGTCGATAATCCTTCTCAATTGCCCGATGGCAATGAAATTGAAGAGATGCGAGAGCCCATTGTGCGGGCGAACATTCTGGTGCCTTCTGAACATGTGGGTAGCGTGATCACACTGTGCATTGAGCGCCGCGGTACTCAAAAAGATATGCAGTTTGTGGGTAAGCAGGTGTCGCTGACATACGATTTGCCGATGAATGAAGTCGTTTTGGATTTTTTCGATCGTCTGAAGTCGGTTTCGAGGGGTTATGCCTCCTTGGATTATAGTTTTGATCGGTTTGAAGCATCCAATCTCGTTAAACTCGACGTGCTGATCAATGGTGATACAGTCGATGCGCTGGCGATTATTGTTCACAGGGACGATGCTCGAGCGAAAGGGTTTTCCCTGACTAAAAAAATGAAAGAACTGATCCCGCGACAAATGTTCGATGTGGCGATTCAGGCCGCGATCGGCGGGCAGATTATTGCGCGCCAAACGGTCAAGGCGTTGCGTAAAAACGTCACTGCAAAATGTTATGGCGGTGACATCACGCGAAAGAAAAAGCTGCTGGAAAAACAAAAGGCGGGTAAAAAACGCATGAAACAAGTGGGGAGTGTTGAGATTCCCCAGGAAGCATTTCTCGCCGTCTTAAAGGTAGATAGATGAGTATTAATTTCCCTCTCATTCTGGTGCTGGCGACAGGCTTTACCGGAATCGTATGGCTGATCGATATATTTTTCCTAAGACCTCGACGTGTGAATGCTGCGGCTGGGTTGGAGGGTGATGCTGAAGAAGCAGCGCTGTCAGAATCGTTTGTCGTTGAGTATTCCATTTCTTTCTTTCCGGTTCTCGCCATTGTTTTGGTGTTACGGTCGTTTCTTTTTGAGCCGTTTCAAATCCCAACGGGTTCAATGATTCCTACGCTTCAGGTGGGGGATTTCATTTTGGTGAATAAATACACCTACGGAATCAGGTTGCCCGTTATCGGAACTAAAGTTTTCGCTGTTAACGAGCCTAAAAATGGCGAGATTATGGTGTTTATCCCGCCCCATCAGGATGACTACTTCATCAAACGGGTCGTCGGAATCCCCGGAGACAGGGTTAGATATCAGGATAAGACGCTGTATATTAATGGCGAAAAGCAGAATCTAACGTTCGTCGGTCAGTTTCCACCGATTAATCCCGATTATTTGCATTACAAGGAAAGTCTTGGCGGTATCGAGCATACTATTCAACATGGTGCCTATCGTGAAACAAGTTTAGAAGAATGGGTCGTCCCAGAAGGCAGGTACTTTATGATGGGAGACAACAGGGATCAGAGTAGCGATAGCCGTTACTGGGGGTATGTCTCTGAAGACAAGATTGTGGGTCGAGCGGTTGCGGTCTGGCTACACAAAAAACCTGGGCTGAGACTCCCGGAGTTTTCCCGAAACGGATGGATTCAGTAAGGAGACGTTAAGATGGCTAGTCAACCGAGATCTCGAAACGTTATGTTGTCGAAAAAAAGGCAACATGGAAACGCCGGTGGTTATATCCTGGCGATTCTTTTGCTGGGTGCCGCAATTACAATGGGTTCTCGCCTGGGGCCGCTGTATATGGATCACAATACGATGTCCAATATCATCGACAAGATGTCGAGTGAGCAGGGTGTCGGGAACAAGGGTGATAGAGAACTCCGTTCGATGATCACAAAACGCTTTAAGCTCAATGCCATCCGAGATTTTGATATTAGTGAGCACATTCGTTTTGAACGCACGGGTCGTGGAACTGAGTTGATCATGGATTATGAAGTTCGTATGCCTCTATTTCAAAACATCGATATCATCGCGACGTTTAACAAAGAGACCGAGTTAAGCAACTAGTAAGGTCAGTGTGTCCACTTTAAGCCAACTCGAAGCAAGCATCGGATACACGTTTAAAAGCGCGGCTTTATTCAAGCAGGCGTTAACACACCGTAGTTTTAGCGAAGACAATAATGAACGGCTCGAGTTCCTGGGTGATTCGATCCTGAGCTATGTCGTTGCCGCCGCGCTATATGATCAATTCCCTGACTTGACTGAAGGTGATCTTTCAAGGTTGAGAGCGAGGCTAGTCAAGCAGCAAACCCTTGCAGCCGTTGCCAGAGAACTGTTCCTAGGCACATATCTGATCATGGGTGCTGGCGAAATGATGAGTGGTGGTTCTGATCGCGATTCCATTTTGTCTGATGCCCTGGAAGCATTAATTGGCGCAGTCTTTCTCGATGATGGTATTGAATCTGTCTCAGCCTGCATTCTTCTTGTGCTTCGCAGTCGCCTCGAGCAGCTTGATGCCAGTGATCTTGAAAAGGATCCAAAAACACGCCTGCAGGAATACTTGCAAGGCAAAGGAGCTCCCTTGCCGGAGTACAAACTAGTCAGCACCAGGGGCAAGTCCCCCCACCAGGAGTTCGAAATCGCCTGTCATTCAGCAACATTTGATTCACCTTTCACGGCCAAAGGCTCCTCGAGGCGCAAAGCAGAACAGGCAGCTGCGTCGCTCGCGCTGACGACGCTGGGGCTGGAGTCATGACGACTCGCTGCGGTTATGTTGCGATCATAGGGCGTCCGAATGTGGGTAAGTCAACGTTGCTTAACGCGTTGATGGGTCAAAAAATCAGTATCACGTCAAAAAAACCTCAAACAACACGGCACAACCTGCTCGGCATCAAGACCGAAGGCGATTATCAGCTGTTGTTTGTCGATACGCCCGGCATCCATCAGCATGAACCGAAAGCCATCAATCGGTACATGAATCGAAGTGCTCGTCGTGCGCTGAACGATGTTGATGTGTTGTTGTTTTTGATCGACAGGCAAAAATGGAATGCCGACGATGAAGACGTTGCGGCGCTATTCAATGAAACTCAGGCTGAAAAGATTCTGGTGATCAACAAAGTTGATCTAATGGAAGATAAAGCGAAATTGCTGCCGCAGTTACAAAAGCTGCAGGCAAAGTTTCCCGACGCAAAATTAATACCGGTCTCAGCTGAAAAGAAGGGCAACCTCGTTGAGCTCGAAAAAGTTATCCGTTCTTTGTTGCCTGAATCACCGTTTTATTATGACGAAGAGCAGATAACGGATCGGAGTGAGCGATTCCTTGTCGCAGAAATTGTTCGCGAAAAATTGATGCGACAACTCGGTGAAGAACTCCCCTATGCCGTCACGATCCAGTTAGAAAGATACGAAACAACGGATAAGGCAATATTCATAGATGTGACAATCTATGTCGAAAAAGAAGGCCAAAAACGAATTATCATTGGGCAGGCGGGTGAGCGATTGAAACGCGTAGGGATCGATGCGCGAACTGATATGGAAGCCATGCTGGGGGCTAAGGTCATGTTAAACACATGGATTAAGGTCAAGAGCGGTTGGTCTGACGACGAACGCGCGATGAAAAGCCTCGGATACGATGATGACTAGGGCGGAAGCCCTAGATGATGGATTCATTTTATTTGCGAGAGACTATCGTGATTCAAGCCTGATTCTGGATGTGTTTTCGCGCGAGCAAGGTCGATATTCCGTTGTGGCAAGAGGCGCTCGCTCAGAGCGCTCCAAAGTACGTGGCAGGCTGCAACCCTTCTCTCCACTGACCATAGGTTCAATGGGTCGCTCAGAGCTCAAAACGGCCACGACCCTTGAGTTTTCGAGGCCAGCTTACCGACTTGTTGGTGAGCATCTTCTTTTAGGGCTCTATATCAACGAGGTTTTGTACCGATTGCTTGGCCGTTTTGATCCGCTCCAAGCTCTATACGCTGATTATGAAAGTCTGTTGGCCGAGCTTCAGTTGAAGGAAGACGGTGTGATCGCTGTTCGACGATTCGAACTCGCGCTGCTTCAGGAATTGGGTTACGGGATTAGTTTTAACTACGACGCTGGTACCGGCGGGAGTATTGAAGCAGATCTATCTTATCGCTATGTGGTCCATGAAGGGTTTTATGGGACCGCCGCGGGTGAGCAGTCGATTAAAGGTATGGATCTTATGAACGTCGCCAACGGTCAGATTGAATTGGCGGATAGCCAGAAACTAAAAGACATCACAAGACGATCTCTCGCGGAACTTCTAGGCGAAAAACCGCTCAAGAGCCGTTCTCTGTTTGCCAAGGTTCGAAGATGATCATTGGCATTGGAACGGATATGGTCGAGGTTCAAAGAATAGCGAACGCATTGGATCGTTTCGGGAATCGTTTTGTTCAACGGATACTCACGCAGCGCGAATTTAGGAAAGGTTGGGAGGGGGCGAAACTTGTGTCCTACCTGGCACGACAGTTTGCAGCGAAGGAAGCCGTGTCGAAAGTCCTCGGAACGGGTATGAGGCAAGGCGTTCACTTCAGGAACATCAATGTGACGCGAAATCTAGCTGGCGGACCGATAGTTGATTTATCGGGGCGCGCATTTGAAATTGCCGAAGATCTCAACATCAACCATATTATGGTCAGCCTGTCCGATGAAAGAGACTATGCGCTGGCGTTTGCGGTAGGTACTCGGGTTTAAAAGAGCAAAAGCCCAGCATCGCTTGCCGCATAGTCGTGTTAAAGGTTGACCCAGCTGCCGCCGTTTTCCTCGTGCCAGTTGAGCAATGCTGTGATCTCTGTATCAACGGATCGGTAGTGCGCGGCCACTTCTTGTTCATCACCTGATTTAATATTTTGCTCTAACGATGCCAGTGCCGCTTCCAATCGAGGCACGCCGCAGAATCTGACCGCGCCATGTAGTTTGTGTACCCTGGCGCCGAGTATGGCGAGATCATGCTGACAAGCAGCCATTGATCTTTGATCATCCGGTAGGCTGTCGATGAGTAATCCGAATAGTTCAGCCGCGAGGTCACTACGATCGTTAGCATGTTTCAGTGAAAGCTCGCGATCAACGACAGGTACGGTGTCGTTGGATGCTTGTCTTTCCAGAGTTGAGCGGTGACTACTGCGTCTCATTTCTTTTGTCGGCCTGTCCCTTGAACTTTGTTGAAGTGTAGTTTTGTTAGCATGTGTCCCTTGCCTGGATAAAAGCGAAGAAATCTGATCAATGTTGGCGGGTTTTTGCAGCACGTCATCCATGCCGGCGGCAAGATAAGCTTGTCGCTCTTCTGGTGTTGCGTGTGCCGTGAGGCCCACAATAGTGACGAACCGATCAGTTTCACGGAGACGAATTGTTGTTTCTTCACCGGATAGCCCCGGCATCTGATTGTCCATGAAAATGAGGGAATACTGGTGTTCTGTAGTTTTAGCCAACGCCTGCTCTCCAGAACTCGCGGTGTCGGCATGAACGCCTAATTCGTTCAATTGCATTTCAAGCATGCTTCTATTGGGTTCGCTATCGTCAACAATTAACACACGGGTTCCCCTTATTCGTTTCTGGTGATATCCGAGCACCTTGGATAAAGCGTTTTGAGTCAATGGGCGGGTCAATAAACCTGGATGAGAGTCGGTGTTGGATTCATCCTGATCGAAGATGACAACTTCAGTGGTGTTTGCGAGATGAGGTGCCAGGGTTCTAAAAATTTCGCTGTTGGTGTCATCCGTAAAACAAAAGTTGATATCGGGAGAATCGAAGTCGTTGATGACACTGACACCAAGCTGTTGTAGCCGAATCGTAATGTTTTCCCGCGTCGCCTTTTGTTCGCTGACAATGAGCGCCTTGATGTGCGTCTCAATGATCTGATGGGAGGCTTTGATTGTTGCTGGAAAGTGCAGTTGTTGTCCGGACCTGGAGCCTCCTGTGGCTGATAGTAAAGGGCCGAGCCGCAATTGTGGTAGCCAAACGAAGTTATCAGAGAAGTTCAGGCAAAGTTTGTTATCCCTGTGACTGATGTTAACGGTGGCATTTTTCCCGGGCTTTTCACACAGATGGTGTAGCAGAAGTATTTTGAGTGCATCCACAAACAATGCGGAATCCAATTCATATTCGTTTTGTTCGATATGCGTAATGATCAAATCACCACGTTCACGGAGAATTACTGATTTGAGTATCAATCTGATATCATCGATGAGGGATACGATGTCCCGGCTTTCTATCAGGCTCTGGCTCCCTGTTTCTCTCAGCAAACTCGCCAGTCTGGGCATGGCGCCAACAATATCGATGCTGTCGGTCTTTTTTGTATTGATGAGTTCTTGAACCAGATCTAACGCAATCGCGTTGATAGACCGTCGCTGCTCATTTTGGGTTTCAATGAGTAGCTGTATAGGTTTTGTTGGTGAATGTTCAAGCCGTGGCGCTGCAGATGCCGGCGATAATCCAACCATGGACTTGCCCAGCTCATTCTCGGCATTGTGATGATCTGAGGTGTCCGCAGCACGGTCTGTGATAAGTGTCGGCTTGCTCGCAGGGTTCTGGAAGCCAGCCGTGGGCGAGCTTGTGTGGCGCCTGTAGTAATATAGAACGGGTGTCAGTGCGAGCGCGATTAGCACAAGCCATGAGCTCTTGAGCGAGAGCTTGCTGCCAGCGACCGACCCTTCGGACCACAGATTAATTAGAACGATGGTCAAGGAGACGACAATGGCCAAAAAAACACTTCGGATGAACATCGATTGAGTTATGACTGAAATGAATTTAAATAGTCTTTCCTGATATTATAGGAAATTGATTTCTTCTCCTATGATTGCGCACTCTGCCACACATGCGATATTCCAACATGACTAAATACCTCACCATTGAAGATTACATTGGCGAAACGCCGCTGGTTCGACTGCAGCGGATTCCCGGTGAAACGACGAATACCATCCTTGCGAAATTGGAGGGCAACAATCCGGCGGGTTCTTTGAAAGATCGGCCCGCAATGAGCATGATTCAATGCGCCGAGGAACGCGGGGATATTAAGCCGGGTGATACGTTGATTGAGGCGACCAGTGGAAACACGGGTATCGCGCTGGCTATGGCAGCGGCCATTAAAGGCTATCAAATGGTGTTGATTATGCCGGCGCATATGAGCGAAGAGCGGAAATCTTCCATGGCGGCCTATGGTGCGGAACTGATTATGGTCACGCAGCAAGAGGGCATGGAAGGCGCAAGAGATCTGGCAGAAAAAATGCAAAGAGAAGGGCAGGGCCATGTTCTGGATCAATTTGCCAACCCGGACAATCCCGGAGCGCATTACCAAGGCACCGCGCCTGAAATATATCGCCAGACCAACGGCGAGATTACGCATTTTGTTAGCTCAATGGGAACAACCGGGACGATCATGGGTTGTTCGCGATATTTTAAGGAAGTGAATCCAGATATCCGGATTGTGGGTCTTCAGCCTGTGGAAGGATCTCAAATCCCCGGTATTCGGCGCTGGCCTGAAGCGTATTTGCCAAAAATTTATCACCCGGAGCATGTTGATCAAGTGATCGACGTTGAACAGCATTTAGCTGAAGTCACCATGCGCAGAATGGCGTCGGAAGAAGGTATATTCTGCGGCGTCTCATCCGGCGGTGCCGTGGCGGGTGCACTTCAACTCAGTGAGCAGCTTGAAAATGCCACTATTGTTGCGATTGTCTGCGACCGTGGCGACCGGTATTTGTCAACGGGTGTTTTTAGCCCAGCCTAAATTTGTGAGATTGAACGCAGACGCAAACTCTTCCCCAAACATGTTTTGGAACACCGGTAGTTATTCACACCTATGAGAAATAAAATTCGCGGTCCCCAGACGGTCCAAATAGAAAGCCTTAATGAAAATGGCTGCGGTTTTCCGCCGGACAAAAAAATAGCTGTTTTTGGCGCGCTGCCAGGCGAAACCGTGATCGCTGCACCGATCACGTTTAAGAAAAAGATGCTCTACGCCCGAGCAGAATCTGTTGAGAATCCATCGCCTCATCGGGTCGAGCCTCTATGTGAAGTGGCCAGTCATTGTGGCGGGTGCAGCTTTCAGCATCTTGACCATGCTATGCAGATTCAGAATAAGTCAGATTTGCTCAAGGATGCACTTGCGCCCGTCGTGCCTGTGCAGTGGTTGGAACCACTCACGCATACGACTGCTCACTATAGAAGTAAGGCGCGTCTTGGTGTCCGTTATGTGCCGAAGAAGGAGCGCGTCTTGGTGGGTTTCAGAGAAAAAATGAAACCGTATATTACGGATACACCTTCCTGTCCGGTACTAGTGGATCCGATCGCGACACTCGTCGAGCCCCTGGCAGAGATGATCAGTCAACTATCCCAACCCGATAAGCTGCCGCAAATTGAGGTGTCCTGTGGTGACGAAACCTCCGCGATGATTTTTCGTCACCTGGAAGATTTGACGGAATCAGATTTGGCACTGTTTGCGACGTTTGCTGATCAATATAGAATTATGGTTTTTCTCCAGCCCGCTGGACTTGATTCTGTCCATGCGCTGGATGATGCGCAGGGACAACCTGAGCTTAGTTATTCTCTGCCCGAATACGATTTGACCTATCAGTTTTCGCCTACTGATTTTACGCAAGTGAATTTAGGCATGAATCGATTGATGGTGAAGCAGGCGATCAACCTGCTAGAACTCTCAGACGAAGATTCTGTGCTGGATGCTTTTTGTGGGATTGGGAACTTCTCTCTGGCAATGGCGCGTCACGCAAAGCGGGTCTATGGTGTTGAACAATCTATCGGCAGCATTGATCGAGCGCGTTATAATGCGGCGTTTAATCATATCGGTAACGCGGAATTTTCAGTCGCGGATTTGCACGCGGAAGTACCGC
>JBLIIB010000093.1:0-12677 GCA_047634795.1 Candidatus Azotimanducaceae bacterium | reverse complement strand
CATTGGCGGGCCGCCGGCTTTACCCGCAAAACTGATTTGTTCGATCTGCAGATCGTTGCGTTTGTCAGACTTAGGCGCGGTGTAGCGCAGGATGGTTTGAATAATGGGATTGTCTCGCTCAATGATCAGGGCATCGTTCACTTCGCACACTACGGCAAGCGCAGGGTGATCACACAGGTTTTGGCCGATGTAAGGCTCGTGCCCGATACAAGTCATTGCGTGCGATGCGAGTCGTTCTTTAGGGCCAATACCTGAGTGCATCAAAATATGTGGTGACATGATGGCACCGGCCGACAAGACAACCAGTTTCGCTTCGTGCACCTCAACCGTGCCGTCAGAGTTTTGAACTTCTGCACCGGTCGCCCGCCGACCGTCGAAGATGATACGTAAGACTCGTTTGTTAGGGGCAATGGTGAGGTTGGAGCGAACACGCGCCGGCGCGAGATAACCAATCGCCGTCGAAATCCGGAGTCTGCCTAATTTGTTCATTGGGTGTGGACCGGCACCTTCGCTATCCGGCGCGTTGGCATCTTCGCAATAGTGGTAGCCTAACGTGTCCGCAGTATCGAGAAATGCCTGCTGTTGAGGCTCCATTTCAGATGTGGGGTATCGCCTGATTGTGATGGGCCCTGCGTCACCGTGATAAGGCTTGTCACCAAAATCCAAATCACGTTCCATTCTATTGAACGCGGGTAATACGTCATCAAACCCCCAGCCAGCACAACCCAGGTCAGCCCAGTCGTTGTAATCTTCGGGCACACCTCGCAGTGCAATGGTTGTGTTGACGGCACTTGAGCCGCCAACGACTCGCCCGCGCGGAAAAGGCACCTGACGGCCCCGCGTGGGTTCGTATTCGTGACCCCAGTCATGGGCGGTGTAAGAATTGTTGTGTGAATTGACGAGATCAAAGGGCGTCTCGGCTATGCTGGGGTAATCCGGGCCTGCTTCAAGCAGGAGGACCGTTCGGTTTGGATCTTCAGAGACCCTGGCTGCGATCGCAGCGCCAGCGCTGCCCGCGCCAATAATCAATACATCATGCATCGCCTCATTGTGGCAGCAAACCCGCGACAAAAATATCTTCGATTATTATGGGCGCGAAGACGAAATTCGAGGCAAAAAAAAGGGCAACCGAAATTGCCCATTTATCTAACGCTTTTGGTTTTTAGCCAAACTGATCCATGGTGTTTTCTTTACCGCCGGCTAGCAGTGCGTTTTCACCTGCAAAGTATTCTTTGTGGTGATCGCCGAGCGTTGTACCCGCCATTTCCTGGTGCTTCACAACATTCATTTTGCGACGAATCTCAGTGCGCTGAACGCCCTTCACGTAGGCCAGCATGCCCAGATCACCGAAGTAACCTTCAGACAGCGTATCTACGCCCAGTGCCGTTTCATGGTAAGTCGGCAATGTAATCAGGTGATGGAAAATACCCGCTTCGCGCGCAGCATCGGCCTGGAAGGAATTGATCAGTCGATCAGCTTCCTGTGCCAGGTCTGAATCATCCAGTTCTACGGCCATCAATTCTTGTGAATTTTCAGGGTAGGCAGACATATCTTTGCCAGCGGCTTTCCATTCTTCGAAAACCTGTTCACGGAACTTCAGTGTCCAGTTGAAAGAAGGCGAGTTGTTGTAGACCAGCTTGGCATCAGGGATCGTTTCACGAACCTTGTTGACCATTTCAGCGATCTGCGCAACGTTGGGCTTTTCTGTCTCAATCCAGAGCAGATCAGCGCCGTGACGCAGGCTAGTAATACAATCAAGTACAACACGATCAACGCCAGTGCCTTCACGGAACGCGTACAGGCCGTTGTCCAGTCTTACCGGCTTCACAGGCTTGCCGCCCTGGTGAATCGTAATGTCGTTTTCTTTCAGTTCGTTGATGTTATTAATTTCTTCGGTCTCAAGGAAGCTGTTGTACTGGTTAGCAAGGTCGCCTGCTTCTTTAGATACAGGGATCTTCTGAGTCAATCCAGCGCCCAGTGAGTCTGTTCGAGCAACGATGATGCCGTTTTCGATACCGAGTTCCAAGAACGCGTAACGAACCGCATTGATCTTGGAGATGAAATCTTCGTGAGGAACAGTCACTTTACCGGCCTGGTGGCCACACTGCTTTACTTCAGATACTTGGTTTTCAATCTGGATGGCGCAGGCGCCAGCTTCAATCATTTGCTTGGCAAGCAGGTAGGTCGCTTCTTCGTTACCAAAGCCGGCATCGATGTCAGCGATGATTGGAATCACGTGAGTTTCGAAGTCATCGATTCTCTGGATAATAGAAGATTCATCAGTGCCATTTTCGCGAGCGTCGTCTAACTCTGAAAAAGCGCGCTCGAGTTCTACCGCGTCGGCCTGCTTCAGGAACGTGTAGATCTCGTGGATCAGTGCAGGCACAGAAGTTTTCTCATGCATGCTCTGGTCAGGTAATGGGCCAAACTTGGACCGCAGTGCCGCAACCATCCAACCTGAGAGGTAAACGTACTTCTTGCTCATTGAACCGCGATGCCGCTTAACAGCGATCGCCATCTGTTGGGCAACAAAACCGTGCCAGCAACCGAGGGACTGTGTGTATTGGGAAGTATCGGCGTCGTAGTCGGCCATATCTTTGCGCATGATATCGGCGGTGTATTGTGCGATATCAAGACCGGTCTTAAATCGGTTTTGCAGTTTCATGCGTACAGCGTATTCAGCATTGATGCCAGCCCACGTGTCTTCGTGACTGTCGCGCAGTTTGCTGACGGCTTCAATTTCGTTCAGGTAAGCAGACATCTATGGTCCCTCGTTGGTCAATTTAAAGACGCAATGTATCAGTGGATTGTATGATAAATAATGGAATAATTGGATAGTGTTATATTCCATTTATTCAACGTTTTGCGGGCGCAGAAAAAAGCGCATACTGCCCAGCCCGCGCGGTTTTGCGCTGATGGTTCTCGGGAGTAGGTAATGAAAGTCGAGCAGGTTAACACGGCAGAGAGAACACGATTGAGTGTAGGCGGTCGTGATATCGAAACAGGCATCTTTAAAATACCCCAATCTGGCCGCGTCCCGGTGGGTCACCTGGGGCTCGAAAACGATGCTGTCTGCAACGTCAAACATCATGGTGGCCCTGATCAGGCCGTGTACCTTTACAGTGCCGAGGATTATGCCTTCTGGTCCAGACAACAGGGCAAACCGGTGGAAGCCGGGGCTTTTGGTGAAAACATCACAGTATCCGGCTTCGATCTCAGTGAGCTTTGCGTTGGCGATACGCTGATCTCAGATTCGCTAACACTTCAGATTGCGGCGCCCAGAATTCCCTGCAGCATTCTGGCCGCGAGCATGGACGACAAACAGTTTGTAAAAAAATTCATGCAGGCTAATCGCTCCGGTGCCTATTGCCGCGTGCTGGTTACCGGCGATGTGGGTGCTGGGGATGAGTTTACGTTCACGCCCTACGATGGCGATCGTCTCCCTTTGACCACGTTTTTTGTAGATGCTAAGCGGCCGCTCGGGCAAGAAACACTCGAGCGTTATCTGACGCTACCCATCGATGAGCGTAGCCGAGCTGATTTTTCGAGCAAGCTCCGCAAGCTTGAATGAAGCTTTCCGGTGATCTTCGTTGGTATCTGGTCAGCACGGGTTTTTATCTTGTGCCTGGTGGGATTCAAGCCGTGTTGTTTCCTTGGATGATCGCGGTCTATCTTGATGAGTCGGCAGCGAAGGTGGGATTCGCTCAAATGGCCGGACCCCTGCCCATGCTATTTCTGATTCTCTTCGGCGGTTGGCTGGGCGATAGGGTCGATCAACGTCGCCTGTCTTTGATCCTGGTGAGTTTTCTGACGCTGCCTCCGATTGTCGTGGCGGGCCTGTTCTATTTTGAATCGGTAACCTACGAACTCCTCATTGTCTGGGTCCTGCTGCTTGGCTCAGTGGGCGCCTTTGCGCAGCCTGCGAGGGACGCCATGTTGAACCGCGTGGCCGGACCGAATATCCAGCAGGTGGTGATTCTGGTCATCGGCGTCCAGTTTGCTATTCAAATTCTTGGTTTTGGCATTGGTTCGAGCGCTGATCTAGTGGGACCAGAGATCGTGCTGCTGACGATGTCTGCCTTTATGTGCCTATGTGCACTTGCGACATTCCGCCTGCCCCCGATGCCCGTGGACCGGGGTTCGGTAGGCAGTGTTTCGGCGGATAATGTTTCGGTGGATAAGGGCTCAATCGACCCGGAGGCTTCTTCGAATGATCCTGCGCGCAAGTCACCCTTAAGTGAAATCAAAGAGGGTCTTGCAGTGGCTTGGCAGTCCGACCAGATCAAACCCTCTATTATTTTGATTTTTGGCGTGGGCTTGTTCTTTGCTTCAACCTACATGGTGATCCTGCCTTTGATGGTGCGAGATATCTTCGATGGCGGTGCCAGAGGTATTGCATTGGCCTATGCCTCGAACATGTTGGGCACGTGTACTGTGATCTTCTTTTTAATGAGACGAGGTGGGGTTGATTGGCCCGGTCGTGCTCTCATACTCACCGGAATCTCCAGTTCTTTTGTGGTGTCTTGCCTGCATTTTGAACTGAGCGAATTGGCCTTCTATTTTGTGATCTACATCTGGGGTCTCTGCGGCGGCGTCAGCATTACGCTGACGAGAGCCATTGTGCAGGAGGCATCACCCCCAACGCATCGCGCGCGGATCATGAGTGTCTTCATGCTAGGCATGATGGGCGGTATGCCGATTGGTGCAGCATCCATCGGCTTGCTCGTTGAAGCTGTGGGTGTCAGAAATGCCGTTCTGGTGCCGGGTGTTGGCATGCTGGTGATATTGCTGTATCTATATTTAACGACTAGTCTTTATGACATCAGGCGAGCACCCGTGATCGCGCCGGCCTAAATCGGTCGAGCATCAGGTTTATCGCTGCACGCACACACATTGGAGGGAACAAGATGGAAGGCAAACGTGTACTGATTACGGGTGGTAACAGCGGTATTGGTGTTGTGACTGCCACGGAGCTTGCGAAAGCGGGCGCCGAAGTTGTTCTGGCCTGTCGTGCTTCGGACAAAACAACGGAAGCCCTGATCCGGATTAATGCGACGGCTAAAGTTCCCGCCGTGAATCTGTCGGTTGATTTGGCCAACCTGCAAAGTGTGCGAGACCTTGCCGCTGAATTTCTGGGGAAATATGACCGTCTGGATGTGCTGCTCAACAATGCCGGTGTATTCCCGCCGAAAGCGCGTGTGACCGACGATGGATTTGAAATGCAGTTTGGCGTAAACCATTTGAGTCACTTTCTACTTACTAACCTGCTGCTGGATTGCCTAAAAGCGAGCGCTCCGGCGCGTGTCGTGACGGTGTCATCCGCCTTGCACACAAAAGGTAAAGTGAATTTTGATGCCGTTCGGGGCTTTGAAAAATATAACTCACAGGTGGCCTACAACGGCTCCAAACTTTGCAATGTGGTATTTGCGATGGAGCTGGCTAAGCGCCTTGAAGGTACTGGTGTCACTTCTACCGTGTTGCACCCCGGTGCCGTTTCTACCGATATTATTCGCGACCTGCCGTGGGTGCTCCGAAAAATCATTGGCATGATATTCATTGCCCCGGAAAAAGGCGCGCTCACTAATATTATGCTGGCGAGTGATCCGGCGCTGGATGGCGTCACCGGTCAGTATTATAACCAGTGCGAACTCTCGGAATATTCTGCTATTGCTGATGATGCCTTGGTGCGGGAAAAATTGTGGGATTTGAGCGCCGAGTTATCGGGGCTGAGTCAGTAGCGGTTAGTGACCCGGAGTCACATAAAGTCACCTAGAGCCACAGAGAGCCGCAGTAAGTCAAAGAGTCACCGCAATCCCTTGCACTGGATCAGGTTCTTTGCTGCTCCAATATGAATGCGGATGCCTTTTCCGCAATCATCACCGTAGGGGCATTGGTGTTGCCCGACGTGATGGTCGGCATCACCGATGCATCAATCACCCTGAGCCCTTCAATACCGCGAACCCTAAGTTGGTCATCAACGACCGCCATTTTGTCGTGTCCCATTTTGCAGGTGCCCACGGGATGGAAGATGGTGGTTCCAATATTGCCCGCCGCGCGTCTTAGGTCGTCGTCGCTTTCGATATCAGGGCCGGGTTTTAACTCTTTGGGTTCGAACCGTGCCAGCATTGTTGACGCCATGATGCGCCGTGTAAATTTCAGACCGCTCACCGCCACATCAAGGTCTTCTTCTGTGGAAAGATAGTTCGGTGCAATGGCGGGGTAATCTTCCGGTTTGGAAGATTTGATTCTTACATGGCCGCGGCTGGAAGGCCGAAGATTGCACACTGACGGCGTTATGGCATTGTACTTATGCAGTGGTTCGCCAAACTGATCCAATGACAGCGGCTGAACATGCCATTCGATATTGGCGCTTGCCTGATTCTCATCGCTTTTTGCAAATGCGCCGAGTTGAGACGGTGGCATTGTTAACGGTCCGGTTTTAAACAACATGTATTCCAAACCCATGGCTGCGAGTCCGAAAATTGAATTAACTCGCTGGTTGAGTGTAACCGTGTTGCTGACTTGATAGATGGTGCGCACTTGCAAATGATCCTGCAGGTTTTCGCCTACTCCGGGTAAGGCTTGCTTAATGGCAACGCCGCGTTCTTGCAGCAGATCGGGCGGGCCGATGCCGGATAGCTGTAATATTTGTGGTGATCCAATAGACCCGGCCGACAGCAGTACTTCTTTGGTGGCGTGAAAGGTTTGTTGCCCGCCGGGCATCTTCACGGTGACGCCGGTGCAACGATTAGCATTGCCGGTATCAGCGCCATCTTCAATCACCAACTGTTGCACATGCGCTTCGGTGATGACAGTGAGGTTAGGGCGTTTCATCGCGGGGCGCAGAAAGGCTTTCGTTGCACTCCAGCGCGTGCCTTTACGCTGATTCATCTGGAAGTAGGCATTGCCGAAATTGTCACCACGATTGAATTCTTCGATTTTCGGAATACCGCAATCCGCCGCAGCATCCCGCCAGGCATCCAAAATTTCCCAGTTCACGCGCCGCTCTTCAACGCGTAGTTCACCATCTGCGCCGTGAAACTCATCGGCGCCGTGTTGATAGTCTTCGGATTGTTTGAAGATTGGTAACACGTCGTCCCAGCCCCAACCTTTATTGCCAAGCTGCGCCCAGTGATCGTAATCGCTGCGCTGGCCGCGCATGTAGATCATGGCGTTAATTGACGAGCTGCCGCCCAGCACCTTGCCGCGCGCGTACCCGACACTGCGGCCATTGAGACCTGCCGCCGGTTCGGTTTCGTAGCACCAGTCGGTGCGTGGGTTGTTGATGGTATATAGATAACCCACGGGGATGTCGATCCAGAAATAGTTATCTTTTTTGCCTGCCTCTAACAGCAAAACATTGTGTTTCCCATCTGCGGTGAGGCGATTAGCCAGCACGCAGCCAGCGGTGCCTGCGCCGATAATTATATAGTCGTAAGTTGTCATAAAGCGCAGCATACCAAACCCGGCGCGAGGCGCAGGAAAGATTTTACCTCAAAATTAGGCAGGGATGAATTTTTACAATCGTTCCCCATTAAAGAAGGTGCAGGGCGCAGCAACCCCGCTTGATACGCATCGCCCAACGCCGTGCATGTTCCCAAGCTCAAAGGTGCCTTCATATCGATCTCCATTTGGAAAGGTCATGGCTCCGGCGCCGTGACGAATGCCAGCCTGCCAGTACCCACGATAAATCGAGCCATTGTGCCAGCGTCTTTTGCCTTCACCGTGGGGTTTGCCTTCGGCGAACTCACCTTCGTAAGTGCCGCCTTCAGTAAACGTGGCGACACCATAGCCGTGAAAATTATCGTTTTTAAACTGCCCGGCGTAGGTGTTGCCGTCTGCCCAGATGCGATCGCCATCCCCGTGCATTCGACCTGCAACAAAATTGCCTTGATAGATGCTGCCGTCCTTAAATGCCAACGTTCCTTCGCCGCTGATAATGCCTTCTTCGACCTGGCCCATATAGATGTCACCGTTGTTCAGGGTTAGCGTGCCACGCCCATGGGGCTTGCCGTTGACGAATTGGCCCTGAAACCGATCCCCGATGGCAGACGTGTAGTCACCCTCGCCTGCAATCTGATCCCTAACAAATTCACCACGATAGAAGCTCCCATCTGGCCAATGCATTTCGCCTCGACCTTGCAGACGGCCGCCATCAAGTTCGCCAGTGTAGGTGCGAGCGTCCGGGAACAATATGCTCCCCTTGCCGTGAGGTAACCCCGCCTTGAATTTGCCCCGGTAAAGTTGTTTGTCGGCGTAGGTAATGGTGCCTTTGCCGCTATAGCTAGCGTCGAACACACCGTCGTAGACGTTGCCCAGATATTCCGCAGGCGATGCGAGCGCATCGATTCGTGTGGTGACGGGTCTTTGTGTTTGTCCTGTGGGGTTTCTTTCTGTCGTGCTTCTTTGTGTGGTGTTGGGTCCTGCTGTATCGTCGCTTCGCTCAACATTGTTTTTTTCGCTCGGCCGCAGACTGATTGATTGATGGACGGTGCCGGTGCTCGAAGTACTGGCTACCTGCGGCGGCAGATAGAGCGCGGTCGCCAGCATCCCAACCCCGCAGGCGAGGATCAGCCAGTGTGCAACTGTTAGGCTTTGAAGATAGTGGGTCATGGGTGGCTATTGTAAGTCTATTGCTTTGTTGATGTCGCTTATCGAAGAAGTTGATCGGTGAATATCTGCTGTCTATAGACTTGAAGAATTTGAGCCCTCATTATTGGCGCCGTCATCTACCTGGTGAACTTATACCCAGTGAACCTCAAGGAGCATTGATCCATGGCGATTATCGATATTTTTGCGGAAATCGACATGGTTAAAGCGGGTCTGAATAACCTCTGTGTCGACGCGCTCAAGCAAATGCTTGAATTGCAGACAGTGCTGCTCATCGACATTCGAGAAATTCAGGAGTTGGTTGACCTTGGCACGATTCCCGGCGCGATCCACGTGCCCAGGGGTATGCTGGAGTTTTGGGCGAGCCCGACGAGCCCGTATTATCGGGAGGTGTTTCTTGAAGAAGCAACCATCGTGGTGTTTTGCGCCGGTGGCGGTCGGTCTGCCTTAGCGGCGAGAGACCTTAGCTGGATGGGTTTCAAGGATGTTGGGCATCTGGAGGCAGGCTTTAACGGCTGGGCCAAAGCGGGTGGTGATATCGAGGATTTTGCCGCGACATCCCGCTGGGTGCGCCGAGAGAAATTCGGGTCGGAATAAACTACGTCTTAACGATCCAGATCTAAACAATCCAGGTCTTAACAATTCACGTTGGTGCGTTCCACGTCGGAGCGTTCCATTGCGGAATAGTCAAAGACCGGTGAACAATTTAATTTCTAAACTAAGGAAAACTGATGACAGTTGAAGTCAACGGAATAGCTCATCTCCAGATGACTGTGAATAACATTAAAAAGTGTATGCCGTTCTGGGAAAAATTTTGCCACTTTCTCGAAATGAAAACGCTAGTTAAGAACGAAACGACGCTCTATTGCATCGGTAGTCGAACCGGTATTTTGATTCGAGAAGCGCCCGAAGAGAAAAAATCGGTCGGTTTCGATCAGGATACTAGCGGTTTGCATCATTTTTGCCTGCGGGCGCGCAAAGCCAGCGATGTTGATGATATCTACGCGTTCGTATCGAGCCTGCCAGATGTGAACATCGTTCATGGCCCGGAAGACGGCTCGCACTTTGCGCCAGGTTACTACTCTGTCTTGTTTGAAGATCCGGACGGTATTCGTGTCGAAGTGAATTTTGTGCCGGGCCGCGGTCATTTTGGTGACGAAGGTAGACTTGGTCCAGAAGGGCCCGGACCATCCGATCAGTATGGCGAAGACGGCATTTACAAAGAATAACCTGCCGTCTTTGGGGTTAGGTTCAATCGGGAGGCAGCGCCTTTAAGGCAGCACCTTTAGTGCCTGAAGTTTCTGAACCCACTGATCAAACATGTCGCTAGTATCCAGGCAGGCGGAGAACCCCGCCTGCCGCAGCTTTATGGTGCTCAGTAGCGCTGGCGGCGGTGGTTTGGTGCCACGGGTATTGAATAGCGCATCTGCGTAGTAAAAGGAATCGCCCACAAGTTCTCGTATCGTGTAGGGCCGCAGGCCTTTGCTTTCGACAACCTTTTGCCAGCGAGCTTCCTTTAAATATAGCGTTTCTGATAGCAGCATTTTTCTGGGCTCGCCAACCTCCAGATTGAAGGTGTTTGCCAATGCCGGCCACAGATCTTGCCATCGAAAAACGTCACCGTTTGTGATGTTAAAAACCTGGTTGGCAAAATCGCTATTGTCTAAGCCAAAGCTAATTGCCTGAGCCAAAAGATTAGCGTCTATTGCTTCTGTTACGGCTGACGGTCCTCCGGGATAGTGCAATGGTTCCTTCTTTGACTGCGCAATGGCAGCAAAGACGCCAATGGCGGCCAACATATTCATTGGCGCGTGAAGCGCATGCCCGAATATAATTTGGGGGCGCCAGATCGTATAGTGCCAATCGTGTTCAGCGCACTTGGCTTCAACATAATCTTGCTGCAGCCAGTAGAAGTTCTTATGAGGGTGGCGTGGTTCACTTTCGACCCCGGGAATTTTCATCGGTGCCACATGGGCGCCGTACGCCTTTGTTCCCTGTAGCAGCGTGATGTGCCTGAGCGAGGAATGTTTTTCCATGGGTTCAATCAGGTTGCGCAACATACTGAGGTTGGTGTTCATTTGCTCTTCGGCCTGCCAGCCTTCGATGAGCCCCGGCATCTCATAGAGCGCCGCGTAAACCAGATGTGTTACATCAGACAGCGACCGATCCGCGCATTGCTCGCAGGCGGCCTTGTCTGTCAGGTCAAGCGACAGGAATGTCGCCTCAGGTAAATCGGCAGGGGCTCTTCTTGAAATGCCAATCGATGCAACGCCGATTTCCGTCAGATGTTCTAACAGGGCGCGACCCACAATTCCGCTTGCACCTACCACCGCGACTTTCACTTTATCCCCCCTTAATGATCACTACTCGATTTTGCCATTTTTGGCTTTCAGTTTGTTGGCCTTCAATTTGGCGCTTTCCCTTTTTGGTATTGGCCTGTTGATCATGCTATTACTGTTGCCCGTGCTTTGCGACATCGTCGAGCCGAAGATGTGTCGAGGGCTGCGATTTGGAACAAGAACAAGAACAAGAGCAAGTTCAGGAACAAGAAGCCGTCGAGATCAGCCCGGGCTATCGAACCTACGCACTGTGTTTGTTCCTGCTGGTTTATGTCATCAACTTTGTCGACCGGCAAATCTTTTCGATTCTGATTGAGCCCATCAGGCAAGAAATCCACTTGTCAGATACGCAACTAGGGCTGCTTGGCGGCATCGCCTTTGCTATTTTCTATACTTTTGCTGGCATCCCGATTGCGCGTTGGGCCGATGTGGGCGTGCGTAAAAACATTATTGCGCTGGCCATGGTGATCTGGAGCGTCATGACGGTGTTCACGTCAACGGCGAAGTCCTTCGGGGGGTTGTTGGTCGCAAGAATTGGCGTAGGTGTTGGCGAAGCGGGCTGCTCTCCGCCGATTCATTCTTTGATTTCAGACTATTATCCGGAACAAAAACGCGCCACTGCGCTTTCCGTTTATGCGCTAGGAATTCCTATTGGCGGCGCCATTGGGACGCTAGCCGGTGGTTGGATCGGCGAGTATTTTGGTTGGCGTACTGCCTTCATGGTGGTGGGCGTGCCGGGCATTATTGTGGCCGCTATTGTTTACTTCACGGTAAAGGAGCCGCCTCGCGGATATTCAGAACCTATCGGTGTCGTGGTCAAAAAAGAACAGGTGCCAATCGGTGACACAATCAGGTTCATGGCGAGCCTTAAATCTTTTCGCCATTTAAGTTTTGCAGGCGCATTGCATGCGTTTGTGGGTTACGGCGTTGCACTCTTTATACCTTCTTTCTTCATCCGGGTTCATGGCTTTGGCCTGGCTGAAACATCTACGTACCTTTTCCTGATCGGGCTTACCGGCATGATAGGCACCTATCTGGGCGGCTTCCTGGGCGATCGCTGGGGTCAGAAAGATAAACGTTGGTACATGGGTGTGCCGGGCATTGCGACTCTTGTATCAGTGCCCTTTGCCTATTTGTTTTACACCACGAACGATCCTTATATAGCGCTGCTTCTGGCGGTACCCGGCGCCATATTGGGCCCGATGTACCTGGGCCCCACATTTGCCATGACCCAAACATTGGTCACGCCGGCGATGCGCAGCCTGGCATCGGCGATACTCCTTTTTGTGCTGAATCTGATTGGGCTTGGCCTTGGGCCTGTATTCGCAGGCGTTTTATCTGACTCGCTAAAAGCCGATTACGGTGAGGAATCAATACGCTATTCACTTCTGATTCTGGCCGTGAGCGGTAACATCTGGTCTGCATTGCACTATTACCTTGCATCAAAAACGTTACGTGAAGATCTGGAAGCCAAACACAGACTGGATGATTAACGCCGGATGTTTCTTCGTAGATATCCTCTAGTGGGCTCCTAACGGCCATACCGCCGCGTTTGAGTACGTGAGTATAAATCTCTGTTGTCTCCAGTGATGAATGACCCAACTGCTGCTGTACTGTTCTAATATCAACGCCATTTTCCAACGCGTGAGTCGCGAATGAATGCCTGAAAGTATGCGAGCTTGCGTGCCGTTGAATTTCGGCTTCTTCGATCGCCCTTCTTAACGCTTT
>JBLIIB010000092.1:0-12827 GCA_047634795.1 Candidatus Azotimanducaceae bacterium | reverse complement strand
GCATTGACGATTATGCTCGTGACCACCGAAAATAATATCGGGCCCATCTTCACCGGACGCTATCAACACTTTCACATCATCTGACATCCTAAGATGGGTTAGCGCTATCACAACGTCATGACCGCTCGCACGTAAATGTTTCGACATCACCTGCGCCTTCGCCGCATAGTCCCCATCAATCGTTTCTGCATAGCCCGGTATTTTGGAGTTGATCGTCAAGCCGAAAACACCCACTTTGATGCCACCAATCATTCGCGTGACGTAGGGCTTCAGATTCTCTGCTGAGATCAACGCCTTGCCACCTTCCACTTTCCAAACAACATTACCGTTCAACCAATCAAACCGTGATTCATCTATTCTAGCCTGAAGAATATGAGCTTCGTCCGCATCATCCTGATCGAACTCATGGTTACCCAACGTAACCAAAAACCGTTCGTCCCATAAGCCTGAACTGTCACCGTCGAGCAGATTCATGACCTTTATCATGTGCTCGCCATCCGTGATTCTTGATTCGAGCGAGGGAAACAGAAAATCGCCACCGTGCAGCATAAGAACCTCGTGATCCTCTTCCAGTTCTGATCGAAGCGTTCGCAGTCGCGCAAAGCTGCCTTTTTCGCCTTCTTCTACGCCATTGATACGATAGACATCATTGATGTGCATGACGTAAAGCGACTTTTCACACGCTGTCAAAAGCAATGACAACGCCAAAACAATAGTGTGGCAAAATTTTATTTGATACTTCATAAACCTGATCCCTACGCGACACCAATGACCAACTAAAACGTCGCGTACAACCCTTAGGAATAAGACTTTATACTATCCAGTACGCGATCAAAATCCAACGATTCCTCTCTTTGTCCACGCGGACAAACCATCAATAATGTCTCTTTATGACGAGATTCATGTCATCTAGATGGGCTCGACGGTTGAACATTGGTTTTTCTTTTAATGCCAATTTCAGATAAGCCAAAAACAGAATCCGCGGAAACCAGCCAGCGATGAACACCCTGTCCTTATGGATTTATCTCTCTACCAGGGCCGCGTCATCAACCTAGCCCGCGAACAAGCTGAGCAAATACCAAACGTCATTCCCGCGGCAACCCTGCCTTACTAGGCTCTCACCTAGCTATTGGGCCTGCCTAAAGCTCAGGTATCACTATTGCGTTACGGCACTCTTTAATGACGACCATAGGGAAGCCACCATTTTGGGAACGGGAAACCTTAGGAGTATTTTTCGGCTAACTTACGATCCGTCTAGAAAACGGACCGGAACCAACCAATGACATCAAGCACTACGCCCAACCAATAGGGCTGCTGTGCCAATTCGACAATCGTCCCATCAGGGTCATAGAACGCTATGATGCTCGAAGATGAATCATCCCCGGAGCAACAAGGCGTGATAGGTGAGACAAACTCAACGCCCTGCGCACGAAGCGCCGCAACGTCTGCTTCAATGTCGGTGGTGGCAAAAGCCGTGCGGTGAATACCTAAGTGGTTAACTGGAATGGGGTAAGGCGGTCTTGCATCAAAAGGCGTAATCCATTGCACTAATTCAAACGTTGATGCATCACGCACGTGAGTCACCCTATGACCTTTTCTTTCAAAAGCCCGATCGAATCCCATCGCACGCGCTACTTCTTCAGATTCCGTTGAGGGCAACGACGATGTCTTTTCGTATCCAAACATTTGATACCAGGCCGTCGAAGTTTCAAGATCACTCACGTTGATCCCTACATGATCCAACTTATAGATCTGAGTGGTCGTTGATTCTACTACCTCACCTTCCGTTTCAATCAGCTCGTAGAAAACACCATCTAGATCCTTAAACACCAAAAACCTTGACCCATCTGCACGGGTCACTGGCGCGGACAGCATCTCCACCCCTTGCGCCTGCATGTATGCATAATCTGAGCCTATGTCTGTCGTGAGCATCGCGGCGCTGGCCATCCCCAACCGGTTGACGGACTCATAGGGTGGTTCTTCATTCCTGGGGATCGTAAATTCAATCAGGTCGATCACTCCACCCCAGAACCCGTCCGGACCTATAAGCTCTCCATGCAACAAATACCCGCCGGCGAAATCGCCTTTTGATCCATCGTATTCGGTCGGGGTTTTTATCCCGATCGCACGCGCCATCGCTAATGTGTTGGTATCAGGGAATCCGCTAATCGTGTCGAAGCCCAACATACCGTAAAAAGCTCGAGCGGCCTCAAAATCGAGGACATTCGCGTTGAAATGAATCCGTGATTGCACGTTAAGGGTGATGTCTGCGCGTTGTTTGATACGAACCATCACCGGATACTCACCGATTGATTCAACACTGATCGTATTGCTTTCCTGAAGCGTTATTTTTTGCTCTTCGGGCGAATTCATTTCGCCATCGAAAGTGAATACCATTTCACCATTTAGAGATATCGTTGCTCTGGTATCGGGAGACGCTGAAACAATAAGCCTTGCCTCGCCCGGGACACCGAAGAACGGGAGCTCCATCTTGGAGTTTACGGAGGAATAGGTTGAAAAATGCCGCGTCAAATCAACCTCCACTGCGGCCGCTGGAGTCGACAGGAGTAGCAGGACAATCAACCGCCGTAATGAAGTACAAAAGTTACTCATTGATTAATTCCTTTGATTCGCACCATCGACGGCGCTGCGTAAACAAAACGATGGAAAGCGCCGCCAATACACTGTGGATGACCATACCCGCTTGTTGATCACCCGCGACTGCCAGAGAGATCGCAAGCCCGGTATGAAAGGTCATCAGCACGCCAAGCGCGAGCGTTACTGCTGGAAGCTCACTGCGGTAAGGCCAAGTCCAAATGGACAAGCTGGCAATCGCAAACGCAGCGAAACCATAATGCATGGTCCACTGATTACCCAATCCTGGTTCTTGAATACCGCCTGGACCTGCTATTAGTGAAGCCGCAGCCATTACTTCGGTAAGCAGAGACAGCACCAATACAATACTAAAAAATATTTTCATATTTACTCCGTTCGATGGATTATTATTTTTGGAGTTTGCTGCCTACATCAATCACAGCCGTGCCGCTGATCAAGTCATGCAGGCAACGTCGATCACCTCGAAAGATAAACACAAGATCAATCAAAGGTACAATAACGTACCAAGGAATGATCGCTACAAATAGCAGCGGGAAAAACAACGCGCGAATCAAAATCAACTTCCAAAATGACGGCTTAGCACTCGTTATATGCCCCTGATCAATCGCGACGACCCCGATGTCGCACAATTTTTTACCCAGGGTTTGGCCGCGGCGCCAAAGACCGTAACCGTTCAGCAAGAGATAGCTGAGCGCCGCAAGACCAAGCATATGCGCCACAAGCCAGTAATCTGCGTAGTCTTCTGCATGCTCCACCACGCCAAAGACCATAATGAGTAGAATCGTCAATGTCGGCACAAGCACTGCATCAATGGTGGTGGCGATCAGTCTTCGAAATCGTCCTGCAAGAGGCGGCGGAACCGCATCAGTATTATTCATCAGACGCATCCAGTTGAAAGACTAATAGCGCATTCCCACCACGCTGGCTGCCGACATATTGATAACCCGAGGTTACCAGCAATAGGTCATCTGCAATCATCGGGCCGTGAGCATCGAACGAACCACCATTCACCGGCAAACCATTCGTTGCCTCATAGTCCCGCCAGGAATCATGGGTCCAGATCAACTCACCCGTTAGGGCCGAGTGAATCTCAAGCTTACCGTCCATGTTGCCGGTCACCACAATGTCGTTCGTCGCCGTAATGGCACCGGATAAACCGTAGGTACATTCTTCGTCTGCACAGCGAGATTCACGCGAGTAGTGCCAGCGCTGTTCACCGGTTTCAATATCTAATGCATATAAACCTGGCGTTGGCACACCCGGCGTTGGAAAACCCATCACTTGTTTGTCGCTAATAGGAACAAACACCAAACCCAATGCTTCATTAACCGACAGCCCCCAGTGTACGCCCCCAATAATGCCGCCTCGTCCTAATCTTTTAGACCAAAGCACTGCACCGGTATCAGGATTCATCGCATAGATATCCCCAGACTTTTGTCCAGCGAGCAATAAATCAACACCAGAAGGCGTTCGTGTTAGCAACGTTGGCGCGCCGAAGTCCAGGTCTGGTCCTGTCGGCTTCGCACAATTCGGATGGTTCATCGACATGTTACAGGCCGCACTAAAAGCATCGTTTTCAGTAAACTGAACCACCCAACGAGCTTTGCCGGTACTCGCGTCAACCGCGAAAATCGCATCACTGGTTTTAGTCGTAGGGTGCGTATAGTTCTGTCCAGTACCGTAGAAAACGAGATCACGCTCCTCATCATAGGCGGGGGCGCCCCAAACCGGCGCACCACTCGGCCCATGTTCCTGGACAAAAAAGAAATGGCTCCCGGTAACTTTGGCTTCTTCTTCAATAGTTGGTAGATACCAACGTAAATCACCCGTTGCCATATTGAACGCAGCCATGCCCCCACTAGTGGTGCAACAACCATAAAAAGGGTTCGCAGAAAGCCCAATTTCCATCGACGCAATCGGCACAAAGATCAAATCGTCTGCGACGAGCGGTGTGCCCGAATACAGTGGGATGGGCTCTTCTTCCAGCGTCAGATGCCTGACCAAGGTGCCTTCAAGCGCATCAACGATGTAGACGCCGGAAAACCTTGCGGCGAAAATTAGAACCTGCCGATCATCTATGACCCCGGCCAAAATCGCACTGGTGATTATTCCATCAAACTCATAGACCCAGCGCTCGCATCCTGTCTCTCGTTCCAGCGCAACCAGACCGTGATTGCTGTCGCCAATAAAGACGGTGTCTTCTGTGATGTACGGAAACGAGCGCGGCTGTTCATGAGAAAGACCATAGACCCACTTCAGCGACAGCGAACCGGCATTGTCGGCATTGATCAAAGACCTAGTTTGATATCGCCGATTGCGGTGATCAATACCCCAGCCTTCGCTGTAGGATTCCTCAAGACTCGGCGTCGGAGACACACCCTCGCAATTTTCGGCGGCTAGAACAGGTGACGTAATAACCGCCAAAATGGGTAGGCACAACAGCTTAATCAGTAAGCCGGGATTGAGCGTGAGATAGTCTCGAAGTGTCATCACGTTGCGGGTATCTTTATTATTTTTCGGCATCCTACCATCACCCAGCCCGCCGGAGTCGATAGGGAGGTTCAAAACGATGACGAGAATTGGCGGCGATTAAGGTGATTGATCAGCGCAGAACGAATTATCCCGACGATTTGACCGACGGATGATCATGAAGCGATGCATCTAACCCATTACCCATAAGGTCAATAAAGTTGTCGCGAAAAAAACGCTGCTGCTGAACGTTGGTCGTGCCTTCCAACGCTTCAGAAAACCGCTTCATGGGATTTCGCCCACCTTCTACGTGAGGGAAGTCAGATGAAAAAAGGCAAATTTCATCCCCGCTATTTTCAATAATCCACCCTGTGGGTTCGTGAGGATACGGCGTTACCCGAAACTGACGACGAGCGATGTCGCTAGGTTTTTCAGACAATTTCTTCAACCGATCTTCGCCTTTTACAAAGGCAGCAACACCCGCATCCAAATACCGCATCCAGCCGGGCACCCAGGAAGCACCGAGTTCAATGGCGCCAAACATCAACCGAGGATGTCGATCCAGAACACCATCGATAATCAACACCGACATGGTTTGCCAAAGCGACAAGGGGATCGTCATGAAACTTGTAGACGTGAAATTCTCCGCACCGCCGTGAAAATCGAGCACTTCCGGCATCTCGTTTTTATGGTATGCCGGGTTCATTTTTTCTTCGCCGCCAACATGGAAAAGGATCGGCAGACCCGCTTCCTGCGCCAGCGCCCAAAGTGGCTCAAAACCCAAGTGTGAGGGTGAATGACCCGGCGGGCAGGTTGAGGGGATCGTCAGCGCCTTGCACCCTAGCTCAATCGCCTCTTTTGCAATGATTGGTGCCCGCGCAATATCCACCAATGGAACATAACCCGTGGGCAAGAGTCGGCGATCTGTTGAACAGAACTCGACCATCATCCGGTTGTGGGCTCTCGCCGCGGCAATAGCCAAATCGTTGGTGTTGCCTGATTCAAGTTCGTAGTTGCCCAACGCATCCGTGGTGAACACCAATTGGCTGGTGAAACCAAGATAGTCCAATGTTGTGGGTCGATCTTCTTTTATAAATGCGCCATGCGCCTCATGCCCGCGGCGAGCTAAAATTTCCGCTTCCGCACTTTCCCGGTAGTCCGAGTCTTCATGACTGGATCTGATTCGATCAAGCCACCCAGCATCCTTATGTCGAACATGCGGCTTAAAAGCCTCTACATACTTCGACTCCATGAAATTCAATATCTGCTCTGGTAGCTCCATCACATGAGAATCGGCATCATGAATCGTTTGGTTCTCGACATAAGCCATCAGGAATCTCCGGGCGCTGGTTTCGACTCCTACACTGTAACGCCCGCGGGATCATCAGGTCTAGCAACGCAGCCCAACAATCGTTCAAAAAACAGGTACAATACGGCCGCTTCAAGAATCTCAGGCAAGCGATGAAAACATATAAATCAATGATTTTGGGCGGTACGCAGCGCAATGCAGAAAGGCTTGGCGCCTTCGTTGCCTGGCTCGTATCCAACCAAATGTTCGCACCCCACGTCGAAAAAAGTGCCGGCAGTACGGCCACCCGAGTTCGCATGCATGATTTAACCGGCGCCGACTTTATGGCCATGGAATTGCACGGTGAGCTCAAGCCGGAACAACTCACAGAACCCGGTCAATCGTTCACGGAACAATATCTGATGTCAGGCCAGTTTGACGCGGATTACGACAGCGTCGACTTTAACGGCGAAAACGAATGGATTCGCTATGAAGCATTAGCGCCAAAAATGACGAAGGCTTACAAGGCTTTTGTTAAACCCGCCAAATCTGGTCTGCTTCAAGCCACCGCCAAAATTCTGAAGTTCCCCGGCACAAAGTAAAAAACTCCGACTTGCGCCATCAGGCCTTCAAAAGTCCTGCTCCATAGCGATTAAAACCCGGGCGGCGACCCCCCTGTTCCGGCCGCAGCTCAGTTCCTCGCAACACCCATTGATTGTACTCATAGCTTCGTGTTCGCGTTTGTCCTTCCAATCTGTGGCGCCTGCCAACACGCATCGGCGCCCGCACACTATCTATGGGGGGCTGCAGCAACAAACTCGAAAACCGCATGCGGTGTGCTTTAATAGAGGTAATTGAGGAGGAACTGCAATGAGCGAAAAGAAAGCCGAGCCCACACCTTTCATGAGCCCATTTTTACGACCTGATGCCCCGCCTGTGATCACGGATCCGTATGCTGTCCCGATCGAAGACATCAATCCGATTGACGGCCGTCTGTTTCAACAGGATATTCACTGGGCACATTTTAAACGCCTTAGAGAAGAAGATCCGGTTCACCTCAACGAACTCCCCATGATTGGTCGCTACTGGTCGATCACAAAGTTCGAAGACATCATGTTCGTTGACACGAACCATGAACTATTCTCTTCCGCCCACGGCATTGTGCTTGGACCCAGTGTTGATCTGGAACCTAATTCTGAAGAGCTGAACTTCACTAATTTTATTGCGATGGATCCACCGAAGCACGATCTGCAACGCGCAACAGTCAGCGGCGTCGTCGCGCCGCCCAATCTCGCTAAAATGCAGGGCATCATCCGCGAACGAGTGATTAAGATACTCGATGGCCTGCCCGTGGGTGAAACCTTTAACTGGGTCGACCTGGTGTCCATTGAACTCACCACTCAAATGCTGGCGACCCTTTTCGATTTCCCATTTGAAGATCGCAGCAAATTGACCCGCTGGTCCGACGTCGCGACCGCTCCACCCGGCACTGGGATTGTCGACACCGCGGAACAGCGTCGCGATGAGCTCATGGAATGCCTCGCATACTTCACGAGACTCTGGAACGAACGAGCCACCATGGAAAACCCCGGGACTGACCTCATTTCGATGTTGGCGCATGGTGAGGGCACAAAAGATATGGCACCCCACGAATTCCTTGGCAACCTTATTCTGCTCATCGTTGGCGGAAACGATACAACACGGAATTCGATTAGTGGCGGTCTGCTGGCGCTTAACGAAAACCCGGACGAGTACGAAAAGCTCCGTCAAAACCCCGCATTGGTTTCGAGTCTGGTTCCCGAAATTATCCGCTGGCAAACACCCCTTCCCTACATGCGAAGAACCGCTAATCAGGATATCGAAATCAGGGGCAAACAAATCAAAAAAGATGACCAATTGCTAATGTGGTACATCTCAGGAAATCGTGACGGTGACGTCATCGACAACCCTGACACCTTTATCATCGACCGGCCCAAGGCACGGCATCACCTGTCGTTCGGGTTTGGCATTCATCGCTGCATGGGCAACCGACTGGCTGAGATGCAGCTCAGAATCCTATGGGAAGAAATCCTGCAGCGTTTTCACAAGGTCGAAGTTGTGGGCAAGCCCGAGCGACTTCGTTCCAGCTTTGTGCGAGGCATCACAAACCTGCCGGTTCAGGTACATCCAATTTAGGCCATATTCAACGGTAACCGCCGCATCTAATCTGCTTCCGAGCCACTACGCTGAAGTCGCTGGCGAAGCGACTCAGCGACCGCCGCCTGATCTACCCGTACATCCGGCATTGTTCTTCTTTGCCTTTGCGCAGATGGGTCGGGCCACGATGGTCGGGCCACGATGGTCGGGCCACGATGGTCGGGCCGCGCGAAAGAAGTATTCCAGGTAAACCCGCCAACATAGATTTGTACGTTAGGCACTTTGCATGTCACCGTGCTTGACCGCTACGCCTAATTCAAACGCTCGAAAAAGGTCCTTAAGGATTGTTCTGGATCGGTTTGATTCTGAACAACCTGCTCAGGGGGTAAACCTCGTTACCTCTTCCTGCCCGCACTGTACCAAGTAACTCGAAACGCGGCGGGAGCTGAGTTGGATCATCAATCAGCAATGCTCGGTACATACCCAGGTTATTCCTGCGCAAAGCTTCCGGCCGCTCAAACGCTTCGATCCCGTCATGTCGCGTGACGGCTATAAACTTCAATTCTGGCAAGGCTGCTAGTAACGTTGTCGGTTCCATCTCAAGATACCGCATCGTCTGCTCCCGTGCCTTGATGTGCCGCGGCGAAATCGTGGCGTTGTTTGAAACGACAGCACAATTTGAATGAAACAACACATAGTGCCCCTGATTCGGATGGACTAATGCCAGTGATGGGTCATCTTCACAAAGCTCGCCCAGCGCTTGATAAATCTTCAAATTCTCAAAGTATTCTGGATTCCAGTCTTCTATTCGATGATGATCTGATGCGACCGTTGCCACGTAAATCATCGAGCCGCAAAGCGCCAACAAAAGTCCATTGAGTAGGACAACCGGCAATCGCTGACGAAGGAAATAGTCGATCGATATTCCCAGAGGGAGCAACAACGCAAGCACGCCATAAACCGCAAATCGAGTCTGCGCAACTAACAACAGCAACCCGAATGCGCCGAAGATTCCTACGACAATAATTTTACTTCGATCCGCGGAGCAAAAAAGCAGCGTCACAAGCGCGATCGGCGCAAAGAACACCAGAGGAGAATAGAGAACCAGAACCGAGACCAAGTTCAAATCGAAGAGCGATACGGTTTCCAATGGGTTAAATCTCGTAGCTCCCAGGTGCCCCAGACCGTGAATTGATGTGCCGATGACCGGTAGACTTAACACCAACCCCAACCCCAGCAAACCACCCACCGTAACGGGCCCGGGTTTGGTCTGTGCAAAAAACAAAACGATCAGTGATGCACACGCAGCAATATAGGCATGGAATCCAGACATCACGAAATAATGAAATTCTTGCGCCCAGAAAGGTTCCGACATAACAACCTGCAACAGAGTCGCCAGGCTAAGGGTAGCCGCAAAGATTAGAGCACTTTTCTTTGGCAGCGTGCCGCCGCCCAACCAAAGCAATCCAAGCACCGTGAGCACGGGTATCTGAAGGATAAAAAGACCGTTGCTGATCCCGTTAACCAATGCCAACGAGAGCCCAGCGAGAAAGGCAGCCCCGTTATTTTTCAGCCGATCTATCCAATGAAGCAAGGTCAACGTCACGACCAAAACCGCTGTGAGTTCCGCAAAATGATGGTCAATACGACCGGCGAGATGTAATTGCTGAGCGAGTGGTAATAGCGCAAAACACAGCAACAAAGCAGCAGCCGTGGCGGAATGCAGGTTTGACCGAATACACAGGAGGGTAAACAGACCCAGATTAATGACAAACCAGAACGGCGGGAGATGCACCAAGAACGTAAGTGCATTCCCATCGGTAAATTGGACATACCAATCTGACAGCACAATAAGCACCCTGTCGAAAACCCAGGGCCACGCTACCCAGGCGCCATCGGGGTAATACCCACGAATGTCCCATTCATAAAACTGCAAACCCGAAACAACATCCTGAATACGGGCAGCATGATAAAAAGAATCTATCCCTAGAAGAAAATAGGATTGAGAGAACTCATCATAGGTCAGCGTTTGCAGCGATAAACCTATCCCCAGTATTGCTGCGGCCAACCACGCAACCCATAGCATTCTGCGCGGGGTATATGAAACTGACGCGTTCTCCATGTTGTAGTAAGCGCTCAACGTATCTGTCTGGTTATGCTACACACCATCTCGGCATCTGCAACGAAAGTGCATCGCTCCTAAACCCTATATCCTAGACCCTGTTTTCGGTCAGCGATGTCAGCCGAAGTCTGCAATCGACGTGATAGGTTCTGAATTTTTCCCGGTGACGCCACATCAATGAACGCTCTAAACTATTGCAATTTTCGAGACCTAAGGTGGAGATTGGAAACCCAACATATGACGATCATTAATCTATCCAGCACGAAAGGATAACAGTAGATCCGGATTTACCGACGTTCCTAAAGGGGACCCAGCACACTTAGGCAGTTATCCCGCTTCCGACATCACGTGGCTGCCTGATCACTCTGGAGATAGCGCCAAACCCCCAGCATTGCCAGCGCAAAGAGCAGATGCACCGACATGACGGGCGGCCATCCAAACAGATAAATGACATCGTTTGCCAGACTCGCCTTAAAGGGTCCACCACCAAAAGCCAGCCCCCGAGTGCCAAAAAACGTATTAGCCATGGCTGGCAGGGTAAACAACCAAGCAGTAGTAAGCCCTGTCCAAAATAGCCACTTAAATTCTATTTTCGACAATTGCATGAACTGGCCGCCAAAAGCGAGCGCCATCAGGAGCAAGCCCTGAGTAATCGCTTCCATATGTCCCATGCGAAAAGCTCTGGAGTCACCGGGAACCTGAACATCTATCTGCACGGGCAGTGGCCACAACACAATCTCTTGCAACAAATGGAAAAACCAGGCCCAGCCGAAAACGATGCCCGCGACGAAGAGGCCAAGGCCGTTGAGGAAGAACAGGGCCTGTGTGCGCTTAGTGATAGTAGAACGAACAAATTCATTCATGATTCAAAGCCTCCGGAACTGCTACGGGCAGATCAGCATCAAGTCTAGACGTATCCAGCTGAGCGGCACCTTCTTCACGAGTCGAAAAAAGATCCGACCAAGCCAATCCCCATGTCGGGTCGCTCACCTGGCTGGGATGATACCCCGGTCTAAGAATCCTCAACCATTTTGGCGCTATATTGCGAAGAATACGCACGAGTAACTTCGCAAGTTTCCATCGGCTGCTCATCGAAGACCACCGATCATCCTCTTTCAATAAAGCGCGATAACCCTGACCCGTTCGCCAAAAGATGTGGCCTGTTGCATAGAACAAACCCACCATGCGCCAAAGATAACTACCATATAGATGATCAAACACATCAAAAGCAACATTCTTGTGCTCTATTTCTTCGACGAAATGCCAGAGCACCAGCGAGGCAACCGACGAATCGCTACCACCAAAAAGATATTCTCGATCTTCGATCAACATTTCGCCGAGTGCCAGCGCCATAGATTCAAACCCTTCAGCATAGGCGAGGTTAAATCTTAGTGAACGACCGGCTTCGAGGTTTTCGTAATCCTGGCTCAGTTGCTCTTCGAGCTCACCAACACTTTGATAACCCGTATCGATCAATGTTGTGTTGAATTTTTTGTGCTGTTTGTAGTGTGTTGCTTCCTGGCGAATATAAAAATCTAATTCTTGCTCAAGCAGCGCATCCTTCAACATAGGCCTAGCAACACGCATGGTGCGAATTAAATAGGGCTCCAGATACGGCATGGCGATCGAGGCGGCGTTCACAATATGAGCAAATTCCGGTTTCGATTCGTGCCAGGTCTTCCGGCGGCCCACACTTCGAGATTTTGCTGCAAACAAAAACGGCACCTGACGCACCGTCATCCTCGGATGTTCCTCCCCTGATGGAGAGCTTGATGGAGAGACAGAAATATTCACACTCATATTCTTTCCTCAGCGTCTAAAATTAGAGTATTTACTCTAATTAATTTATAGTCAAGCTGTGGGTCAAGCCAAAAGTCCGGCCGAGAGCCAAGCCTTAGCCCGGCGAATTAATCAGAGGTTCCCTAGAGTGAACAACAAGCAGCGCATCTTAACGACCAGCCGCGATCTCATGAACCAACAGGGTTCTCAGGCTGTCGGGACACATCATATCTGCGACGCGCTCGGGATCAGCCCGGGGAATCTTTACTACCACTTCAAGAACAAGGAAAGGATTATTCTTTCGATCTTCCACGAACTTGAAACCGAATTTAGAGCAGCATTTGAAGTCGATAGCATCAGCCCTATTACCCCCAAAGCCTTCGCCGGCTACTATCTACGCACGTTAGATGTCGCCTT
>JBLIIB010000091.1:0-12892 GCA_047634795.1 Candidatus Azotimanducaceae bacterium | reverse complement strand
GCTATCACGTATCACATTTAGAGTGCATTGATGCAGGGTGATGTTGAGGGCATTCTCGAGTTCGGTGCCTTGCGCAACGTCTCTGAAATCAAATTCGTAGTGTACAGCGTCGCGCCAATTTGCGGGTGTGCCGCCGTTTTTTAGGATCGGCATGAGTGATCTGCCGTCGCACTGGTGCGGGATGTCGAATCCTAGCCAATCCAGCATGGTGGGCATCACGTCGACGTTTTCTGTGAATGCCTGTATCTGTTTGCCGCGTGTCGCCTTGGCATCCGGGTCCCGAACAATCATCGGTATTCGATAAGATGCATCGAAGTAACCCATTTTCCCGATCAGCCAGTGATCGCCGATTTGTTCCCCGTGATCGGAGGTAAAAATGATCAGCGTGTTTTCCCATTGGTTCGTTTCTTTTAAGTGGGTAAAGAGGCGTCCCAGATTGTGATCGACTTCGGTCATTAAGCCGAAATATGAGGCTTTGAGTCTTGCGGTTTTTTTGTCGTCAGCGTGAGCTGCGGTTCGCGGACGTTTCAGCCAGGCATCCATGAAAGGGTGCTGGGCGGCTTCCGTTTGAACATCTTCGTGGCGGACGAAATCCATCAGGGTTTCTGGCGGGTACAGGGCGTTGTAGGGTTCAGGAGCAACCCAGGGTGGGTGCGGACGGAGCAGTGAGAGGTGAACACACCATGGCTTGGTCTGCTCAAAGATGTATTTTATGGTTTGATCGACCATAAAGTGGGTGTCATGCATGTTGGCCGGCAGTGACAAGGGGGCAGGCGCATCGCCGCCGTCTTCATATTCGGGTTGTTGTTTCTTGTTTGTGTAGAACTTCCAGTTTGGGTCTGGAATGTCGTACCCCTGTTCGCCCAACCAGCCGGCCCAGGCATCAGGAAACGTACCCATCATGCAGACTGGATTAATCCCGGGCAAAGGGCCTTCGTAGGACTTAAGATGCTCGTGGCCAGGCGCGAAATCTCGCGGGTCATTTGCGGTATCGGTATATCCAAATAGGGCCGGGTCGTACCCTTTGGCTCGGACTTCCAACGCCCAGTTGGTGTGCCGTGAATCCAAAGGTGTACCGTTAGTGCCAGAGCGGTGGTTTTGGAGATACATTCCGGTATGTAGACTAGCCCGAGAAGGACCACAAGGTACAGCATTGGCGAAGTGGTTGGCGAACAGAACACCCTCATTAGCCAACGCGTCTAGATTCGGTGTCTGAACAGCGTGACCTAGTATCGAAAGGCACTCTGCCCGCCATTGGTCTGCAGTGATAAACAGGATGTTTTTCATGTTGGCTCGAACCTCGCTGACAAGTTTGAAGTGATCCAATCTAGGGCGTGATGTCTTTGGCGTCAATCTTGACGTGTCGTCCCTACGTGCTATCTCCACATGCTATGCTGCGCTCCTTTTGAAGCAGTCCCAAAGTGATTTCTGTAACTTGGCCATTCGACCCCAAAAAGTCACCCATTTTCTATGGATGGGTAGTGTGGCTGTTTTCGACCCTAGGTTTTCTGTTCAGTATTCCTGGCCAGACCATGGGTATGGCCGTATTTACTGACTCCTTCATTGAGGCGTTTGGCTTGACCCGCACGGAATTATCGTTTGCCTATCTTTTTGGCACGATTGGTTCATCTCTGTTTCTGACACAAGCCGGTCGTTGGTACGACCGGTTCGGCGGTAGAATCATGATTGCGCTGTCATCCTTTGCGCTTGGCGTGATGGTGCTTTACATCAGCGGCGTTGACGTTCTTTCTAATTTAATTACGAGTGTTTTCGGTGGTGGCCAGACCTATGTCACTTTCGTGCTCATGTTGCTTGGTTTTTTTGGTGTGCGCTTTTTCGGTCAGGGCGTATTGACGAGTTGCTCGCGTAATGTCCTGCTGCTCTGGTTTGTGCGACGTCGTGGTTTAGTCAGTGGTGTTCGCAGTGTGTTTACCTCTCTCGGCTTTTCACTGGCCCCTCTGATGCTGGCGGCTTTCATCGCCTATTTTGGATGGCGTGGCGCCCTTTGGTTCATGGCCGGCTTGGTTGGTGTGCTGTTCGCTGTGTCTGCTTTTGTTTTTATTCGGGATAACCCTGCTTCCTGTGGCCTTGAGCCTGATGGTGGAGAACCAGGCAGTAGCATCGACGCGCCGGCAGAAGCGCCATCAATAGGATTGAAGGAGGCTCGTAGATCGCCAATCTTCTGGATATACGCGCTCAGTCTTGGAATGCATGCTTTGTTTGGTACGGCACTGACTTTTCATATTGTCGCGGTGTTCGCCGAAGCGGGGTTGGATCGTGAGACTGCATTTGGCTATTTCATCCCCGCCGCTATCTTCGCGACACTATCGAATCTGATAGGTAGCTACCTTGTTGACCGTTCACCATTAAAGCCGTTCCTGATCATCATGTTGTTTAGCTTCATTGTGGGTGCCTGGGGTTTGATACACCTCGATCAGAATTGGGGCTACTGGATGCTTGCGGTGGGCTTTGGCATGGGAGGCGGTCTATGGGGTGTGACGTCCAATCTTGCGTTTATCCGATACTTTGGGCCGCTTTACCTCGGCGAAGTCAGCGGTTTCAATACATCCATCTCTGTGTTTGCGAGTGCCGTCGGGCCAGCCGCGTTCAGTCTTGCCGTCGATCATTTAGGGAGTTACCGCGCGGCCTCCCAAATCTGCCTCGGGTTCCTTGTTTTGCTGTTTGTTGCAGCGGTTGTGCTGAAACAGAAAGAGGCTAGATAGCGCCTAGGATCATTTCAATTTACTTCGCGAGTAGTGTGTCTGAGCCGGCGGCGTTCCGAAGCATTAAGGTTAGCCAGACGTTTTTTTAGTTGGCTCTTATAGTGGTCGGCGCTCTTATTCCGTGGGAAGGCAGCAAGCACCTGATTTTCGAACCCCTGTGTCTCAAACTGAATAAGCCGCGTATTGGCGAGTTGCTTGCATGCAAATTGTGCCTGAGCTTCATCGATATGGTTCTGTATGAGCACGCCATCAGGGCTCAAGTGCTTTTTGAGCAGATCGAACCAATTGATATCCAGTTCGACCGAGCGCGCTGGATCAGCTTCGCCATCTCCTTGGCCGCCGTCTTCAGCATGAAGAAACACGTCGTCTACGATGTAATCAAAGGTCGCTCTGGACCCGGCGAGCCAGGCCTTAGCGTCGGCGTGAATGATCTGAAGATTGTCATAGTTGAGTGAAAAATACTTTTTGGCGAGACTGATATGCATCGCATCAAGTTCAATTCCGATGACAGATGTCGGCGCGTGTAATTGCTGAAGTTGATGGATGACCGTCCCGCCGGCGACGCCGAGCACCAGTACCCGTTTTGGTGGTTCATTAAGACACAGAGAGGGCAGGCTCAAACAATCCCAGATCGCGCCCGTGAACAAATGTTTAGGATGATATTGGGTATGAAAAGCGCGGTTGGTATAGAGCCGCCTGGAAGCTCCCGCGGTCCGAACTTCATAGAGTACGCCGTTTTTTCGGGTTTGATGGAGCAGGGCCAACCGCTAATCCGCCAGGCCGGTCTTTTGGAGCAACAGGGAAGTCGACGGATCGTGTTTCCCTTCGCCGTTCAAGATGTTGTTCGCGAGTTTTTTGCCCAATTCCACGCCCCATTGATCAAATGGGTTGATACCCCAAATACGGGCTTGTACGAACACACGATGTTCGTAAAGGGCGAGCAGCATACCCAACGTTTTCGGTGTGAGTGAATCGAGCATGAGAACACTACTGGGTCGATTGCCTTCGTAGTTTTGATGCAGGTCGGTGCTGGACTGGCCCGCCATTAATGCTTCCGATTGCGCGATCAGATTGGCATTTAAAAGACGATGGTGTTCAGCGCTGCTCAGTCGGTCCTCGATCGTGCCGATAAAATCTACGGGAATAAGATGCATTCCCTGATGGAAGAGTTGGAAAAATGCATGTTGCCCATTGGTTCCCGTTTGTCCCCAGACGATGGGTCCGGTCATCTGGCTGCTAGTTTCGCCAGGATCGGTTGCTGTTTGGCCGTTGCTCTCCATATCAAGTTGTTGAAGGTGATCAACAAACTCACCGAGTCGCTGGCAATAGGGTACAACCGCATAACTCGTTGCGCCTAAAAAGTTTTGATACCAGACACCAAGCAAACCCATAATCAGTGGCATGTTTTTCTCGGGAGGCGCGGTGAGGAAATGCTCATCCATTAGTGCGCCACCTTCCAGCATGTCAGAGAAATGATCATAGCCAACCGCCAGGCAGACGGAAAACCCGATAGATGACCAGACGGAATACCGGCCACCAATAGCGTCGGCAAAGGTCAGCATTTGCTCATCCGCAATCCCGAAAGCACTGGCCCGATCCGTGTTGCTTGTGATCGCAATACAATGGCTGGTGGATTGTGGGTGCTCGTGATTTAACTCGCCTTTCAACCAGTCAAGCGCTGTCGCGGCGTTCAGCATGGTTTCCTGAGTCGTGAAGGATTTGCTGGAGATGATAATCAGGGTGCGCTCGGCATCCAGCGTCGGGAGTAGGGATTTGATCTCAGCGCCATCAACATTGGAGATGAAATGTACCCTTGGACCATCATGGTATTCCCTTAACGCGGAACAGGCCATTCGGGGACCAAGATCTGAGCCGCCTATACCGATGTTAATTACATCGGTTATGGGTTTGCCTGTCACCCCTAGCCAGAGGCCCGTTCTGATCTGCTGGCTCAGGTCTTTGAGTTTTTCTCGCTCTGTAAAGATATGGTCGATGAAGGGCGGGTTCAGCGCAGGGTTAGGCCGGCGAAGCGCCATGTGCAGCGCAGGTCTCGATTCTGTGGGATTCACCATGGCACCCATAGACATCGCCTTGGCTTGATCGATGACCCCGATGTCTTCCGCGAGCGCCAATAACTGCTCCATGACGGCCGGGGTAACCCGGTGTTTTGAAAAATCAAAGTACAGTTCATCCAGTGTGATGCTGAACGCTGAGACACGGCCGGAATCCGCAAACAATTCGCTAATGCTGATATCTGCAGAATCAACAGCAAGGTGCTGAAGTTGTTGCCAGAGATTAGATTCATTCGACATGCTGAAAATCGGGACACGTTTGAAGCGCATCATACCGTCAGATGGCCTTCTGCTGCTACGCCAGAAATGACGCACAAGAGAATTCGTTGATCACCGCTCTAAGCATAAAGCGGAATTCGCAACACTGGTGGGCATGCGCTACTACCTCTACATACTCGCAAGCCGGCATCACCGCCACCTATCGTTGGGTGTCACGTCTGATCTCAAACGTGGAATCACCAATCATCGCCTGTTGGTAAATCGCAGGCTTCGAAAAAAACGTGTCATGCAGAAATTGGTTTATATTGAATCAATGCACTCGGTTGACGATGCGGTTGAACGTGAATTTGTGCTGAAACACTCGCCAAGGGTAACGCTGGAACGGCTGATTGATACGGTGAATCCCGGGTGGGACACGATCAGCGTGAGTGACCTGATTGCGGCGGGTTATGACCGGGAACAAAGAGAAGGGTGAGGTCCTGGTGTTGAGCTATGTATTGCGGCAGGGATGCACGCTCGACATGCTTGTTTCCGAGGGGTTCTCGAACTTTTCTGATTCAACATCTGGTTCCTGACGATCATGGATTTGAAGACGAGAGCTTTGAAGACGAGCGCTTTGACACTTAAAGCATTGATACTTGCAGTTTTAAGTACTTGAGCTTTTAATTTTAGCCCCGCAGATATCCACCCTGAACGAGGCTCATGCCTGCGGGTTGTGCTTTAAATCCAAGTTCCTCATAGAAAGTCACGGTATCTGCATCGGTTTGCAGGTAGAAATGTTGGCCCGGCCCTTCAGCCAACAATCTGTGCATCATTGCTTTGCCGATCCCGTGGCCGCGATGCGAACTTTGTGTCCAAACATCGACTACATAGGCATTACCGACACCGTCAGATAAAGCTCTTGCGGTCCCTATGCAGGTCTCTTCATCGATGGCAAATGACCGAATCAAGCTGTTCTCGAACGATTGTCTAAGTTGATTTGTGGTTCTACCGTTGTGGAAATCATCACTGATGAGCGCTTGTCTAACGGCTTCCCAATCGAGTCTGTCGGTTTGGTCATGGTAGGTGACATTCATGCGTACTCCTGAGGGTTTGAGGCTATGATGGGCGGAAATGATTAGTCGAGAATTGTTCTACGGTGAGATTCGTCTCAGCCCGATGTGGAACGACTCGCCAGATGATCGGCGCCGGTTGAGTGCTTCCAGCATCAGCAGAGTTGTCGCGTTGGAAATTGTCGCGCTTAAAGCTGTAACAAACGCCGTGTTCAGTCATCTTCATCTCACAGGATATCGAGGTAGTTATATATGACTTTAGGACGTTGGTTGGTGTTGGGTGCGGTGGTAGCTGCAATAGTCGGGTTTTTCTACTTCGATATTGGTGCTTATTTAACGCTCGATAGCATTAAAACAGAGCAGGCTGCTCTGGAACAGTTGCTAGATGACAATCCCGCACAGTTTGTCGCAATCTTCTTTGCGCTGTATGTCCTAGCGACGGCTGTTTCGATACCCGGTGCTGCAACGGCTTTGACATTGGCTGCAGGGGCGTTATTCGGGCTGTGGTGGGGCTTGCTGATTGTATCGTTCGCATCGACCATCGGTGCGACGCTTGCCATGATGATTGCTCGTTGGTTGTTTAGAGATCAGATCGAAAGACGGTTTGAGCGACAGCTTCGTGTCATCAATAGCGGTGTTGAACGAGAAGGGGCCTTTTATCTCTTCACGCTCAGATTGGTTCCAGCCTTTCCCTTTTTTGCTATTAACCTTGCGATGGCGCTTACGAAAATGAGTGCCCCTGTCTTTTTTATCGTCTCTCAAGTAGGAATGCTCGCGGGAACAGTGGTTTTTGTGAACGCTGGTACCGAACTTGGCCAAATTGAAAATCCCTCTGACATCGTATCCGGTGGTTTGATTCTGTCCTTTGTCCTGCTTGGCGTTTTCCCCCTGATCGCCAAGCGGTTTGTTGATTGGGTGAGAGCGCAGCGGGTTTATCGAGGTTATAAAAAGCCATCCAAATTTGACCGTGACCTGGTGGTCATTGGTGCGGGATCTGGCGGACTCGTGGCGGCACTCATCGCTGCGACAGTGAAGGCCAAGGTCACGCTCATTGAGAAAAACAAGATGGGCGGAGACTGCCTTAATACGGGTTGTGTCCCAAGCAAGGCACTGATTCGGTCAGCAAAGCATGCTTATGATAATGGTCGTGGATCGACATTGGGGTTTACCGATGTGCAGCCCGACATAGATTTCTCAGCGATTATGGAGCGGGTTCAGCGCGCGATCCGCGAAATCGAACCCCACGATTCTGTCGAGCGATTTGAAGGGCTGGGTGTTAACTGTGAGATAGGCGAGGGCGAAATTATCTCGCCCTGGGAAGTTCGTGTAAATGGTAAGACGTTGACCACAAGGAACATCATTGTTGCCACGGGCGCTGAACCATTTGTACCACCCATTAAGGATATCGATACAGTCGACTATCTCACTTCGGAAAACCTGTGGGAACTTCGTGAAAGGCCGGATGAATTAGTCATACTTGGTGGCGGCCCCATTGGTACGGAATTGACTCAGGCGTTTGCCAGGCTCGGCAGTAAAGTGACTCAGGTGGAACTTCTGCCCAACATTATCCCTCGCGAAGATGAGGAGTTTTCGCTGATGATCCAGACGCAACTCGAAATAGAAGGCGTGAATGTCCTTACCGGGCACAAAGCTGAAGCGGTGGTTAAAACTGAATCCGGGCAGGCATTACAGGTTGTGGATGAGGCGGGTGAAAGCAAACAAATCCCATTTGACAGTCTGATTGTCGCAGTAGGGCGTCGAGCCAACACCAAGGGGTTCGGGCTGGAGACGCTCAACATACCGCTGAACCCTAACGGTACTGTGATGGTCGATGATTATTTAAGGACCAACTACCCCAACATTTTTGCGATAGGTGATGTGGCTGGCCCCTATCAGTTCACTCACACCGCGTCTCACATGGCTTGGTATGCCAGCGTAAACGCACTATTCGGGTTGTTTAGAAAGTTTAAAGTGGACTATTCGGTCATTCCTTGGGCAACGTTTTGTTCTCCTGAGGTTGCCAGAGTCGGGTTGAATGAAGCTGATGCGCAGCGAGAGGGTATTGCCTATGAAGTGACAACCTACGACGTGGCAGGATTGGATCGGGCGATTACCGATGAAGCCGCGCACGGATTGGTGAAGGTGCTGACGGTACCGGGCAAAGATAAGATCCTGGGTGTGACGATTGCCGCTGAACATGCGGGAGATTTGATTGCGGAATACACCCTGGCCATGAAGCATGGCCTGGGACTCAGTAAGGTGATGGGTACGATTCACGCCTATCCGACCTACATGGAGATGAACAAATTCGCTGCTAGTGAATGGGCTAAAAACCACAAGCCTGAATGGGCCTTATCTATTGCAGAACGTTTTCATCAATTTAGGCGGGGTTGATCGTTACTGAGGTCTTCTCAAGCTGGATGGTTTAGTTGAAGGGCTTGGTTGAAGGACTTAGTTTAAGGGCTTAAACGCTAAGGACGAAATCTGAGAAAAAAGGACTAAGGGGGTCAAGACTGCTCTTTATGAACAGCAGCTAGCCGGGCGACCAGCGAATCAATTTCTGCGTCCGTGGGTGCTGGCGCTGCTGAGATCTTTGCAGCAGTGCCTATAACTATCTGGAACTGACGGAAGAACGTCCGGCAGTTTTTACACAGCAAAAGATGAAAACGCATCGACAGGCGTTGCACGACGGTCGTCTCACCATCCAGATACTCGGTTACGTTTTCACACGCATCTTTACAACTCAACAAGAGTTTCTCCCCACGCGACTCTCCACATTGTCAGATCAACTGGTGCAGCATTCGCCAGTTTCCTGGAAATGCTCAATACAACGAAAGAGTTTGATTCTAGCTCGATGCAAAAGCACTCGAACATTAGACTCACTGACCTCCAGGATGTTACAGATATCATCCAGCGAGTGACCCTGACGTTCGCGTAGATTGAGTGTTGCACTCTGAAGGTCGGGCAGGGAGTCAATCAGCTCATTCATACAAAGATTTAGTTCATCCCTGGTTATGAGCGCTTCGGGTGTGTCTCCATCCCACTGGCAAGGACCCGAGCTCCAGTGGCCCGTGTCGTCGAATCGAGTTCCAAACGCAGGATCGGCTTCGGTCAGTGCGTCGAGCGACGTCATCCGGTTTTCTTTGCGTAGACGTGTTTTTCCTTCGTTCGCCACGATCCTTAGCAACCAGGTCTTGAGTGAACTACGCTTCTCGAATTTATCGATGGCGCGAAGTGCAGATACCCAGGCTTCCTGTACGACTTCATCTGCTATCTTGTCGCCCACGAGGTTGTAGGCAAGATACTTCATAGAAGCCTGATACTTCACAATGGCGGTTCTAAAGGCTTTGTTATCCCCCTGGATCATCCCCTCGATGAGAGCATCCTCTGTGTCAAACGTGCCCAAAATTTTCGTCCCTCAGTGTCTTATCTGCGTTCATTTTTTTGCAGTAATGCTAATCAGTAACCTTCATCCAAGAGCGGAAAAGCGCTGGTGACGCTGGGCGTATTTACCACGTCACCCGTCGTCACAAAAGAGCGATCAAGCTCTGAGATCTTTGCGACTCCACAGAGCGCCATTGTCATCGACACTTCGCGCTTGAGCAACTGCAGGCAGCGGTTAAGAGCCGGCGCACCACCCGCGGCCATGGCCCAACCCTGAAGCCTGCCAATACCAACGGCGTTTGCTCCAAGCGCATAGGCTTTAACAATGTCAGAACCCCGATAGAAGCCGCCATCCACAACGACTTCAGCCTGACCTTTTACTGCGTCCACGATAGCAGGTAATTGATCGATACTTGCCATCGAGTGATCTAATTGACGCCCGCCATGGTTTGAGACGTAAATCACGTCAACACCGTGGTCGAGGGCCTTCAGCGCATCGTCGACGCGGCTGATACCTTTGATCACCAATGGGATGTCGAATTCGGCTCGAATACGTTTTACCGTTTTCCAACTTAACGACGCCTGGTAGGTGAAGTCGCCTTCCGCAGCTGATTGTGAGGTGGGTACGACTCGTTTAGCAATATCACGCTCGCGCCGACTGACCACTGCCGTATCGACGGTCAAACAGAAGGCATCGTAACGGCTGGAGATGACTCGCTCGATAATGGCGTCCAGCCAATCATCGTCGCCGCGCGCATAGAGCTGATAGATCTTTGTTGCATTAGAAGCTTGAGCGATTTCTTCTAATCCGGGTTCACAGACGGAACTCGCCATGGTGATCACCCTGGCGTCTTCGGCTGCAACCGCGGCACCTGCGCCGCCACTAGGGTGAAAAACCTGCAGTGAACCGATTGGCGAAAGAATGACGGGTAACGCGAGCTGTTTTCCCAGCAACGTTCCACTGGTATCAACGCTCGACACGTCGTTCAGAATTTTAGGCAGCAGTGCGAGCTTATCGATGGCATATCGATTGCGACGTAGGGTCGTTTCCGTTTCGGCGCCGCCTACCAGATAGTCCCAATTGGTGACGTCCAGATTGGTCCGGGCGGCTTTGACGAGTTCGTGTAGCGTTTTGTAGTCCCGAGGGTCCATGGGATGTCAGCTATAAAAGTGGCGAAAGCTTATTATAGCGTAGTGGGTCGCCCAGATAAGCTCGCTCAAATAGGACGCCAGTGAAGCGGTCGCCAGGAACTTGACGGCCGGGGGGCTTTGTCTGAGCTTTAGCGTGAGGCTTGACTCCCAGTAGACATCCATTAGTCTAGGCGGGCACCACGACAACCACTCATAAAAACAAATAAGAGGAAGTGAAATGTCAGTATTTGAGGAAGATGATAGTAAGACGATTCGATTGATCGGTATGGGCGCCATTGGATTTATAGCGCTGACCGTCGCGCTGGTTTTACTGGCGGTCGTTATCACAGGCTAGCAACCGGACTAGGTGCAGGACTTGTTGTTGGGCTTCTTACCGGATTGAGCCCGCGTCTTCATTCTGCGAAGGGGCGGGGATCGATTCTATAGATTGTTCTATCCGCCAGAAATTGGCGGGTGATGGCCTCATCAAACACGGGTACTGCTGTCGCAGGATAAATCGTTTTCCCGAGCGCTATGCGCACCAGAGGGTTTCGACGAAGCCCAGTTGCCCATTTTCTTCCGGGTGCGGCATCTATGTACAATTCCTCTTCAATGACCGTCGTCCTCAATATCACTGAGTAGGGCTCTTCTGGATTAACTTCCAGTTTTAGTAACGCATATTCACTCGCAAAGCCAAAGCTGCTCGTCTCATTAGCCTCTCCAACCAGTGCTTTTCCTGGGAAAGTCACAAAGGGGCTCGCGCATCCTGTTAGTACCAGAAGCGCGGTGATGATCAGCTTAATGCGGTTTTGATCGACTTTATTCCACATGCGTGCATTTCCCGTTCTTGATGAGCGGTTGGTTTGATGACGGTGACAAATGCATCCTGAGTCAGAGTTCAGAGTTCAGAGTTCAGGTTTAAGAGCCCGGAAGGTTCAGAGTTCATCACCAGCAGCGAGTCCTCACCGCAGCGCCCGAACACCCTGTAAGACTGCCCCGTGTAAAAATGCTCAAGTGCAGACTCACAGTCAACCCACAGGGTAGCCTCTGGTGCTAGCGTTCTGAGTTCGGATAGCAGCATCGCGCCAATCCCTTCTCCCTGATGACGCTGAACAATACCCAGTTGATTGATATACCAGAGTTTCGTTGCGGGCAGCATCGCTGAAATTTCCTGGCCCAGCGCGTGGCCTTTAGCATGGTGACGACCCAAGAGCAGTCGAATCAGTATGGGACTGATCAACACTTGATGCAGGCTCACCTTACATTCCGGGCTTCTAGCGACAAGTACGCCGATGATGCGATCAGCGCGACGCGCCGTAAGAAATGTGTCCGAGTGGTGCAGCTGAGTTTCAAAGAAACGACGACTGATACGTTGCCACCGCGCCCGTCCCATCATCGTGATCATCGCCTCATCTTCCGAAAAGGCATCCGTAAGCCCGCGGCTTATTTCCTTACGAGTAGATCCTGCTAGGGGGAAGGACTCCCGCTGAATTAAAAGTTCAGTCATGGCGATATTCTAACCGCTTGTACTAGCCGCTAGTACTACTGACTGGTACTACTGATTAGTCCCGCTGGCTCGTGCTACGCACTCCTACTTCAGGCCGCCATAATGTGCCTATGTAGAAGGCGACACAGACACAGCGTCAGGGAGGTGATTTGTGAAAATTGATCGTGTGATGTTTGCTGTCCCAGACCTAGAAATGCGCGTGTAGTGGATATGGGAGCATCCGGGGAACCTCTCATTAAAGTCTTTTAGTGTGGTGCCGCGCAGTCTATTACTGCGTTCGGGCCGCACCAAAACATGTGCGCCCCAGCCGGAACGCTGGACCGTTTGTCCTTGACTGGGCGTCCCCACCTGCGTCGCCCGACACCTACGCGGCCCGACTAATAGTCATTTAATTAGGGTTTCCCTTGGAGTTCGGGGGGATGCGGGTGGCGCGCACGAGGGTGCTGTGACAAAAATGCACTCGTTTCAATGGGTTCAGGCGTCTATCTTGAGATTTTGCACCAGACCCGGATCAGGTGTTGTCCGGTACGCTGGGTGAACAACGCCTAAGGCCGTAATCGCCCTGCATCAGAACCTGGGCAGTTGGGGTTTCGGGGTTTGAAGGATTAAAGGATTAAAGGATTAAAGGATTAAAGTTTGGAAGGATTGACCGTGCTGATGCTACTGGTATCGGCGATTGTGTTACTGACATGTTGCGCCTACAACCTCACATTCCACCTATTAGGGGGCCGAATACAGGGTTCATCTTGGAATTCGACTCTCCAAAACGCCTTGTGCAGTTGACTTAGCGCCGGTAAGTCTGTT
>JBLIIB010000090.1:0-12931 GCA_047634795.1 Candidatus Azotimanducaceae bacterium | reverse complement strand
AGATCGTCGTGAGTCGCCTGATGGGTCAACTGATTGTGCATGTTCTGCAACATTCTATGGGAAGCACGCTCGGTGATCGGAATATCTGATTCTTCCAGAATCCGCATGCGGCCTTCCTGAATCATCAATGCTAACTCTTCAGCAGATACATCCTGCGTCTTCACCCCGCGTCGGTTGACGAAGACAAACCGCGTGGCGTCATCGTTAACCCAGGCCACAATGGAGATTTCCGGTTGCGCCTTGGTACCTGAAAACTCAACCCAGGCACCGACGTGTAATCTCTGCGCACGATCGAAACCTTTACGCCACAAATTGTCTTCGGAGTTTTCTTCACGAATACGACGCCGGGTCGTTTCTCGCTCCGTAACATCCCCGAAACCAAGGTTTTCAGCAATTGTCTGTTCTTTCAATGCTACCTTGGGCATATCTTCAACAGAAATTTCGCCCTTGATAACCTGCCTAAGGGTATTCACCAGAGGAATACGCTGCCCCGGTTCGTAGGAGATAGAATCGAGTCCAGATTCAATATGGGCAATCAGGACATCCGGTTCCATATAATTTGGAGAGGTTGTTGGATCACTCCCTTGGTCCAAATGCTGAAATACCTGATCCATAGCTTGGACATGTTTGTTCCAGTCTTCACTTTCCTCACCTTCGCGCAGATGAGTATTGACCAATAGATTGCGCCAGCCTGGCATTAACAGCTTATAGAGAACTTCGGGTATTTCTCTGCCCGCATATCGTTGATCCATTTCATCAACAACGGCGCGTTGAGCATTGATCAGAGTCTGCTGCCCCTGACTTGCCTTAACCGTTCGTTGAACGTTACCCGTGAACGCGCGGTTTTGTCGTTCTACAAGTGGTCCGAGGCGCGTTAACGCTCGATCGAAAACCTCAGGATCTTCATCATAATTGGAATTAATATCGGTAACGATTTCATCAACCGCTCGTTTGGCGCTGCCTGATTCGGCACCACCAAGCTTGGCCAATTGGTTAATCACTTCGATCGAACGATGCGGATTCTTTTCGCTCAGGAAGTCATCGCGACTCGTTGCTACTTTATCGAGGGTAAGTTCCAGCTGCCGTATCCAGTCCTTGGCATTTCCCGTGAGCATTGAGTCTTCTTCAATGGTATCAACGAGGTTCTCGACGACTTCGAGATTTTGCATGGTCTCCGGCGCAACCTTTCTGCCACCAAGAAGCCCGGCTGTTTCCATGAGCCGCTGGCGAACAGGCATTCGCCGCGCACCACCACGCGTTTCGAGCATTTCGTCTTCAAGCGTACTCAGCAGATCCTGAACTTCGTCCGCGTCGAAGTAATCGTAATCCTGATCGTCGTCGTAGTCCTCTACAACCCCTCCTTTTGCACCCATAAGATCCCGCACGGAGCTGTACATGTTTCGTATGGCATCGCTTACATCGTGGGTGCGACGCATGGGCTCGGGTTCCGGCCTCTGCGATTCCGGTCTTCCTGCGGGCCGACGACTGCTGCGCCGCCGCGATGAACTACTCGCACGGCGACGGTTGGAGCGGCGCGGACGTCCTTCTTCGTAGCCATCATCAAAATCGTCTCCTTCCGGTTCAGGATCCGGCTGGGGCTTGGGTTCGACCTCTTCTTCGATTTCTTCTGGCTCATCAGCAACGACTGCTTTCTCTTCTGATTTGCCCCCGTCAACCCCCGTGGGCGCGATATAGTCTTCATCCAATTCCGGGAATACACCCGAATCTTCCATCAGCTTGGTCGCTGAGATGTATAGGCGACGGAACAAAGGCAGGATATTGGTTTCGTAGCCGACGTAGATTTTTTGTCGGATTTCTTTCGACACATCTATTTTTTGAATTGCCTCATCAAAAGCGTGAGTGAACACCGCAGTACCCAAGGGGTTCGCTTCAGAATGACCCCATGAATCAACGATCAAACCCATGCGCTGCAGCAGTTCACCCTGAAACTTCTCGTACATCCTTTCACTGAGAGAGATGACATTGGCCACCGCGAGCCAATCTTCGAAATCATCCGTATTGACCAGTGAGAACTTTGTCTTTTTCAGTGACTGGGATTGAGCTTTACGTTCTTCGTTCGCGCGTTTTCTTACTTCGAGTAGCGCCTGAAGGTCGCGTGGTTCATCGAACTGATTCAGTACTTCTTTAGCGAATTCTTTACTCACATTTTTCTTGGATTTTTCGAGGACCGACATCGCAGCAAAGTACTCACTTTGCTCCGCGTTAGATTTGGCGTCTTTGGCCAATTCTAATAATTCAGAATCCATGTAGGAAAATACGGATGATGCCATTTGAGGCAAAATCCCCGCAGCTTCCTTACGCAATATCGCAACAATCTTTTCTGCATCACCCGGCTTTAAACCACCGGTCAAGAACGGTGAGGCTCTTGCGGGTTTCGCCGCGTCTTTTTCACCGCTTAATGTCGTAGCACCGCTCCAACCCGCTGGTGTATCGGCTTCCTTGGGGCGCTCGGCGGGCCTGGCAGGTTTCAGCCCGGAATGATCACTCAGACATTCAAAGGCTTCTTCGTCCATGCCAGCGGAAAAATTAATTCCCACCCCCGTATCCATGACGCGTACTATTTTCCCTTCGAGTCGGAAATGCTGCTCTTTTTTGTCCGTTGGTACGCTGAAGTGAATACCGACCGTCTCGCCCGGATTAATCCCGGGCAAGCTACGCCTTGGGCGACCGTTTTGCTCAACTAACAACATGCCGGTGCCGCAGAAATCCTGAATTTGGCACAGCCAAGAGCGACCTACATTAGGATGAACCAATGCATTTAAACTGATGGCATATCTGGGACTGGCGCGCTTGTCCATATCAACAACGTCCTTAGAGGGACTTATAATAGCAAGAGACGGCAAGTTTTGTAGTCCCCAGAAGAGACTCTGGGAGAAGAGGCTTTGATCAGACGTTCACTAGAGCCTTGTACGATGCCAGCGTCAGGTGATACCGATGGGGTCAGCATCACTATTGGCGACAATAATTTTGTTCCTGCCCGTCCTTTTGGCATCGTACAAGGCCCTGTCGGCGCGGTCGATTAACTGCTGGTTCGTCTCGCCCGCACGATACTCCGTAATGCCAATGGATGCCGTGATACGGTAGAGGGGTTCAACCTGAGTGACATGCATCTCCCGCAGCCCCGTGGCTAACCGTTCAGCACCTCTAACCGCGTCGTTTTGGCTGGTGCCAGAGAGCACCAACACAAATTCTTCACCGCCGATTCGCGCGACACAGTCCACTTCCCGAATCACGTCTTCAGCCACTCTGGAGAAGCTCTTGAGAACATCATCTCCCGTAGTGTGACCAAATCGATCGTTGACCTTTTTGAAGTAATCCAAATCAACATAACAAATCGAAAAGGCGTAGTTCTTTCTATCTGCACGTGCTTTTTCCTGATTAAGCACTTCCATGAGATGTCGTCGGTTATGAAGCCCGGTTAATTCATCCCGAATCGCCAGATCCCTAATCTGTTCCAGCGCTCGACTCAGTTCTTCATTCTTATTGGTAATCAACCCTTCTACAATCTGGCGCTCAAATTGGTACAGCGCCGGTCCGAAAACAAGCACAAGACCAAAAGCGATAACCAGGACCATTTCGGTGACCCAGCCAAGACCATCGATATTCGTGAGATAGATCACAGAAAGCATGTAAAGGAGGAGTCCGTAGGTCGCGACAAAAATTTGCTGTGTTCTGTTCAGACGATTAGAACCCATCACGACCATCGCGAGACCACTGAGCAGCACAACCGGCTTTAGTTCAAGCGCAAAATGTGACGTCAGCACAACCACCGTCAACGCCCATATCATCTGCGGTACAGCCATATCCGGATCTTCGAGTGACAGATTCCATTCAACCCCAATCAGAACGGCAAGGAAGAGGAACCCCGCAATCGACAGCGACGTCAGACCAAAAAATTCCAAGGCGTCAATGTTCATGTGACCAACGGCAAGCACCGTCCAGCAAACAATGAGATGCACAAAAATGCCAGCACCCAGTGTCGCTACGCGCAGTATCCGCGCCCTTTGTTGTGCTGCGATGTCTTCAGCTGCTGTCATGTGTCCACTACTTTCTATTAAACATTTAGGTATTAACCATTCAGGCATCAACTATCTATTTGTTAACCCTCAATTTTGGAGAATCTGACACCTGATTATTTTCCGAAGCGTCAATTCAGAGCACAGAACAATCAGAACCATCGAGTTGACAGGGACATTGTATGCCGCCGACGGTACCAGAATTGCGAAATATCACGTCAGAATGTAATGGTTTTGTAATGGCAATCACGGTCAACCTTTACCCCCCATTCTTACCCAATACCATCCGCCTGTTTTTCCCTTTAGCGCGTTTTGCTTACAAAGAGTTGCCGACAAAAGGTTTTTCCACGATGAGTCGACTTAGGTTGTCTTCACCCGTTCCACTGCGTCCAGCCAACCATCATAAAGCTGCTGCGCCTCGTCGCTGGCCATCTCAGTGTCAAATCGTCGGTCCAATTGCCATTGATTCGCGAGCGTCGCCAGATCGTTATAAACACCGGCCTTCAACCCAGCAAGGTAAGCGACGCCAAGTGCGGTAGTTTCAACCACCTTGGGCCGATCAACTGGTAATTGCAGAATGTCCGCCAAACGTTGCACTACCCAGTTGTTTTCAACCATCCCACCGTCAACCCGGAGAATGGTGGGGGCTGCACCATCGTGGGCCATCGCCCTGAGCAAATCCTGAGTTTGAAAACAAACCGACTGCAAGGTAGCTGTAACAACATCAGCAATCCCCGTATCACGGGTTAAACCGAGCAACGCACCACGGGCATTAGGGTCCCAGTAAGGCGCGCCCAAACCTGTAAACGCCGGCACGAGATAAACACCGTGAGCATCCTTGTGACTCGCGGCTATTGCCTCTGTTTCAGACGCGTGAGCGACGAGTTGTAACCCATCCCGCAACCACTGGACCGCCGCTCCGGCGATGAAGATGCTGCCCTCAAGTCCATACGTGACCTTCCCGTCCAATCGATAAGCGACGGTGGTCAACAATTTACTCGTCGAAGCGATAGCCTCTGTCCCTGTGTTCATAATCACAAAGCAGCCCGTGCCATAGGTGCTCTTGGTCATTCCCGTCTCAAAACACCCTTGTCCGATTAACGCGGCCTGTTGATCTCCCGCGATGCCTAAAACCGGCAATGATGCGCCCAGGAAGTCGGATGTCGTGTCGCCAAACTCTGCGCTGCAGTCTTCAACCTCAGGCAGCATATTCCTAGGGACATCCAGAATCTTCAGCAATTCGTCGTCCCAATCCTGTGTATGGATGTTAAACATCAATGTTCTAGAGGCATTGGTCGCGTCTGTCTTGTGGGATTGACCGCCGGTTAGACGCCAGAGCAAAAAACTATCGACCGTACCAAAAAGTAGTTCGCCCAAAGCAGCCCGGTCTCTCGCGCCTTCCACATGATCCAGTATCCATTTCACCTTGGTCCCTGAAAAATAAGGGTCGAGCAACAAACCCGTCTTTTCAGAAATTGAGGCCTCATGACCATCAGCCTTCAATGCCTCGCAAAAATCAGCCGTGCGACGGTCCTGCCAAACGATGGCCGGATAGATAGCCTGTCCGCTTTCACGGTCCCAGATAATCGTTGTTTCGCGCTGGTTAGCAATGCCAATGCCCGCAATCTCAGTCGCCTCGACGTTGTTATCCGCTAGAACGCTTCTACAAACGGAGAGTGTTGATGCCCAAATATCCTCAGGATCATGCTCGACCCAGCCGTCTTTCGGGAAGTGCTGAGTGAACTCCTGTTGGGACAGATAAGCCGGCGTACCGTCCTCATTAAATAAAATCGCTCGGGAACTGGTCGTGCCCTGATCTATCGCGAGAATGTATGTCATGCGCTATGTGCCCTTCATATCCACTAAAACTCTGGAACTATCAGATATTTAGAGATCAAGATCAATGTTCGCGAATAATGCCCATTCTCAGCCGCGCTTGTGAGGTGGGTTCGATCTATGCACAATAACCCCCTTTTTTTCGCATAGAACTGTTAACTAGAGAATGGTAACGCGAAGAACTAAGAACCATAGAATTGAAAACGATAGAACTGAAAACTATAGAATTGGAAACCAGGAGCATATATGCGCGATGTTGTAATAGTAGATAGTGTAAGAACAGGGCTGGCGAAGTCCTTTCGCGGTTCATTTAATCTGACCCGCCCGGACGACCTGCTTGCGCACTGTATTGACGCACTGCTTGAACGAAATTCTGGCCTCGATCCAGCTGAAGTTGAAGACGTTATTGTCGGTGCAGCGAGCCAAACTGGGGAACAAGGCGGCAACATTGCCCGTCTTGCGGTCATCCTTTCAAAACTGCCGGTAACCGCGGCGGGTTCCACCATTAGCCGTGCCTGCTCATCCGGCCTGAACTCTATTGCTTTCGCCGCGAACCAGATCGCCAGCGGCTGTTCAGAAGTCATGATCGCTGGTGGCGTTGAGTCTATTTCCTCTGGAACAAGGCAGACACCAGGCAAATCAGATCCACACCCCACCATTAAAGAAAAGTCACCTGACATCTTTATGGCCATGGGCAACACGGCTGAAGTCGTTGCCAGACGCTACAACATCACTCGCGAGTACCAGGACGAATTTTCACTGGAAAGCCAGAAACGTACCGCTGCTGCGCAACAAGCCGGCCTGTTCTCTGACGAAATCGTTCCGATGAACGTGAAATACGCCAAAATTGTGAACAAGGAAACTAAGGAAACAGAAATCGTCGACGGCGTTTGTGTCGGCGATGAATGTAACCGCCCTGAAACGACCGCTGAAGGCCTCGCTAGCCTAAAACCAGTATTCGAAGAAACAGGCACCGTCACTGCGGGTAACGCTTCACAGTTGTCTGACGGCGCGTCAATGACGCTTGTCATGAGTGCAGAGCGCGCTGCGCAGCTTGGTCTTGAGCCTATGGCTTACTTCCGTGGCTGGACGGTTGCAGGTTGCGAGCCCGACGAGATGGGTATTGGTCCCGTTTTTGCTGTACCCAAGCTTTTGAAAGCTAACGGTCTTACTACCAATGATATCGACCTCGTTGAATTGAACGAAGCGTTTGCATCACAGTGCCTGTATTGCCGGGACACCCTGGAATTTGATCCAGAAATCTACAACGTCAATGGCGGCTCGATTTCCATCGGTCATCCTTTTGGCATGACAGGTTCGAGACTCACGGGTCATATCGTGCGCGAACTCAAGCGACGCGAGAAGAAGTACGGCATTGTCTCTATGTGTATTGGCGGCGGAATGGGCGCGGCTGGATTGTTCGAATCCTGTTAAACACCTGACTCAATACTAAGGCCCGCACAAAAAAAGCCCGGTCAATACCGGGCTTTTTTTGCTTTTAAATGGCGAACCCCCTTACTGTGATCAATGGGGTTTCTTCAAGAGAGCTTGTAAGGGCTTCCTATCAGTCCCTCTCTAAGCCCTTCTCTCACCCAAACGTCTTCAACCGTGCAGACAACGCTTCAATAAACGTTAGGGGCTGATCAAGAAAGAGGTGATGTTGCGCATCTTCGAGCGCAGACACTTCAAGGTGGGGCAAGAGGGACTTCATGTGCTCTGCGCTCTTTACGGTAAACGATTCACTCAGAGCACCATAAATCAGAGCACAAGGAATACTGATCGCTTCAAAATCACGTTGCAGTGATTCATACGCTTGCATCCTGGAACGCTGCTCCTCGTCAAACTTCCACCCAAACGCGTCATCAATGTACTCAACTGAGTGTCGAGCGATATGATCGACAATGTAAGCGTTTTCACATTGCTGAGGTGGCTGCAGACGAAATCTGGAGCGAGCAATTTCGGCGGACGGATATAACTTGGCGCGCGCTAACCTGGGTGGTTCCATCGCTGTGACGTCATCTGGATGCTTCACACCGGTATCCAAAAGGATCAAACCAGCAAACCGGTCCGGATTGTTCGCGACCGCATTAATTGCCATAACGCCGCCAAAACTATGCGCGACAAGAATGGTATTGGCCGGCATGTCGCAGACATCTGCAACGGCAATAATTTCCCTGCCGTAGACATCGGCAGAATACTCATCCCGATGATCGCTATCGCCCATACCAGACATATCAAGCGCCACGGTTTGATAAGCCTCAGAAAAAGAAGGCGCGATAAAGTCCCACCAGTGTGCGTGTGCGTTATAGCCATGGACAAAAAGCAGTCCCGGCATCCCCGGCTGGCTCCATGTCAGGTAGTTGATGTCGATGTCGTCCACAGACACAACACCCGACTTGGGCTTCTGATCAATGGCTTCCCAAAACCAATCTGGTGTTGTGTAGGTTGAATCCGACATCAGGCAACCCGTGCATATTTTTTGAGGTGATGGTCAGCGTTACCAAAGAGCGTTTCAATGGCCGTCAACCGCTTAAAATAGTGGCCCACATTAAGCTCGTCAGTCATACCCATGCCGCCGTGAAGCTGAATAGCATTTTGACCAACAAAACGGCCGCCCTTACCAATCTGGACTTTTAAAGCGGAAACCGCTTTTTTAGCCTCGACTGCGTCATCTTCGCTCAAACGTAGCGCAGCCATATATAAAAGCGATTTGGCCTGCTCATGTTCCATAAACATATCAACCATTCGATGCTGTAAGACCTGAAACTTGCCGATTGGCTGCCCAAACTGCTGTCGCGTCTTACAATACTCAACCGTGGTCTTATAAAGGACTTCCATGGCGCCCACCGCTTCTGCACCAACGGCAAGAATGCCACTATCGATACCGAGCTCCAGTAGTTTTAAACCCTCGCCAACTTCGCCCAGCACGGAACCCGCTGAGACTTCAACGTTCTCGAACATGATTTCTGAAGCCTGAAGACCATCAATCGTAGGATAATTGCGTTTCGAGACACCGTTAGACGCTGCATCGACCAGGAACAGGGTAATACCAGACTCGTCCTGTTGATCACCCGATGTTCGCGCGGGAACAACCAGTGAATTCGCCGATGGACCGCCCAGCACGACTCCCTTGAAACCATTGATCACAAACCCATCACCGCTGCTCGTCGCGGTGGTCGTGACATTGGCCAGGTTAAAACGCGCCTGGGGTTCCACGTAGGCCAGCGCAGACATATGGGTACCGGCCATGATTTCGGCGAGTACGCCCTGTTTATGTTCTGCAGTGCCGCCGGCTTCGATGACCGAACCCGCCATAATGACCGTCGAGACGAAAGGCTCCACCACAAGACCCTTCCCAAACTCTTCCATCATGATCATGGTTTCAACCGCGGTGCCACCAAATCCACCGTTCTCTTCCGAAAATGGCAATGCGAGCCATCCTAACTCAGCAAAACTGGACCAATTTTCTCGACTGAAACCATCGTCGGTTTTGAGCATCTTTTGACGCGCATCAAAGGGATAGCTGTTCTGGATGAACCGTTGAACACTATCCTGCAACATGCCTTGCTCTTCAGAAAAAGAGAAATCCATTAAAAACTCCTTAAGTCGGATGGGCGCTCTACGGCCCGGAGGAAATACAAGAAGCACAGGATAATAGGGATTGTGGGTGCGCTTTTCAACAATGCCCGTTGACGCCGATCACCAATGTTCAATATGCTGCTCTTTCTTACAATAATCAGTTTACAACCTTATAACGCTGGAGAAACTCTTGGCAGACCCTGTTATCGCACAAAAAGCCCCCTACCCTGTAGACGTAGAGGCAGGTAAGACCTATTTCTGGTGCGCCTGCGGTAAAAGCGGTAACCAGCCGTTTTGTGACGGTGCCCATCAGGATACCGTATTTTTGCCCATGAAATTTGAAGCAACTGAGGCCAAAACGGTGTATTTCTGCGGTTGCAAGGTCGGCGCTGGAAAGCCGCTTTGTGATGGTAGCCATAGTAAGCTGTAGGCATGTTTTAGAGCTATCGTTCCAATCAGAGTGTGTGGTTACCCTGAAAAGCCCTATTTCATGAATACTCCAGGGCTAAAACTTCAGGGTAACCTTGGCACCACCAAGCTCGGACGCCCCTATCTCGATCTGGCCGTCATAGCGATCGACGATCTCGGCGACCACCGCAAGCCCAATACCCTGACCACTTTCGCGGCTATCAAGCCGTGTGCCTCGCTCCAACACCCGGTTACGATCCACTAAATCAATACCATCGCCATCGTCGTCAACCACAAACTGAAGACGCGCAGCTCTTATGCCCGCAAACAATTCGATCTTCTGATGGCCATATTTGCAGGCATTATCAAGCAGGTTGCCCAACATCTCCAAAAGGTCACGCTCGTCCCCAGGAAAGATTGCAGGCTCTACATTCGAAGCGATCACGACGCCCTTATCCAAGTAAACCTGCCTCATCGCCTTGGTGAGTTTTTCCAGTACTGGCACAATCTCAACCTTAACTTTCAACAGGGAACTGCTCGTCCCCACCGCGCGTTCGAGTTGGTAAGAGATAATGTCATTCATCCGATCCACCTGCTCGACCAGTGCAACGCTGACTTTCTCCAGTTCAGCTTCAGGTTTCTCGGCTTCCATTTTCAAAATAGCGAGCGGTGTTTTCAGACTGTGTGCAAGATCAGCGAGGGTTGTCCGATAACGTTCCCGTTGATCCCTCTCGGCAGACAACAATAAATTGAGAGATCGCGTCACGCCGGCAATCTCCCTGGGGTATTGTCCTTCCAGATAATCCTGACCGCCCTGTTCTATCGCCTTTAAGTCCTTTTCCAGCCCCGCGATCGGTCGCAATCCCCAGGCCATGATCAAAGCCTGCAAACCGACTAACACCACCACACCCGCAATCAACCAACCCCAAAGGTTGTTCCGAAAAGCCGCAACTTCATTCTGGTAGGGCTCAAAGCTTTGCATCACTACGTAGGTAAAGCCGGATTGCCCCTTATTGGTTTGCCAGATGATCGGATAAGTTAGGAAGAAGACCTGTTCATAATCGCCGGATGACAGCATGGATCGAAACGTCATGACGCCCGGTGTATCGGTAGAGAGTATTTCTGATCTCGCACGGTCGTCTAAATTGAGACCGATGGTGGATCGGCTGCGCCAGATTTCAGCGCCTTGATCGTCGAATACAATAGCGAACAACCCGGAGCCCATGTTGTTGAAATGCGGCTCCTGGAGTTCTTCAGGAAGATACAACGACAGTGAATCCTGAGCCCGAACTTCTTCTGTGGCGGCAATCAACGCGTAAACGTGCAATCGAAGCCGCTCCGATAACGACTGGCGGGCACTTTCACGATAAGCATTGTCCAGCACCAAACCCATAACGCCGAGAAAAACGACCAACACCAGCGCACCGGATACCAGCATTCGAACTCGAAGAGATCCGGCACCTAGAGCGGCTAAATTTGCCATGGGGAGTTAGCAATACCGCCGGGTAGCTTTGAGGTCAGGCATTATGAACACGCCAGCTTACTCCGCCAGACCAAAGCGATAGCCCTGCCCACGTACGGTTTCGATCGGTCTCAACATGTTTTCCGGATCGAGTTTGCGTCGAAGACGACCCACAAACACCTCAATCACATTGCTGTCACGATCAAAGTCCTGATGATACAAATGCTCAGTCAATTCGCTCTTCGAGACAACATGACCGGGTCTTAACATTAGATATTCCAGCAGATTAAATTCAAATGCGGTGAGATCAATAATTGATCCGCTGACCTTTACGCTCTTGGCCTTCGTGTCAAGGCTAACCGGACCGATATTCATATCTCGAGTAATAGCACCCGAGGCGCGCCGGATGAGTGCTTCAATCCGAGCCAATAATTCCTGAACGTGAAACGGCTTCACCAGATAATCATCGGCGCCGCCTGCGAGTCCATCAACCTTATCCTGCCAATCTCCTCGTGCGGTCAAAATCAGCACGGGATAATCTTTACCCTGTTCTCGCAATCGGGCCAGGACATCCATACCGGACATCTTGGGCAACCCCAGATCAATAATGGCAAGGTCATAGTTTTCACTTTCACCCAGACTCAGTGCCTGCGCACCATCAACAGCCGAGTCAACCACATACCTATGGCGCTCCAATATCTCTCGCAACTGTTCTCGGAGCTTATCTTCGTCTTCAGCGATAAGAATTTTTTTTGACATCATTGGCAGACCTCCCTAATCAGAACTTTCTATTCAAATACTTTCTACTCAAATACTTCGCCGGTATTGCCATCCACAAACACAGAACGGACGACACCTTTAGGTGAAAGTGTTCTTACACGATAAACAGGCGCGCCAGTTTCATCTAACAGGGCAACGCCAATGATTCGTGATGCCGCGTATTGTTGCTTAACCAGAGCGGCCGCGCGCTGATTACTAATACCAGCCCGCTGGCTATCCGGCGCCAATCGACCCGGCGCCATCTGCTGTACGCTGCGCGATTTGCGCTGCTCTTTTTTTTCATGGTGATCCGCCCAAGCCGGAGTGACTTCCGCAGCAAGAACAAACACCAAAATAATGATCAGTATTCGCATCAATTAAGGTCTCCCGGACGCCAGTCTAACACTGCTCTGGCCGGGTTGATTACCTTTGCGTTTTTCATGAGCCCACGTTAAGTGAACGTCACTGAATAGCACCTGAATTAGAGCAGCGCGAGCCGTTCGATGTGATGATCTTCAGAAAGCGACACCAAAACATCAGTTCGACCCGGCATCTCTTTCAGCATCCAGCGTGTCAAGCGCTCATAATATTCAACGAACCCAGCGACATCCTTTTCCGTCACCAGTCCAAGTCCATCAGCGGAGTTAGCCAATTCCTGTTCCTGCTGCCAACGCCAACGAATAATGGACTCCATCGATGGAACCTTTAGATAAACCTGCGCATCTGTTTTGAAAACAGATTGGTAACGCGTCAATTCAGCGTTTACAAAGCGACGCCATTTACCCTCTGGGTCTTGGGAAGCTTCCAGTTCATTAACCGCCGTATCCAGTCGTTCTGGCGGCTCAGGTTT
>JBLIIB010000089.1:0-13015 GCA_047634795.1 Candidatus Azotimanducaceae bacterium | reverse complement strand
CCGTCACAAAGGGTAATTCAACGATTTCACTTGAGATCCCAATCAGGCGATCAAACTTTTCTCCACTCACTTCGTTGAAATCTGATCTGTAGTCCAGGCGAGGCATGGGTAACAGGGCAACAATAGGGATATGCATTTCTGCAGCGACCTCGGCGACCAGTTGGTCTGCGCCTTCAGCCAGAGGTGAGAGCACGTTTAATTCAAGGCCTTTGAATGAGTTTTGCAGGCCGTGAAGAAATTCGGAGATCTTTTGTTTGATCGCTTCAGTTTCTTCATTGATGAGGTCGCGATGGCCAGTGACGCCGACGATTAGCGGGACTTGTATTGTCATCAATGGTCCTTAGCAGGCGTAGTTTCTGGATTTATCTTAATTGATAGATAAAGCAGCATTGTTCGATAGTAAGCGGGAGGTTGGCAGAGTCAATAGGGCTGTGAGGCCGTCCTGTCTGTTTTCCCAGTGAGCTGCTACATTCATACCACAATGCTTTCATAATAAGGGCAACGTTTCGTGGCAGGAGAATTTCTAAAATCGATTAAGCGCAGGGAAGTCCTAACGCTGTCGTTCGGCGCCATGATTGGCTGGAGTTGGGTGCTGCTCACGGGTGATTGGCTGATCAGGGCAGGAACGCTAGGAACGGCTTTGGCTTTTGTCATCGGGGGCATTGCAATCATCTTTATCAGCCTGACCTATGCAGAACTAGCGGCAGCTATGCCAAACGTCGGTGGGGAACATGTCTATACCTTCCGAGCACTGGGTTTTACCGCTTCTTTTATCACCAGCTGGGCCATCGTGATGGCCTATGTCACGGTCTGCGTGTTTGAGTCGGCTGCCTTGCCTACGGCATTGGGGTACCTGTTCCCGGATCTGAAGCAGGGGTATCTCTATCAGGTACAAGGTGCGGATGTGCATGCCAGTATGGTGGCGATAGGCATTGCAGGCGCAGTCGCATTAACGGTAATTAATTTTCTGGGCATTCGTTTCGCTGCTTTTGTGCAAACTCTAGTGACCGGCGGGGTGATAATTGTTGGCCTGCTTTTTCTTGCCGGCGCTTTCACCCACGATCTACAGGGTGCATCGGTACCAATGTTGAATCATGGCGTGAGCGGGATTCTCGCAGTCTTGATTATGGTGCCGGCACTCATGGTCGGCTTTGATGTTATCCCGCAATCCGCAGAAGAGATTGATCTGCCGCCTCAGCAGATTGGCGCAATGTTGGTTTTGTCGGTTGTGCTCGCTGTGATCTGGTACGTCTCTATTACCTTTGCTGTTGGCTTATCACTGAGCATCGAAGACCTTGGTAACACGAGTATAGCGACTGCGGATGCAATGCGAGCGGCGTGGGGCTCTGATGCCGCTGGGGCGGTGATGGTGCTGGCCGGTGTCGGCGGTATCCTGACCAGTTGGAACGCGTTCATTATTGGTGGCAGTCGGGTGATTTATGCATTGTCTGAGGCGGGAATGATCCCAAAGGTCTTCAGTCGATTGCATCCGCGCTACAACACGCCCTACGTTGCTATTTTGGCCATCGGGATCCTGTCGTGCATATCTCCCTTCTTTGGTCGCGCCATCTTGGTCTGGCTAGTCAATGCAGGCAGCTTTATGGTCGTGATTGCCTATGGTTTTGTGGCATTTGCGTTTATCCGGCTACGCCAGCTTGAACCCGATATGCCTCGCCCATTTCGTGTGCCTGGTGGGACTATTGTTGGCTGGCTTGCCCTATCCATGGCTTTTTTGCTGGGTCTGCTCTACACGCCTCTAGCGCCGTCTGGATTGGTTTGGCCTTATGAGTGGGCCTTTGTTCTTGGTGGGGCGCTGGTGGGTCTGGTCTTTTATTTACAGGCAGTGGTTCGCAGGTCAATCTGAATTCTTGATGACGTCCTGTGGTACGATCCTGCGAAAATATGATTGGGTAAATGTCGATGAGAAGAGCCGCTATTGTTTCGCCCCTTAGAACAGCAGTTGGAAAATATCTTGGTGGTTTTCAGTCACTCAATGCTGAGGATCTGGGCGCTATTGTCATCCGTGAACTGGTTTCGCGTACGGGGATTGATCCAGAGAAGATCGAAGAAGTGATCTTCGCACAGGGTTATCCCAATGGTGAGGCGCCGTGTATTGGCCGCTGGGCGGCTTTGGCGGCCGACCTGCCGCTGCATGTTTCGGGCACCCAGGTAGACCGACGTTGTGGTAGTGGCCTTCAAGCCATTGCCAATGCGGCGATGATGGTGCAAACCGGGGCTGCAGATGTGGTGATTGCCGGTGGTGCGGAAAGCATGAGCAATGTGGAGCATTACACGACGGATATGCGTAGCGGTAAGCGCGCGGGTTCAGTGACTTTGCATGATCGATTGGAGCGAGGGCGTGTCCGGTCTCAACCCGAGGCGCGGTTTGGCCATATCTCGGGGATGATTGAAACAGCCGAAAACCTTGCTAAGGAATACGAGATCAGCCGGGATGAGGCAGATGAATTCGCGGCAAGGTCACAGCAGCGAGCGCAGGCTGCGTGGGACGCGGGCAAGTTCGATAATGAGCTCGTTAAGGTATCAGTCCCACAGCGTAAAGGTGAGCCGCTGTTAGTCGAAAGAGACGAGGGTGTTCGAGGTGCCACGACACTGGAATCGCTTTCAAAGTTAAAACCGCTAAATGCAGGTGGTGTGGTTACCGCGGGTAATGCCTCGCAGCAAAATGATGCAGCGGCTGCCTGTCTTGTCGTAGCAGAAGATAAACTGTCCTCTCTCAATCTTGATCCTGACGCGTGGTTTGTTTCATGGGCGGCGTCGGGGTGTCACCCGGCCACGATGGGTATCGGTCCTGTACCTGCGGTTGAGAAATTGTTCTCGCGCACAGGTATGGGCTGGAATGATATTGATCTCGTTGAGCTCAACGAAGCGTTTGCTCCTCAGGTCCTGGCTGTGTTGAAAGGCTGGGGCTGGAATGATCCTGATAAGCTCAATGTGAATGGCTCGGGTATTTCTCTTGGGCATCCTATTGGTGCTACTGGGGGGAGGATACTGGCTACAATGGTCAATGAACTGCATCGACGCGAAGCGCGGTATGGTCTTGAGACCATGTGTATCGGCGGCGGTCAGGGCATCGCCGCGATTTTTGAGCGAGCTTCTTAGCCTGCACGCACTGTCCTGCCGCTAAACCCCACACCAGAGCATTGTCGGCAATGGCGGGGTTGCGGTGTGTTCTTTTTTATATATAATAACCGTAATGTAATAAAGAATGAGTACCATGCCAAAGAAAGTAGATCATCAAGACCGTCGGATGGCGCTCGCCATTCATGCTGTAGAAGTGATCGCAGAGAAGGGCATTGAAAATATGCGCCTGGTGGATGTGGCGCGTCGCATGGGTGTGACCACAGGATTGGTGACACACTATTTTGAGGATAAAGATGCGGTGCTGCTTGCCGCACTTGAGCATGTCGCGGGTGAACTGGTTTGGCATGACGAAGAGTCATCATTGACTAATTCGCCAAGGGACGTATTCGATTATCTGATTGAAATACTGCCGCTTGATGAGAGTCGCCGTCTGCATTGGAAGGTCTGGATCGCGTTTTGGAGCAGGGCCTTGAACAATCCATTACTCGCGGATGTACATCGACAATACAACGTGACTTTCCGTGAAGAACTGGTGGAAATTATTGAGCGGTTTGAGCTGCACGCCGATCCGGTTGCCAGCGCTGATGCGGTCAATATGACTATCGACTCAATTGCCACTCACGCAACGATTGAACCTGATTATTGGTCGGCTGAGCGGCAACGTAAGCAGCTCAATATGATGTTTGAAGCATTGTTCGGCAAAGCTGCCGTTCGAAGCTAAAACCTTAACTCACTACAAAAGCGTCTGGGAGGATGTGATGTCAACTTTACAAACCCTGAAAGCCAATGCGTCGAAGAAAGAGATTATGCGTGCCGTTGAGCGTGATGGCGCAGTGATTGTGGAAGGTGTGATGAGTGCTGATCTTGCCGATCAGATTCATGATGAAACTTGGCCTTATATTGAGGCGACGCCTAATGGGGGTGGTTTCACGGGTGAATTCACGACCAGAACAGGTGCGCTCGCAGTTCGCTCACCGGGTTGTCGCGAACTGATCATGCATGCTCAAATTTTGGATAGCGTGAAGTCATTTCTTGAACCCTTTTGTGAACAGATCCAATTGCACCTCACTCAGATCATTCGCATCAGACCAGGTCAGGTAAAACAGCCGTTGCACCGTGACCGACAGGCCTGGGGGGACATCATGCCGCCAGCCATTGAGCCGCAATTGAATACGATTTGGGCGCTGACCGATTTCACTGAAGAAAATGGCGCGACCCAGGTTATTCCCGGGAGTCATCGATGGGATTATCAGCGTGAAATGAAACCAAACGATGCGGTGACGGCAACAATGCGTCGAGGATCAGTGTTGATCTATACGGGTTCGGTGATACATGGCGGTGGTGCCAATGGGTCAAACACGGATCGCTTAGGCATCAATATCACATACTCGTTGGGCTGGTTGCGTCAGGAAGAAAATCAGTATCTTTCATGCCCGCCGGAACAAGCTAAAGACTTTGATCCTGAACTGCAGGAATTGTTGGGTTACACCATGGGAAGCATTGCGTGCGGATACTTCAGTGAGCTTAAGGCGCCGGGTGAGGGACTGGAGCTTTGCCCACCGGAAATCGCGGTGGGTAGGATGCCAAGAGAAGGCCTAGCTCAGAACATCACCGATAAAATTGCTGTCGCGGTGGAATAGCATTGCTTTGGAACAACGAAGCTTTGGAACAACGAAGCTTTCCAACAACGAAGCTTTCAAGCACGGAGGCTGTCGAATAACGATGCCTAATGGCCAAAGTTATTTTTCGGGGGCAACGTAGCCCTCGGCGCTATCGACTTCACCACCGTTCAAAAAGTTATCGCGTTGTTGGTTCAGGTATTTACGCGCCTCTTTGTCCATCATGTTCAGGTGCTTTTCGTTGATCAGCATGGTCTGCAAGTGTGACCACTCTTCCCATGCCTTGACTGAGACATTGTCAAACACATCCTGTCCGGCTGCGCCCGGGAAAGGGACGGTATCAAGACCTGGGAGGTTTTCACTAAATCGTTTACAAAATACTGTTCTGGACATGACGGTTCTCTAGAGTCGAAGCGCGCAGTCTAATGGATTCCGTGCCAACGCGAAATGCCAGGGTTCAAGGTGCTAAACCCATCCCTAAACCCACTGCTCATCCAATAGTCGCGTGGCGGGCCTTGTAAGGCCTATTTCCAAGGGTTGCCGTGGATTAAACCACACCAATCGATCGCTATCGGCCACTCCACCATCGCCGCTAACGTTGATAAGTACAGGCGTGATGTCGAGATGAAAATGCGTGAATGTGTGTCGAAAGGCTGATTGGTCTTCCTGTTTGGTTATCCTTAGTCCCAGAGAATCAATACGCGTTTTTATTTCGCCCCTGTCTTGCGCCTCGAGCAAGCTCCACAATCCGCCCCACAACCCTGATGGTGGGCGTTGCTCCAACAGTAACTCACCATTGCGATGGATGATCAGCATGTGCGTTGTTCGAACGGGTATCGTTTTCTTGGGTTTTTTACCCGGGTAGTCTTTTATCGACCCTTTGAGTTGCGCTTCGCAGTCCTGGACGAAAGGGCAGTGAAGGCACCCCGGTGAACTGCGCGTACAAATCATTGCGCCAAGATCCATGATCGCTTGCGTGTAATCGGCTACTCGTTCGTCTGGTGTTAGTCTCTCTGCATGTTCCCAAAGGACTTTTGCGGTTTGAGTGCTTCCTGGCCATCCTTCAACCCTAAAAAAGCGTGCCAGCACTCGTTTTACGTTGCCATCCAAAATGGCAGCTTTTTTCCCCGTGCATATCGAAACAATGGCCGCTGCGGTGGAGCGACCTATCCCGGGTAGTGATTCCAACTCCTCGGTGGTTGAAGGGAACTGGCCGTTGTACTCGTTCATCACGCGCTGGGCTGTTGCATGTAAATTTCTTGCCCGCGCGTAGTAACCCAGTCCCGTCCACTGATGTAGAACCTCATCCGTGCTGGCGTTCGCCAATTGGTCCACGGTCGGAAATCGCGCCATAAAACGTGCGTAGTAGGGAATAACGGTTTTTACCTGGGTCTGCTGCAGCATGATTTCAGATACCCAGACTCGGTAAGGGCTGATGGCTTGCTGCCAGGGTAAATCCTTGCGGCCGTGCTGGTCGAACCAATTGAGTAATTTTGTGGCGAAAGTGTTCAAGGTGTTTTGAAGATATCCTTAAAAAAGTCACGTGTGAGTTCTTTGATTTCATCCGGCACTTTTTGAGTGATGATGTCGTCTATTTTTTGTTCACCGCGACGTGACAGGTTCTGTTTAACGATGTCAGCGATCAGATCGTTCACGGCACCTTCCCGTCCGAAGCACAGATCAGCGATCGGCAGCGTTAGCGAGCCCTCACAAACCAATGGCCATCTGACGCCACTCAATTGATCACTTACCTTAAAATGCCCGGTTTCAGTTTGAGTGAACATTGCGGTCACGTTGTACGCCGCAGTGTCATTGGGTAGATCGAACCCACCGAGTGCGGTGATCGACAGGTTGTCCAATTTTGCGGTCAGGACCTGCTCTGCCAGGAAGCCGTGGTTGAAGACATGCTGGCCGTTCATTTCATCGAAGGGCATGACGTCTGGCCAATCGCTGATCGAGGACCGTTTGCCGCGAATCGTACCGATTGTTTGAGCCAGGTTCTTAATAACACGAACATCCAGTTGTCCGTCACTCACGTTGAAAATGGTCTTGCCCTGAGTGGATGTTTGAAAATCATTCAGGTTCGCACCTCGAACCCGCAATGAGGACGTGCCTGTCATTGTGCCACTGAAGGATTCCCATTCGGTCAATTTGGTGAGGTCCAACTCGTCCATGGAAATCTGGAGATCGGTCGTGACGGGGCTGTCTAGTGAGGTTTCTGTCGAAATGACAAATTTGCCTCCAAAACCCTTGGCATTGGTGATCGTCTCTAATTGATTTCGCTGGTTCTTCAGCTCTACTTTGGCTTGGCTGAATTCGTATCCTTCGAAGATGAGTTGTTCCACTCTTGCGATAACATTGAGTTCAAGCTCCCTGAGTAATTCGACAGGAATAAGCTCAATGTCAGTTGTTTGTTGGGAAGACGGGTTTGTGGCCACGGATAAACCAGACAGCGGCTGTTCGGTTTGAGCGCCTGCGGCTGAAGAAGCGCCTGCGGCTAAAGAATCACCTGCGGCTGAAAAATAGTCGTCTAAATTCAGTCGGTCAATTCTCACCTCCGATTTAATCGAAGTCTTATCATTGGTACTGAGTTTCAAGCTGCCTTTTATGCGACTGTTGTCGAACTGGCCTTCAAAAGCTTTTAGTTGCAGCTCGCTTGGGGTTGCCGTGAAATCGGAATCCAGAGAAAAGAAACTGACGGGTAGGTCTACATCAAAAATTTGTGACAGTTTTTGAGGCGCCGCGCTTTCTAAATGAATGATGCCTGAGGCTCTGGGCTCACTGTTAGCCAAATTGACCAACCCGGAAAGAGTCGCTTGCAGACCTTCGGCCTGTAGATCGAACTGGTTTAAGACAACGTTTTGATTGTCTGCCCGCCACCTACCGCTGCTGGTGATGTTTGTGATCGGTAAGACGATATTATCGATTAGCAGCCCAAGGGTAGTGACTGTTTCATCGAACCCGACTTCGCTGCCGTCACCATTAATCTGGAAGCGTCCGGTTGAGCTGACGGAAAGTTGAGTGCCTGTTGTTGCATCGTTTAGTCGGAACGAAAAAGCGGCGTTAAAGGGTTTCTCTGCTTTTATTGCGCCCGTCTGTATACGTCGAAAAACAGCCGTGTATTCATCGCCGGTGCGTTCGTCGACATAAGCGACATTGATATCTCGGAGATCCAGTTCTTGTAGTGTGGGAATCAGGCTGTCGAGGGATGTCGCTGCTTCTGGTGAGGGTGCGTTTTGCTGACTTGTAGCACCCGGTTTTGGTTTTCGCCAGTTATGCTGGCCGGACTTATCGATTCGGATCAGAACATTTCCGCCGCTGATAGCGACCCGTTCGATGTTAAGAGCCCGTTGCCCTGTTAAGAGCGGAATGAGGTCAATGTCAGCTTCAAGCTTCTCGAAGGTGGCAAAAGATTCGCCGCCCGTTGAAAGGGCGAGCCCATTCGCTTGGATCGCAAGGGGTGGCCAGTAACGCCAGGCGAGTTCTCCGCTAATATCAAGCTGATACCCCGTGGAGTTGGCGACCAGAGCGGTAATTTGGGGTTTGAATCTATCCGGGTTTTCCAGAAGAAAGAAAAGGGTGCCGGCGACTATGGCCAGCCCGATAGCTATCGCTCCGAGAATTGTTTTCATAGTTACTTGTTGGCGCGAGCGAGATTCTGGCGAGTGTAGTCACAGAGGACTTGAACGATACCCCGTGTGACTTCTTTGTTGCCCGACATCAGATCATAGAGGGATTCGCCATCAAGTCGCAGCAGTGTGCAATCTTCCAAGGCCTCGACCGACGCGGCTCTGGGTTCCGGATCCAGCGCTGCCAGTTCACCAAATACAGCGCGTGTCCCGTGTTCGGCAAGGTCTTTGTCACCTTCAAAGATACGGACCCGTCCGTTCACCACAATGTACATGCTGGTGCCGAGGTCACCCTGATTCATGATATTTTCGCCCGCGGCATATTCGACGGTTTCGGCAATCGTCGCGAGGTCGACCAATTGGCTTTCAGGAACTGAAGCAAAAATTGGGACTGATTTGAGAATGAGTACTTTCTCAATCGTCAGAAGCATGGGCTATTGGGCGCCGTCATTTAATGCGTGAGGGAAGAATTATGCCACGTTGTGAGCAGCATGTGAGCATTCAGATGATGTTGTCTTTTAGGAGGGATCAGCGGACGGTCCCGTTGCGTAAAGTTCCTTCGCCAGAGTTCGGACCTGTTTGTTGGTATCGTCCAGGAAAGCAGACACGCGTTTTTTGAGTTCTGGCGGCTTAAGTTCACCGAGGCACCATAGCGCCGTTTCCCGTATGACGTTTTCTTTGTCCTTGAGGGCCGTTTCTACCTGAGGCAAGTGGGTGTCGGAACCCGTGCGGCCAATCTGAAACAGCATACAACTGCGTGTCCAAAAGAATGCGCGGTCAAAATGTGAATCCACGACATCGTGAAAGCGTTCGATTGAACTGAGCTTTTGTTGAGGGAATCGCAATGACATTTTTTCCAGGCGCTCCGCTACCGTGAGTTCGTCCAACAGCGGCAGGACGATTTGTTTGATTTCGCCTGTCAGTAGGTTGTCGAGAATTTCCAGAGCGAAAACGCGCATCTCGGCCACTTTGGAATCAATGTTTTCGCGGGTATCCAGCATGACGATCGAAGGGAAGAGGAAGCTGATCAGTAACAGCATATTGTCTCTTCTGACTTCAAGCTCGCTAGACAGCGCCTCATACAAGGTCTCGAATTGCGCGTCGGTTTTTAGGTCTTCTATGGCCGCCATGAGCCATGTAATAGTCTGAACCTCTTCGTCCAAGGCGTTAACGAATATGTATTGGTCATCGGGTTCTGCCTGGTAGTGCAGGCTCGCGAGGCTGAGGTTGATCTGATGCCGTAATTCGGGTTGTTCGAGATCCAGATGACGAAGCAGAAGTTCGACTGCCTGTGCACCGCCTATTTCCCGAATTGAGGCAATAATATGTATTTTTTCCTGACGGCTGGCTTCGGGAGACATCAAGCCCTGTTCAAGATCAACGAGTGCGTCTTCGCCGAATTGTCGCAGTGCGAGACTTGTGCTCCCCTGCAGCGCAACCTGTGACAGTTTCGTCACCAGAACACCGGCTAATCTGGCATCCTTAAGATGACCGGCTGCGGTGACAGCCTTTTCAACCACATATGTTTCAATATCGTCGAGTAACTCAATCAGGTACCCTGAAAAATGGGGGGATCCAATTTCACCAATCACTTCGGCGGCGAATAGTCGGTCATCAATATCTTCTGAACGTACGCACTTCAGCAAAAAGTTATTAGCAATCTCGTTCTGCTGGTCGAATAATAAAATACCAATGAGCGATCCTTTTTGTAAATGGACGTCATGTGCGGTGATGTAGGGTTGTAATCTTTCCAGAGTGTCCTCCGGCGCGAGCGCTGCGTAGGTTTTTAACGCTTGTCCCCGCACCATGGGGTCAGGTTCCCGATCAATTCTGTCTTGTACTCGGCTCGTGAGGGGTTGTATCTCTAGCGCGGCGATTCGTCTAAGGACGTCCATACGTACATTGCTATCTTTGTTGTCCAGCACCTGCTTGATCAATTCAGTGATTTCGGGGTGCTCCATTTCTTCCAGCAGGTTCAGGCAGTAAAAAATTTCGGCGGGATAATCGCTGTTTAATCCCGTTTTGATAATATCCAGCGATGAATTGTCCAAGTCACTTAAGGCCATCTCACCGAGTTTGCGTTTTTGGATGTTGACGACGAGATTTGACAAGTAGTGTCGACGCACGAGGAAGCCCACTCCTATCCATACGAGCATGAGTGCCGCGAGTACGGCTAGAAAATGTTTGGGTTCAAAGCCTAATTGAGTGGTGAGAAGATACAGGCATAAACCGGCAATGCCGCCCGCGACTGGATCAATAACTCCTTCCGTGAGAGCAATGCCCCGACTGCGCTGTTTGTCGGGCATCACTTGAAAAAGAATAGTGACACTACTTCTCCAAATGGCTGATTGAAGAATGATCCGGCAGGCGTTGGTAGCGACCATGACGGCGAAAATAGCTGCAAATTCCATCCCTGTGAACTCCATGACGCTCACAGCAGAAGCGCCGATGAAGATGATCACCGGAAATGCAATGACGCCCGCAAGAATGCCAAACTTTCGCAGAAACGGGGCAAACACAAAGATCATCACCAACATGGTCAGAAATCCGGATATGGCAAAGAACTCTGCGATAAAGCTGGCCAGTGCCTTTTCGTCTGGATACTGCCTCGAAGCGTAGCTGTAAAACGCAACATCCAGGAAAAAGTAGGCAAACATGTAAGTCACGTAACAAAACGTGATGAGCCTGACATAGGGGAGTTTCAGTAAGCCGAGTAGTCGGGACTCTTTGCCGTCTCCTCCACCATCGTCATTTTTGACATACAGGGTTGAGCGAAAATGTGACACGGTGTAGCTGACGATGCCGAACACAATGAGTGTGGTCATCATCGCTACCACAAGCAGGTCTGGGACCTGTATAAAGTTAAGCAGCACAATGACCAATAACCCGCCGACCATTTCTGCGAGGAACTCGCCACTTCTGGCGATGCCAGAAAGCCTTTTTGTTTGTCTCACGTTCAGCAGTCGGGATAAGAGCGCAACGAATTGAAGGCTGAACAGCATGTAGATCAGTTCGAAAAACAGCGGCAATGCAAAAATAAGATAGGGGTCGCTACTGATCCCCAAGAGGATCCGCATGACGGCAAGGCCAATAAAAATTACACCAATGATAGTGAAAAGATAGTTTCTGACGGCAAACCGGTGTGTCAGTCGGTCGATGAGCAGTGTCATTGGCATACCGACGGCCGCAATGAGTATCGCGATCAGTGCTAACTGCTCGGATTCCCAATATTCGAGAAACAGCGTAAAGGCACAAACCCGGATCATGCCAATGGCAATGCCAGACATGAACATATTGCTGAACATGAGCGCTGTGGCTGATTTATCTTCCGGACGGATACCCAGACGCGCTAGTAGCCTGTCGCCACGGCTTAATGTGCCCTTTGATCTTTGTGCGGGTTCAGTCAACTACACGAGTCCTGTTTTTCCGAGGGAAGCTCTGATTCATGTCTGTCTATGCGGGGACGCCCAGTCGGGGACGCCCAGTCCTTCGCTGCGTTCCCAGTCTTGTTCTAATAAAACTAGGTCCGGTAAAAATATCCTATTAATCATAGCTTCGCTAGCACAGCACGAGGCTGATTTAGGCCCTTCGATGACTCTACCCTAAAGGTCTTGTTGAAAATGTGACTGGAACCTTCGAGATACGCGGGCATGACGTCAAAATGTTGACCATTATGCGTGATTAGGCTGCATCATTCGACAGGAGTTACCCTTGGACAGGCACTCTGATACGTCCACTTTGTGAGGCTTATCTGATAATCTCTGCACCAATAATTTAATCAAGAGAGTTGCGATGTCAGCAGTCGGTAGTCCAGAGAGTCCATTGCGTGTGGCCATCATTGGGTCAGGTCCAGCCGGTTTCTATACCGTGAGTAATTTTCAGAAACAAAAAGAGCTGAGTGTCGAATACGATATGTTCGATCGGTTGCCTACCCCGTTTGGCCTTGTTCGGGCTGGTGTGGCACCGGATCACCAAAAAGATAAGTCGGTTCAGCGCGCCTACGATAAGAGCGCACAGCTGCCAAACTTTCGTTTTTACGGCAATGTGGAATATGGAACTGATATTCACCTTGCGGAACTTAAGCAGCATTACCACCAAATCATATTCACCTCCGGCGCGCCCTTTGATCGCAATCTTGGTGTTCCGGGTGAGGATTTAAAGGGTAGTTTTTCTGCCACTGAGTTTGTCGCCTGGTACAACGGGCATCCTGATTTTGCGGATCGCGAATTCGATTTGAGCCAGGAAAGCGTGGCGATTGTGGGAGTGGGTAATGTGGCAATGGATGTTGCGCGTATTCTCTGTAAAACCTATGACGAGTTAGCGGTGACCGATATTGCGGATCACGCGCTTGAAGCATTGAAGCACAGTAAAGTGAAGAACGTTTATATTCTCGGGCGACGCGGTCCTGCTCAGGCTGCATTCACGCCACCTGAGATTAAGGAAATGGGTGAGTTTGCCGATGCTGATGTCACCGTCCCGAAAGACGAGGCGGTCGTGGATGATGCCAGCAGTGCGCTGATTGCGGATGATAAAAACGCGACCAAGAATGTGGGTTTCATTCAAGCTTATGCGGAGCGACCCGTAGAAGGTAAATCGAGACAACTGACGATTCGTTTTCTGGTATCGCCGACGGAACTTATTGGCGAAGATGGTCATGTCACAGCG
>JBLIIB010000088.1:0-13077 GCA_047634795.1 Candidatus Azotimanducaceae bacterium | reverse complement strand
AGGAATTCGAGCGTGAGCTTGTGATTGCCCTGGGTGCCATCAAGCGTCAGGAAAAGGTTGGATTGTGTGCTTATCTTGATCTTGATCAGTTCAAGGTCATTAACAATACCGGCGGGCATGATGCTGGTGACAAGCTACTGATTAAAATCTCGGAACTGTTGGCGGAACGATTGAGCGATCTGGACTTTCGCCTTGCGCGTTTGGGTGGTGATGAGTTTGGAATTCTTGTGAATGACTGCGGCCCGGCTGAAGGCAGGGTTTTGATAAAATCATTGTCAGATGCGGTGAAGGCTCTCCGGTTCAAGTGGGAGAAGGACACGTTTTCACTGACCGCAAGCTGTGGCATCTACTATATTGATTCAGAGACCGAAGCCGTTAACGATGTCATGCGTGGAGCAGACGCAGCCTGTATTTCTGCTAAGGAAGCGGGTCGAGACCGAATTCAGGAATTCAAATCAGACGATACCAAGTTAGGCCATCGCAAAGACATTATGGATTTCGTTTCCCAGATCGACAAAGCTCTGGATCAGGATCGTTTTGAATTGCACTGTCAGAAAATCCAGCCTATCGATCCGGCGAATACAGACGTGCACTATGAGATCCTACTGACGGTATTGGATGAAAATAACAATCCGTTGCCGCCGCAGGATTTTATAATTGCAGCGGAAACTTACAATCGAATGGGGGCCCTGGATCGTTGGGTGATTAAAAATGCCTTCGATTTTATAGCGACCAACATACTCCGGTTGGATGATCTGGGTGCCTTCAGCATCAATATCTCAGGCAACTCCCTGACTGAAGACGATTTTATGGAGTATGTGCTCGAGCAATTTAACCGAACCCGATTGCCCACATCGAAAGTCTGTTTCGAAATTACGGAAACCAGCGCGATCGGTAGCCTCGATGATGTGATTGAGTTTATGGAAAAAATGAAAATTATCGGCGTGCAGTTCTCACTCGATGATTTTGGGACGGGGCTATCGTCATACTCGTATCTTCGGAATTTGCCGGTAGACTACCTTAAAATCGATGGCATTTTCGTCAAAGATATCAAGGACAACCCCAGCGACTACGCGGTCGTAAAATCGATCAACGAGATCGGGCACTTCATGGGTAAGAAGACCATCGCGGAATACGTCGAAGACGATGAAATTCTTCAGATTCTTGCTGAAATTGGCGTTGACTATGCCCAGGGCTATGGCATCGGTAAAAAAATCCGGATTACCGAGTTACTGACCTGAACTCAATCAAGTTAATCCAAGCCAGCTTAAATGCAGCTCTCACACCAACGCCCACTGCGCCTACCCTCAAGGGCAAGGGCGGCAGTTAGACCGATTCCACCAATTCGCTCACCATATCGCAAATCTGATCGGCCTCTTCATCGCTAATAATCAGCGGCGGCAACAGGCGTATAACTTTGTCTACCGTCACGTTGATCAGAATCCCCTTTTCGAGGGCTTTGCCGACAAGATCACCGCAGGGCGAATCGAGCTCGATGCCAATCATCAAACCTCGACCTCTAACGTCCTTTACGTTGTTCAGGTTGCCGAGTCGATTACGAAAATTCCCCATCATTCGCTCGCCGAGTTCGGCAGCACGATCGGCGAGCCTGCGCTCTTCAATTTGGGTAACTACGGTCAAGCCAACCGCGCAAGCCAAAGGGTTCCCGCCAAAAGTAGAGCCGTGATTGCCTGGACCCATAACCTCGGCTGCCCTACCACTTGCCATGCAAACACCAATGGGCATTCCGTTCCCGAGTCCTTTAGCCAGCGTGACAACGTCAGGCAGAATGCCGAAATGCTGATAACAGAAAAATTTACCGGTTCTGGCGTTGCCGGTTTGGATTTCGTCGAGGATCAACAACAGTTCATGTTTGTCACAAATATCGCGCAGATTTTTTAAGTAGTCATCACTCGGTACATGTATGCCGCCTTCTCCCTGAATCGGCTCCACCATGACCGCGACCACATCTTTGTTTCTCTCTGCCACCTGACGAACTGCGTCGACATCGTCGAAGGGGACACGGATGAAACCCTGAACCAGAGGCTCAAATCCGGCATGTACCTTGCGATTACCTGTGGCGGTGAGCGTCGCTAATGTTCGACCGTGGAAAGAGGAATCCGCGACAATAATGCTCGGGTTGTTGATCTCTCTTTTGTGACCGTAGAGACGAGCAATTTTGATCGCGCACTCATTGGCCTCGGCGCCGGAATTGGCAAAGAACATATTGTCCATGCCTGAAACCTGCTGTAGTTTATCGGCGAGTGCTTCCTGCGTTGGTATGCGATACAAATTGGAGGTATGGAGTAGCGTACCGGACTGTTTGGTTATCGTTTTTGTCACGGCAGGGTCGCAGTGACCCAACACGTTTACCGCGATACCGGACAGTGCGTCCAAATACCGTTTTCCGTTGCTGTCAGTCAGCCAGGCACCTTCGCCCTCAACAAAAGAAACGTTCTGGCGCCCATAGGTGGGCATGATTGCATCAGCCATCGCCTTGCTCCATTACCAATAAGATCAAAAAAGAGGGCGATCATAAACCACCCAGATGTCCATTTATAGAGGCGGGTTCTGCGTTATTCCTCTGAACAATGTAGCTTATTCCTAGTCAGTTTCTAATGAGTTTCGAACTTTAAGGGGAAACAGGGTAAAATCTTTTTTCTTTGAACATGGCGGACAGGACAATGGATATCCAGGAAACAATTCGAGAGCAGATCGCTAGCAATACAGTGCTGATCTACATGAAAGGCTCTCCTGATCAGCCTCAGTGTGGTTTTTCTGCCCAGGCAACCCAGGCGTTGATGGCTTGCGGTGAGCGATTCGCTTATATCGATATTCTCGCTAACCCCGAAATTCGGGCGTCATTACCAGAAATCTCGGAATGGCCCACGTTTCCGCAGTTGTTTGTTGCCGGCGAACTGGTGGGCGGTTGCGACATCATTATGGAAATGCATGAGAGTGGCGAGCTCGCGCCGATTGTCAAACAGGCCGCTGAGGCCGCAGAGACCACGGAGTCTTAATTTTGTTGGTCCTCTCTTCGGGATGGCCAAATAACGGATTAAATCAGGAAGCTATTTTTAATAGGATATTTTGGTCGGGCGTCCCCACATCAATAAACCTTGATGAAGGGTCCCCTAACTGTTTTTGAAACAAGAGGCTCGCCATAATGGCGCGGCTCAAACATTAGCAATCGCGTGAGGGCAACAATGAGCTTAAAGGGAAGTGATACAGAACAAAATCTTAAGGATGCATTCGCAGGTGAGTCACAAGCGAACCGTCGTTATTTGTATTTCGCAGCAAAAGCGGACGTTGAAGGTTATAACGACGTATCGGCTGTATTTCGTTCAACGGCTGAAGGCGAAACAGGGCATGCTCACGGACACCTTGAGTATCTTGAGGAAACTGGCGATCCTGCCACTGGTCTGCCGATTGGCTCAACCGCGAATAACCTGGCAGCGGCTATTGCGGGCGAAACGCATGAGTACACGGATATGTATCCCGGTATGGCAAAAACAGCCCGAGATGAAGGCTTTGAAGAAATTGCTGATTGGATGGAAACGCTGGCCAAAGCTGAGCGTTCTCATGCCAACAGATTCCAGAAAGCACTGGACGGCCTCGACGGGTAACGTCGAAAGGCTGATAGCAAAACATAAAAAAGCCGGTCTTGTACCGGCTTTTTTATGTCTGGTGTATGTCTGAATCGGGTGTTCCTAAATTGGCGAGCCTGTTTACCGATTCGCAAAAACGGTTCTAGCCCTAGTCCAGCCAGCCGCCCATGTGACGCCACTTGTTCACAATGATGCAAAAAAGCTCGGCGGTCTTGTCGCAGTCATATTTAGCGGAATGTGCTTCGTCGTTATCGAATTCCATGCCCGCGACTTCACAGGCTCGCGCAAACACTGTTTGACCAAACACAAGTCCGCAAAGGCTCGCCGTATCGAATGAAGAGAAAGAATGGAACGGGTTTCTTTTAATCTCGCACCGAGCGACAGCGGCATTAAGAAATGCCTGATCAAATGAGGCGTTGTGAGCGACGATGATGGCGCGATTACAGCCGGTTCGCTTGATCTCTGAGCGTATGACTTTGAACGCCTCAGCGAGTGCATGCTGTTCGGGAACCGCCATTCGAAACGGATGATGGGGGTCAATACCGGTGAAATCGAGTGCCGATTGTTCCAGATTGGCGCCCTCGAACGGCTCGACGTTAAAATAAATTCGTTCACCTGGAACGAGACTGCCGTCTTCGGTCATTTCCAAGAGAGAGAATGCACATTCCAGCAGGGCATCAGTTTTTGCGTTGAAGCCACCGGTTTCCAAATCAAGTGCGACGGGCAGGTACCCTCTGAAGCGGTGAGCTATGGGTAATTTCTGTTTGCGATCTGATTCACTCACGTTACTATCCTTGATGTTGCCAAGGCTTTTGAGCCTTCAACAACTCTCCATTTAACGATCTCACCACCTCGGGTGGGTATCAGCGTATCTTGTCCAAATTCAAAGGTTTCTGGCACTAACCAGTCTTCTGCAACCAGTCGAATTGTCTCATCGTGGGGAGGTAGATCATAGAAATTTGCACCATGCAGGCTCGCAAAACCTTCGAGTCGAGAAAGCTGTCCCTCGTTTGCGAAGACCTCTGCATAGAGTTCAATGGCGCAATGTGCCGTATAACATCCCGCTGCGCACCCGCAGGCGTTTTCTTTCTCGTGCCTTGAATGGGGTGCTGAATCGGTGCCCAGGAAGAAATGCGTATCGCCTGACGTGGCAGCTTTGATGAGCGATTGCTGGTGTAGGTTACGCTTGAGGACCGGCAGACAGTAGTGAATAGGTTTCATTCCGCCAACCAGCATATCGTTGCGATTGTAGAGTAGATGATGAGCGGTGATAGTGGCGGCGATATTCTGATTTCCCGCCGCGACAAAATCTACGGCATCCTGCGTGGTGATGTGCTCGAGGACCACTTTAAGCTTGGGGAAGCGTTGGGTGATTCGAGTAAGAATCGTGTCGATAAAGACGGCTTCGCGATCAAAAATATCGATATCAGCATCAGTCACTTCCCCATGGATACATAGCACAACGCCGAGCGCCTCCATGGTTTCAAAGAGGGGGAACATATTTTCTATTTCTTTGACGCCAAAGGCCGAGTTTGTGGTTGCGCCGGCGGGGTAGAGTTTGAAAGCGTGGACAATGTCAGACTGCGCCGCCTCGACAACCGTAGCCTGTGTGGTAGCGTCAGTAAGATAAAGCGTCATCAATGGGTCAAAGCCTTTGGGCGAAAACGCCATGATCCTGTTTCTATAGGCCACTGCGTCCTGTACCTGGATCACGGGCGGGTCTAGGTTCGGCATCACAATAGCCCTGCCGAAGACTCGTGCGGCATCGGTTACGGTTCTTGCGAGGTAAGGGTCGTCTCGCAGGTGTATGTGCCAGTCATCGGGTCTTCTAATGGTGAGTGTTTGCATGATTTAGTGATCCTTTATGCTTCAATTATAACACTTTGCCGGTGTAAATATCTCGATCGAGACTGCACCATAGTTGTTATGTTAGTTGTACGTTTGGCCCCGCTGCGTCCCTTGTGAAAATCAGGCCATGTCTCTTATCGTCCAGATTGGGACAGGTCACCGCCCGAACACATCCTGGTTCGGAATTGGCCCCAAAAACGGTTAATATGGCGGCTCTTTTTTGTATAACAGATGGGTAAGGTTCATGGCCGAGTTTGACAAAATTGTCCTCTCATATTCTGGGGGATTAGACACCTCCGTCATTTTGAAGTGGCTGGAAGAAAACTACGGGTGTGAAGTGGTGACCTACACGGCTGATCTAGGGCAGGGCGAAGAGCTTGAGCCCGCACGCGCGAAGGCTGCCAGCATGGGCGTGAAACAAATCTTTATTGACGACGTTCGTGAAGAATTTGTTCGGGACTTCGTTTTCCCCATGTTTCGATGTAATACCATCTACGAAGGCGAATACCTGCTGGGCACCAGTATTGCCAGGCCCCTTATCGCCAAGCGTTTGGTCGATATTGCCAATGAAACGGGTGCGGAGGCGATCGCGCATGGTGCTACGGGTAAAGGGAATGATCAGGTTCGCTTTGAACTGGGTGTTTATGGACTAAAACCCGACGTGACCGTGATTGCCCCTTGGCGTGAGTGGGATCTTAGTTCACGAGAAGCGTTGATGGATTTTTGTAAATTGCATCAGATACCTGTGGATCAGCAGCATGAAGGAGAAAAATCTCCCTACTCCATGGATGCCAATTTGCTTCACATCTCTTACGAAGGCGGGATTCTTGAAGATCCGGCAGCCGAGCCCGAAGAATCCATGTGGTTGTGGTCTGTTTCGCCCGAAGCCGCACCCGATAAGCCAACCTACATTGAACTCACTTACCAGCAGGGTGATGTGGTTGCCATTGATGGCGAGGCAATGTCGCCAGCGACGGTGCTCGCAAACTTGAATAAAGTGGGCGGCGCTAACGGCATTGGCCGAGTTGATATTGTCGAGAACCGATACGTCGGGATGAAAGCGCGCGGTTGCTACGAGACGCCCGGCGGAACCATCTTGCTCAAAGGCCATCGTGCGATTGAATCGATCACCCTGGACCGCGAACTGGCGCACCTGAAAGATGAATTAATGCCGCGTTACGCCTCGCTGATCTACAACGGATACTGGTGGTCGCCAGAACGAAAAGCGCTGCAGGCTCTCATCGATGAGTCGCAGTTTTATGTCAATGGTCAGGTGAGGTTGAAGCTCTATAAAGGCAATGTGACGGTGGTGGGCCGGGAATCTTCTACCGACAGCCTCTATGACGCGGATATCGTGACCTTTGAAGATGATGCGGGCGCTTACGATCAGTCCGATGCCGGTGGATTCATTAAGCTTAATGCGCTGAGATTGAAGCTCGCTAGCAAGATGGGCCGAAAACTGAACTAGGCTTTGCTTCGCTTTGAGAGTGTTGGCGCTAATCTAATTCTGTTTTGTCTTTGGACTCGCAGAGATCTGAGATGACACAGGCGCCGCATTTCGGCTTGCGAGCGATGCAGATATACCTTCCATGCAGGATCAGCCAATGGTGTGCATCCCGGATAAACTCATCGGGGATGACCTTCATTAATTTCTTCTCAACCAGCAGGACATTTTTGCCGGGTGCAAAGCGGGTTCTGTTGGAAAATCGGAAGATATGAGTGTCCACCGCCATGGTGGGCTCACCATATGCAGTGTTAAGTACCACGTTCGCGGTCTTTCGACCTACCCCGGGTAATGCTTCTAATGCTTCACGGGTCCTTGGCACTTCAGAGTCGTGCTCTTTGATCAGAATTTTGCACGTCTTGATAATGTTTTCAGCTTTGGTGTTATAGAGTCCGATGGTTTTGACGTACTGTTTTAGCGCTTTTACTCCAAGCGCCGCGATTGTCTCGGGCGTATTCGCAACGAGGTAGAGTTTATCGGTCGCCTTGTTGACGCTGACATCGGTTGCCTGTGCGGAAAGAATGACCGAGACGAGTAGTTCAAACACCGAGTTGTATTTAAGTTCCGTCGTCGGGTTAGGGTTTTCCGCCCTTAGTCGAGTCAGGATTTCGCGGCGTTTCTCTGCATTCATAACTTCTCTGCATTCCTTGTTTGTATTGGTTGGGATGTCGGTGAAGAGGGCTGTAAAGACTTCCGGGAAGAGCGCTGTGATATAACGTTCTTCAGTGCGATGAGGCAACCCAGGGTAATGAAAGCGCCGGGCGGCATCATCATTAATAGAAAGCCCGAATCGCTGACGGTGATCGAGATATCCGGTAATCCCGTTAGAGCGTCCAGACCCGCAAACAATGTGCCCTGCCCAAACAGTTCTCGCACGCCGCCCATGACGAGTAAAACGAGAAGGAATCCGGTTCCCATCATGAGCCCGTCAAGTGTGGCCGCCTTGATTGGGTTTCGGGAGGCAAATGCTTCTGCGCGGCCAAGCAGCGTGCAGTTGGTCACGATCAGGGCAACAAAAAGCCCAATGCGCTGGTGCAACTCAAAGAACCAAAACTGCAACGCCAGATCAGCCAGCGTAACGAAGCTTGCGATGATAAGAATCTGAACGGGCAGGCGGGTTTCCTCGTCGAATAGCTTTCGCAGGCAGCTGATGACGAAGTTCGAGGAGGTCAGTACGAGTAACGTTGTTAATCCAAGGCCGAGGCTCGTCGCCACGCTGGTCGAGACTGCCATTAAAGGGCAGAGACCAAGGAGTTGAACTAAAGCAGGATTGTTGGACCATAGACCGTCCTTGACGATCGAACTATTGCTGATGCTCAAGGTAGCGCCTCCTCGATGGCCAGCATCGCAGCTTTGGCGGTAATCGTTGCTCCGCTCACGCCGTCGATATCGCCTTCGGGGCGCAGTGCCCACTGAGTGTTATCTTTTGAGCGACCGCTAAACTGTGTCATCCAGTCGGAGACCTCAATATCGATGATATCACCCAGTCCCGGCGTTTCTTTATGGCTGATTGTTCTCACGCTGATGACTTCTCCATTGGAAGAGAAAGCGACCAGGAATCTGATCAGACCATTGTAACCTTTCAAGGTCTGTACGGTTTGGATTGTCGCTACGCGCTCACCACCAATAGTCGCAGTATAGGAGCCGACACTGGTTTCCTGAATGACTGAGTCTGGCACCATTTCGCGCAGTTTGCGGGTCGCGTACTCGGCTTCATTAGCGCTAATACCCTCGCGTGTCAGATTCGCCATGATCACCAACAGAAAGGCACAACCCAAAGCGATGACGGTGGGTTTGATCATCTTGAGGAAATAGTCGCTCATTTTCTTTTGTCCGATGAGGCGAAGTAATGATCGATAGCAGGGGAGGCGGCATTCATCAGCAGCACGGCGAAAGCTACGCCTTCGGGATAGGCGCCATAGGATCGAATGACAAATGTAATCACTCCGACACCGACGCCAAATACCCAAAGGCCTCTGGGATCGCCCGGGCACGTGACCGGGTCCGTCAAAATGAAAAAGGCTGCCATCATGGCGGCGCCAGCCAATAGGTGAAACGCGGGTGATCCAAGGCTCGCCGATGAGCCTCCATCGTAGAAAAGAATCGAAAGTACCGACATCGTGCCGAGGAACGAGACGGGCGTCTGCCATGGGATAATCTTTCGAGAGATCAGAAACAATCCTCCCAACAGATAGCTGACACTGATCCACAACCAGGCGGATCTGCTGTTGGTCGTGGCGGTGCGGTCCTCGCCGAAAAATTCGATATTCGTTTGTGCTTCTCGAAACTTGTAAGCATCCAATGGCGTTGCGGCAGTGACGCCGTCGTAGTCCAGCGTTTGGTTCCAATCGGCTTTGAGGGTGACTGCTGAGAGATTAAAACCTGCATCACCCGGTGCTGGCCAGAATGACATGGCGGCAGGGAATGACAGAATCATCACCGCGAATCCCACCATGGCAGGATTGAATACGTTATTGCCGGTGCCGCCGTAGACTTGTTTGCCGAAAACAAGCCCAAAGACGACCCCCGTGATCAACACGATATAGGGTGTGAGTGGGGGCACACAGAGCCCAAGTAAAACACCGGTTAGCGCAGCGGAGCCGTTTCTGACTTCTGTGAAAGGGCGTTGTCTGATTTTGAGCATGACAGCTTCGGTGCCGAGCGCCACAAGGCCGCCAAGCAGGACGTTCAGGATCACGCCTGGACCAAACAACCAGGTGCTGACGGCGACGCCTGGAATCAATGCGGCCAGCGTGGTTAGCATGAACCTGGAAAGGCCCATTATGGTTCCTTTAGTGCGGCAAGCAGTTGCGCGCGATCTTTGCGATTGGGCCGGGCGACAACCTTCCGGGATTCTTCTGATCGTCGCTCATTGCGTTTTTGGTAACGCATTTCGGTGACTTGCGCCACCTGTCGACTTTCCGCTGCTATCAAACTGAGTGCTTTGGTGGCTTTGAAATTTTCCGTGAGCGGAATGTCACTCGGGCATTGTGTGTCGCAAAGGCGACATTCGATGCAGGCGTCCAAATTGAGCTCACCGGATTTCTCGAGATCAAAACGGTTGCGATAGAGTAATTGGGGTTGTAGTTCGCGCGGACAGACGGTGACACAAAGGCCGCAATTGATGCAGGGTTGATCATGTTCAGGATGTGTCGGCTTGGTATGTAGCTCGATGATGGGCTCAATGCTAATGCAATCCACGGGGCACGGCTCAATACAAAGATCACAACCCGTACAATGCGACGCGATAACGGTGTGCATCATGCGCTGTGCGCCAATGATGGCGTCAACCGGACAGGCGGCGATGCAAAGTGTACATCCGATGCAGGCCGCCTCATCGATCGTGACAACATGCTGTGAGGGTTCTTCGCCACATTCCGGATCGAGCCCTATCGGTTCGCGCCCTAGTAGTTCCGCAAGCACTATGATCGTTTCAGCGCCGCCGGGTGGACATCGATTGATGGCAGCTCCGTTTGCAATCGCCTCTGCGTAAGGGCGACAACCCGGATACCCGCACTGAGCACATTGCGTTTGTGGCAGCACCTTGTTGATTTCTGACACCAGCGTGTCTTCATCGGCGCTGAATTTTTTTCTGGCGGTGAGTAGCAGCCATGCGGACAGTGCACCCAGCAGCGTGATCGGCAACAGGTGATACAAGACGTTGATATCGATAAGTGTTTGCACCGCGATTAGCCCATGCCCGTGAATCCCAGGAACCCCAGGGATAATAAACCGGCCGTGATCATATTGATGGCCGCGCCCTTGAACGCGGCAGGCGTGCCGGCGGAAAGCTGTTGTTCCCGGATGGCGGCAAACATGATTAGGAGACCCGAGAATCCCAGTGAGGCACCAAAGCCGTAAATAATGCTGTCAGCGAACCCATGTCCTGCTCTTGCGTTAAGCAGAGCCACACCCAATACCGCGCAGTTGGTGGTGATCAGTGGCACAAAAATTCCGAGTACCTGATGTAGCAGTGGCTGAGTCGCCCGCATGACGATTTCTGAGAACTGAACCAGCGTCGCGATCACCACAATAAACGCGATAATTCGGAGATAACCCAAATCCAGAGGCAACAAAACGTAAGTGTCCAGCAGATAGCTCACGCCGCAGGATAGTGTGAGCACAAAAGTCGTGGCAGCAGCCATGCCAACGGCGGTATCAATTCTCTGGCTCGCGCCCATAAAAGGGCACAGTCCCAGGAACTGCACCATGACAAAGTTATTGACAAAGATCGTCGAAAGAAGGATCAGGAACGCATCTGGCATGCGATTATGTTAGCTGACTTTCATGCCGGGTTGTGACCCGGCATCTGGCTCTAGCAAATAAAGTTCTTCACCCCCGGGTCCCGCGGCAAGCACCATGCCTTGTGAAACGCCAAATTTCATTTTTCTAGGGGCAAGGTTGGCGACCATGACGGTGAGCTTACCGATCAAATCTTCCGGCCGATAGGCAGCCTTGATGCCTGCAAATACGTTGCGCGTCTCACCATCGAGATCCAGGGTGAGTTGTATCAATCGATCTGCGCCGTCGACATGCTGGGCGTTTACAATCCGGACGATCCTGAGATCGACCTTGGCGAAGTCGTCAAAGTTGATCCAGTTGTTTGCCTCATGCGCGTCTTCTGCGCTGACGTCCGGCGCCTCCTGCTGCGTATCAATGGGTTTGCTATCCTGGGATGCAGTCACCATTGCCTCGACCTTCTCTGCTTCGATGCGCGTCATCAAAGGTTTGAATTTTTTGATCCCGTGGTCTACCAGACGATGGCCGCTGTCGGACCAGGTGAGAGGCGGGATGTTGAGAAAATGTTCTGACTTCTCGGCTAAATCGGGTAGTACCGGCTTAAGGTAAGTCACCAGCAGGCGGAACAGGTTGAGGCCATCTGAGCAAACCTGCTGCACTTCGTCTCGTTGTTGTTCCTCTTTGATCATGAGCCAGGGCTTTTTCTCATCGATGTACTGATTAGCCTTGTCGGCTAACGCCATAATCTCTCGCAACGCTTTGCCGTAATCGCAAGCCTCAAAGTGTGCCGCGATAATGTCGCTCTGCGCAGAAAATTCGTCCAGTAGGGGCAGTGTCGATTTAGCGGATAGCTTTCCGTCAAACTGCTTATTGATGAATCCGGCGCATCGGGAGGCGATGTTCACGACCTTGCCAACGACGTCTGAATTCACTCGCTGGACAAAATCTTCGAGATTGATGTCCAGATCGTCCACGCTCCCGCTCATCTTCGCTGCGAAGTAGTATCGCAGGTAAGCAGGGTCGAGATGGTCAAGATAGGTGCGGGCGTTAATAAAGGTTCCCCGGGATTTTGACATCTTGGCACCGTCTACGGTGACAAACCCGTGTGCGTGAACGCGGGTGGGGGTCCTGAATCCAGCGGTTTCCAGCATTGCGGGCCAGAATAATGCATGGAAGTTGATGATGTCCTTTCCAATAAAGTGGTGCACCTCGCATTGTGAATCTTTCTTCCAGAAATCGTCGAAGTTCAGATCATGCCGGTCGCAGTAGTGCTGAAAGGAAGCCATGTACCCAATTGGTGCATCCAGCCAAACATAGAAGTATTTGCCTGGCTCTCCAGGTATCTCGAAACCAAAGTAAGGTGCATCTCGACTGATGTCCCAGTCCTGGAGTCCCGCTTCGAGCCACTCGGACAGCTTGTTCGCTACCTGATCCTGCAACGCACCGCTGCGCGTCCACTGGGTCAAAAACTCCGTAAAGTTCGAGAGAGCAAAGAAGAAATGGGTCGATTCTTTAAGTACGGGTGTTGCGCCTGAAAGCTTGGACTGGGGCTCAATCAGGTCCATTGCATCATAGGTTGCGCCGCAGGCTTCGCAATTATCGCCATACTGCCCGCCTGTTTTGCATTTAGGGCAGGTACCAACAATGAAACGATCAGCCAGAAACATTTGCTTTTCCGGATCAAAAAGCTGATTCACACTCTTTGACGTAATCTGCTGCGAATCACGAAGACGTTCATAAATGAGCGATGACAGCTTTTGGTTCTCATCAGAGTGCGTTGAATAATAGTTGTCATGACTGATGGCGAAGTCGGTGAAATCGGCCCGATGCTCAGCGTTAACATCTTTAATCAGTGCTTCGGGCGTGGTGCCAAGCTCT
>JBLIIB010000087.1:0-13145 GCA_047634795.1 Candidatus Azotimanducaceae bacterium | reverse complement strand
ATTTTATCGAACAAAATCAATGGAAAATTTCCAAGGTTTTACTAAAACTGGGGTTATGCAGAGATCTCCCATTGTTAAAATTTCTGAAAAATAAGCACTAATGACACCCTTTTATGTAGTTTTTTTACATTAATGGGAAAATAAACGCAATACTTTTAGCCTCCCGTCCAGCACAAAACCGCCAGAATTACCGAAACACCCCGAAAACTCCTTGGATTTTGGCATTAAAACACTCATCCCTGATCAAGTTGACAAATGAGTGGTTCCAACCCAAATGTAGTATCACTCCAAAACGGAAGGGCCGCGCAGTTGAGCACGCACAATTTGATCGAGACAATCACACAGTCGCTTCCCAACCTGCGCAAATCTGACCGTAAGGTCGCAGAGACAATTCTGCGCGACCCACCAAAGGCCACCGAAATGAAGCTCGCCGAACTTGCGCGCGCCTCAGGGGTAAGCGAGCCGACGGTTGTACGGTTCTGTAATTCGGTTGGCTGCGTCGGCTTTCAGGATATGCGCTTGAAACTAGCCAAATCCCTGGCCTTTGGCATGTCCACGTCTCATGTAGCTATTTCGGAGGAGGACGCGCTCGACGAGGTCGTCAACAAGATCTTTGACTTTAACTTAACCAGTCTGGATTGGGTTCGCACAAATTTGAACGTACCTGAGCTGGAGCGCACCGTTGAGGCCATAATGGCGAGCAAGTCTCTACACTTCATTGGCCTTGGCGCCTCTTCAATCGTTGCACAAGACGCCCAACAAAAATTCCCGCTGTTCGGCGTGGCCACACACGCCAGCGTGGATGTGCATCAGATGCTGATTGCTGCTTCAATGATGGGAGAGGGAGATGTCTTGTTCGCTGTATCCAATTCCGGAAATACGCGAGAAGTCATTCAGGCCACTCGACATGCCAAACAACGTGGCGCGACAACAGTTGCCATCACCGGCGCCAACAGCCCGCTCTTGCGGCATTGTGACATTGGTCTCTTGGTCGAAACACTTGAAAATACCGACGACTACACGCCGACCATCTCGCGTGTTGCTGCGCTCGTTGTTATCGACATCCTCTCTACAGTTGTCGCATTGCGCCGCGAACCGGAAGAGCGCCACAAGGTCATGGAAATGAAGCGCTACATTGCAGACGTTCGCGCAACCGGAGTGATATAGGCAGCATGAGTGAACAAGCCCCTGGCAAGTCGTCAAGCTTACTCGACTACCGGGGCGAAGGCTAATGAGATATCCCTTGGGTGACTTGACGAGGTTGCGTGAGTCGTAATTTTCACGCCAAACGATACGACAGATCCCATGACGCCACCTAGGCTATGGCAAAAAGCCCGATTAAGCGCCGCCGGGAACAATCTTCAGGGTTCTGCCAAGTTGGGGTCTTACGATTTGGATTTCACTGTGCTCGGATACGGCCAAGTCAATCTTGGCGGGGTCTTCTGTGTTGAACGAAAACATCCCCCAATGATGGGGGATAAGAATTTTCGCATGACGCGCAAAAAATATTGCCTCATCCAAGGTCAAATTGCCTAGTATACCATCAGCTAGACGCTCAGCGTCGCGGCCGTTCACTGGCAGCAAAGCAATATCTGGTGAATAGGTCGACACAGCCATGTCCAAGTCTTCAAATGGTATTGTATCGCCGGAATGATAAAACCGAGTGCCGTCAACTTCGATACCGTAACCTAGAAATTTGTGACGGCCCAAAGCGTCCAACTCTTCGGCTTCATGGGCGGCTGGAAACACCTTGATCTGCAACCCATCTAGGGAGATTTCATCACCTGAATCGACCAAGATCAGCTCTACCGCTTGGCCTATCCGCTCTCGAGCTAGGTCCTCACATGATGCGGGCACGACAAAACGAACCTTGGGAAAGCGCTCAGAAAGCGGGCCAAGCGTATCTGGGTCAAGATGGTCGGTATGCGCATGTGTAATAAGAACGTAGTCAATTTCAGGTAGCTCGCCAACTATGATAGGAGGTGGAGCCATCCTTTGGTGATCGTGTTTCTCACCATTGTATTTGTGCGCTAGGCTGTCTGACAAATATGGATCAATCAGTACGCGTTTTGTACTGCTTTCCAGCCAAAAACCCGCCTGCCCCAGCCAGAATAATGCTAAGTGGTTGGGCCTCGGGCGCCCCTTATGAATTTCAAACGAAAGGACCATCGAGACACCCAAGAATATTTTGCACAGCCATCATCGTAGCACGATCCACGCTTTCTGTTGTGAAGCCGCCAATATGAGACGACATAGTCACCGCAAGATGATTCAGCATTTCTTCCGGCTGTGGCGGCTCAGATTCAAAAACATCTGTCCCGTAAAATCCGATTTGACCGCTTTCGAGCAAAGATGCCAAGTTCGTTCGATCGACGAGACCAGCGCGCGCTGTGTTGACCAGAACAGCACCTTTCATGCAGCCACCAAGCTCTTTAGGCCCCAATACCGCACTGCCGTCTTCGGGCATTGGGCAATGCAGTGAAATAGCATCTGACTTTTTTACAACTTCAGCCAGCGACCCTCGTTGGAAGTTTTGATGCTGTATCGCATCCTGATTGGTATACGGGTCATAGGCGATGACATGTGCCCCGAGTGATAGACATATCTGCGCCAATTCCTGACCAATCGCTCCTAGTCCCAGAATGCCAACCGTTGCACCTTTGATCTCACGACCACGCAGGCGCGGCCATTCGCCAGCCTGAATTCCAACATGGGTCTGCGTTAATTGGCGAAACCCCGTTAGGATATATGTCAGTGCAAGCTCAGCAACGCCGCGTGCATTTGCACCTGGCGCTTTACACACCTTAATCCCTTTTTCAGCCAGCGCCTGCAAAGGCAGATTATCGATTCCGGTCCCGTTCCGACTGATTACCTTTAGCTCACTGGCCGCATCAATGACCTTTTCAGAAACAGGCTCAACACCCGCCAACCACGCCACGCATCCTGGCATGGCCCCAATGAGATCTGCTTCGTTGGGCATTACGCCTGGCCGTACACTAACTGGTTCCAATCCAACTTCACGCAACGCATCCAGCGCTGGATGTGTACAATCAGAAAGCGATCGGGGTGTGATCAGTACCTTCGCGCCGCTCATCGTCCTGCAACCTTTGTCGCGATTTCCGAAATCGCGACAAATCCATCACCGGCTACAGGGATCTCGATGTTGAACACCTCTTCAATGACCTGCGTCCACCCGTAAATAAAGTAAGTCCACCCATCTTCGATCTGAAGACACTGCGCCGTTTTGGCCGCATTTGCCTGATCCAGAAACACCAGATTACCCCGATAATTCAGCTCCCAGATGATGGCGTTTTTTGGGAAAGCCGCCGCATCGCTTAGTGGAGAACCGGGAGCGTCTTTGCCCAAACCCGTCGCATTGATCACAACGCTTCCCGCCGCCATTGACGCCAAGATGTCGTCATTGTCTTGGGCTGTTGCAGCCAGACGATATTCAATCGGAATATCACTGCCTAGGCTCTCATGAATTTTGCGGATGTGGTCCAACCTAGGCTGGGACCGGTTCGATACAACGATCCTCTTTGGTCGATTTGCGCCCCTGCTTTCCTGCATCAGATGCCAAGTCAGTGCGATCGTTGACCCTCCGGCCCCCATTGAAAATAGTTCGGCCCCCGTATTGGCAAAGTGATCTTTTGGAAGAAAGCCGTCTAGCGACAAACCTGACGAAATTGGGTCCTTCGCATGGCAAATCAGCTTACCATCCCGTTTCGAGATGCAACTGGTTTCGGCCATAAGCGTCGCATGAGGATCAATCACGTCAAACATGTCTTTGCAGGCTTCAAACAGACCCAATTTGTGTGTCGTCACCAACGCACCCAATGACAACGGGTCATTTTTCAAGAAATCCACCGCTTCACGATAGCTTTCAGCTGTATCATGGGGGAGGAAATCAATGCCTTTGATTTCGACATCACCCAATCCCAAATGTTCAGCCCAAGCCGGAAAAACCTTCATGATCGAAGATTGACCTGTGGTTACGCCAATAAAATAGAATGTCGGGCGCGTTGCTGGAGAATACGTCATTGGGCGCTCCGAATTTCAGCAGCGCGATCAACAGCCGCCTTGGCTTTTTCAGTAACCTGAGCCCAGTCTCCGTTCGCGATATCTGCCTTAGTGGCGATCCATGTGCCGCCTACGGCTCGGACAGTAGACATAGACAGCCACTGATCCAAATTCTCCAACGTTACGCCACCTGTCGGGTTAAATCCTATCCCTGTGTGCGCGTATGGTGCCGCAATGTTGCGCAACATGTTCGGTCCGCCTGTAGCAATTGCTGGGAAAAATTTCACCATCTTGCAGCCTGCTTTCAGCGCGGCCTGTAGGTCTGTTGGTGTCATAATGCCTGGAGCGAATGGAAGCCCAACCTCTCTTGCACGCAATAGAACATCCAAATCCAAACCTGGTGACAAAGCAAATTTCGCCCCCGCCGCCTTTGCATCGTCAACTTGACTTTCAGTCAACACGGTTCCTGCGCCAACGAGCAGCTCAGGCCGCTGGGAAGAAATTGCAGCCATGCTGTCAAGCGCGGCGTCAGTTCTGAAAGTGATCTCGGCGACCGGCAACCCGCCCTCCAAGAGCGCGTCAGCCAAAGGCAAAGCGTCAACCACGGCATCAATAGCAATCACAGGAACAACGCCGTACCGCTCAATTTGCTCAAAAATATTCACTGTTCGTGGTCTCCCGTTTCGTAAACACGTGCAATTTCCGCCGCCGTTCGCGGGCGGTACGAAGAATTCGGTGCTTCTTTCCAACCGGATCCGTCGGCCACAATGCGACTGGCCATTCCGCCTGACCGTTCGATAATTGAATAGTCCTGTCCGGAATCGGAGGGATAACAGAAGCTCATCACCAGAGGCGCTGCACCAGTATTCACAGAGCGGTGAATCCAGAACGGCGGCACATAGATCATCTGTCGTGGAAGCACTTCCAGAACCAGCGTTTCGCCCTCAGGTGACTCCAACAACATCAACCCCTCCCCAGATTCACCGTAATAGGTTTCAGGGCGGTTTGCCGTGGCGTGGATATGGCCACGCGTCATGAAGAACTCTTCCCCAATGCGACCGGGTTCCATGAAGGTTGTCCCGAAGATCAGATCTCCATGACCGGCATCCGGTCGAACCTCTGACACCTTATATACAATCGCGCCTCCACTTTGCTCTGCCGCCCGAGAAAACGCTGCCTCATCTTCATAAAGCCCCGCCAGATCACTGAGCTTCTTACTGTATTGGCCTGTTGCACCTGCCAGTTCACCACTTGAGGGATCGATGCGGTGTGATGTGGGATTGGGAATCACGCTAGTCTCCTATATTTGGTAGTATTACTACTAAACTCACAGGAATCGGCAACTTATTTTCGCAATATATTCCATATTTCTTGATGTACTTGCCTATATGTCTGATTGTTTCATAATTTGTGTAGTTATGCTACTTTTACGGATTGACCCAAACGATCCGCCGCGCCAATGTGAACCACGGAGGCGAATCAATGAATGACCGCGTGAAACACATCTTTATTTGGCCTGCTTTCCTGCTGGTGCTCGTGATCACGCTGTTCCCGCTGATCTACGCACTAACCGTGAGCTTCCAAACCGTAAGGATCGTCCCACCGACGCCAGCTCGGTTTGTTGGCTTTGACAACTATGCAGACATCCTCGCGAACGCCCGCTTCTGGGGGGCCATCGCAACCACAGCGACGATCGTGATTATTTCAGTTTTGGCCCAGTATGCCATCGGCTTATCCGTGGCTTTGGCCTTGCATCACAATGTTCCTGGCGCGGCCTTGTTCAGGGTTACATTCCTATTGCCAATGTTTCTTGCTCCGGTGTGCGTCGCGCTGATTGCTAAAATGATATTCCACCCGGTTCTGGGGCCAGCCAACGAATTTTTCACTATGTTCGGACTCGAAAACCTGCCGTTCCTCACCGATCCAAACTTCGCTATTGCCGTTCTAATTGCCATCGAAACTTGGCAGTGGACACCTTTTGTCGTGCTTCTGATGTTAGCCGGACTTCAGAACTTGCCAGCCGAGGTGTTTGAAGCCGCTCGTGTCGATAATATTTCAGCTTGGCGACGGTTCCGCGACATTACATTCCCGATGCTCTTACCACTTTCGGCTGCGGTCATTTTCATCCGACTGATCGAAGGGTTCAAAATCATCGATACCGTATTCATCTTAACCGGAGGCGGGCCAGGCACATCGACCGAAACCCTAACGTTATTTGCCTATAATGAAGGTTTCAAGAAGTTCAACATTGGCATGACTTCGGCACTGAGCTTTCTCTTCCTGATCGTCGTGATTGTCTTTGGTACGCTTTATCTGGCTGGCGCGCGCAAACTGACGCAGAGGTATGCCCAATGAGACGAGAGAGCTTTCGTAAGGCGGGTTTTCTGCTCAGCATGTTTTGGCTGCTGCTATGCATTTTCCCGCTTTGGTGGGTGCTGGTCACGGCATTCAAACCACCCTTGTCCGTGAGTGGTGGCGCTACCTACTTACCTTTTTGGGACTTCCAGCCTTCGCTCCATGCATTCCGCGATGCATTTTCTGGAATCCGAGGCGATTTCTGGGGACCGATCAGCAGTTCAATTTTGATTTCGATCGTCTCAACAGGTCTGGCCGTGCTGCTGGGCTCCATGGCGGCCTATGCTTTGATCCGGTTCAAATTCAGCATCCATCTATTGGCGGGTTTGCTGTTTGCCGTGTTGGCCATTGGTGGCTTCGTTGTCATGACTGAGATGTGGAACATGCGCGTGCCTTATGCGCTTCTGGTGGTCCTGTTTGTTGCATTGCCGGTGTCTGTATGGGCAAACGGCCGCAATCTACCCGGTCCGGTCCTCGGCAACGATGATGTCACATTTTGGTTCGTCTCTCAACGAATGTTTCCGCCGATTGTGTCCGCTTTCGCATTGTTCTTGCTCTACGCAGAAACTGGAAAAGCTGGCTTTCGCCTGTTGGATACCTTTGGCGGCATGGTCCTAGCCTACACTGCCTTCGGGTTGCCCTTCGCGGTTTGGTTGATGCGGGATTTCTTTGAAAGCGTCCCTGTTGAAGTCGAAGAGGCCGCCATGGTTGATGACATTGGTCGCATGCGCATTTTTGCTCAAATTGTGCTCCCAATGTCTCTCCCCGGATTGATCGCGACATCAATGGTGGTTCTCGCATTCATCTGGAACGAATTTCTGTTCGCCCTGCTTCTGACATCATCAAGATGGCAAACGCTGCCAATCCTACTGGCAGGGCAAAACTCTAGTCGCGGTGACGAATGGTGGGCGGTTTCAGTGGCAACACTGATTTCGATTATACCAATGATCCTAGTCGCCACATTCTTGGGCCGCATGATGCGCTCAGGGATGCTCTCAGGATCAATCAAGTAAGTTTTCAACGGAAAAATGGAGGAACCAATGAAAAACCTATTGCTTAGCGTCGCGGTACTACCGCTTGCGACCATGGTGCATGCAGAGTGCTTGCCGGATTACACCGGCGTCACTTTGACAATTTCAACACAGAACGGACCCTATGTTGCTTCGGCACTACGGACCGCAGCTGAAAGCTGGGAGGCAAAGACTTGCGGGGAGGTGAACTTGGTTGAGTTTCCGTTTGGCGAGCTCTATCCTAAGTTTTTGACAGGTATGAGCCAGCAGACTGGGGATTTTGACGTTATCGGTTTCATTCCTGCTTGGGTTCCGGATTTCGCGCCGTATCTCTCAACAATGCCTGCCGAAATGCAGCAAGGGGAAGCTTGGGATGATATACATCCAGTATACCGTGAACGCCTGATGTCATGGGGTGGCAAAATCAAATCCGCCACCATGGATGGCGACATGCATATGCTGAACTATCGCTCTGATCTCTTCGAAGACGAAGCCAACAAGGCCGCGTTCATAAAGCAGTACGGCTATGATCTGGCCGCGCCAATCACATGGGACCAGTACTACGATATTGCTGAGTTCTTCAACGAATCTGATGCTGTTGATTATGGCACCGCCGAGGCATACGCGCGTGGCGGGCAACAGTTCTGGTACTTCTTCAGCCACGCTGCCAGCTACACGAACAACCCCAGCAACCCAGGGTCGATGTTCTTTAACCCTGAGACCATGGATGCACAGATCAATAACGAAGGCTGGCTTCGCGCATTGGAAGAATACAAGCGCGGCTTGGACTTTGGCCCTCCGGGTTCTTTGAACAACGGGTCGGGTGACGTACGCCCACTTTATGCAGGTGGTTCGGTCGCAATGAACCTCGACTGGGCAGACTCGGGCATTCTTGGAGCAACAGAGGGTTCGATTGCCGGAAGTGTACGTACCGCAATGCTTCCAGGCTCTACACAGATCTGGAACCACGTGACCGGCGAATGGGACATGTTTGACGAACCGGTTGCTTCGCCATTCCTCGCATTTGGTGGGTGGCAAGTGGCTGTTCCTGTAGACAGCGAAAATCAGGAAGCCGCTTGGTCTTATGTAGCGGAACTAACCAGCCCTGAGCTTTCCAGTGCAGCAATTGTTACTGCCGATACCGGCGTAAATCCTTATCGCCTAAGCCACTACGACAACATCGAGAACTGGCTGTCGATCTTCACTGAAGAAGAGGCACGCAGCTATCTGTCCGCTCAGCGCGCATCACTAGACGCACCAAACGTGGCGCTTGACCTCCGACTTCCTGGTTTCTTCTCTTATACAGAAATCCTCGAGATAGAGCTTTCGAAAGCGCTTGCAGGTCAGGTCGAGCCACAGGAAGCGCTCGATACTATTGCAGCTGAGTGGGACAAACTCACCGATGAGTTTGGCCGCGAAAGCCAGCTCGCAGCCTATCGGTCTTCAATGGGCCTACCGCCATTGAACTAGATCTATAATAGTTGCGACAAAACTTCGGGCGCCATAAGGCGCCCGAAGTATCTTATTAGGAAGGTCAGAATGGAACATATAGAATTCCGCAAAATCTCGAAATCGTATGGGGCCGTCGAAGTTGTCCCACCGCTTGACCTGTCAATTCATCAAGGTGAGTTCATTGTTTTTGTTGGGCCTTCTGGCTGCGGTAAGACAACCACCCTCAGGATGCTGGCAGGCTTAGAAGAAACGACGAGCGGCCAAATCTTGATCGACGGCGACGATGTTACCGACAAGCGTCCCGGCGAGCGGAATTGTGCAATGGTTTTCCAGAATTACGCCCTGTATCCGCATATGAGCGTGCGTGAGAACATCGGCTACGCCATGAAAGTTCACGGCGCCCCAAAAGATGAGATCGAAAAGCGCGTAGATGAGGCTGCCGAATTGCTCGGGCTTTCAGAGTATTTGGAAAGGAAGCCCCGAAATCTATCTGGCGGCCAAAGACAGCGCGTTGCGATCGGCCGCGCATTAGTCCGCCAACCTCAAGTCTTCTTGTTCGATGAGCCATTGTCTAATTTGGACGCCAAACTCCGCGTCGAAATGCGAAGCGAAATCAAGTTGCTCCAGCGACGGCTGAGCACCACCGCCGTTTATGTGACCCATGATCAGGTAGAAGCGATGACAATGGCGGATCGCGTTGTTGTCATGCGCAGTGGCGTGATCGAGCAGGTCGACGCCCCTATCACTCTGTATGAGCGTCCGCTAAACCGATTTGTCGCCAGCTTCATCGGGTCCCCGTCCATGAACTTCTTTGACGCCAGAATAGAGGCCGGTGTCCTAGTAATTGGTGATCAACGCTTGCAACTTGCCGCCGAGGATGCCGGTCGGATCGGAGACTTTGGCAACGTTATCTTTGGTATTCGTCCAGAACACTGTCGGGAGGCCGAGATCGCATCCCATTTGACATTCGATGTAGAGGTTATTGAACCACTGGGTTCAAATACACTACTGCTTGGCAAGATTGGTGGTCAAAAAATTATGGCGCAAGTCGATCCTAGATTCACAGCAGAGGCAGGGACGCCATCAACGATACCGATTGATATGCAAGCGGCGCATTTCTTTGACCCGACGACCGAAGACCGTATCTAATATGGATAGAGACCTTTTCCTGGCAATTGATGTTGGAACCGGCGGAATTCGATCCGCACTCGTGAGTAGCGATGGTGAAATCCTGAAAATCTGCCACAAGGAACACGAGCAGATCGTGCCGCGTTATGGATGGTCCGAACAGCGCCCTGCGGATTGGTGGGCGGGAACGGTCGAGACGATAAACCAAGTACTCGCCGAGGTGGATGGTGCCGCAGCGCGTGTCGCGGCGATTTGCGCATGCGGCCAAATGCATGGTGCGGTTCTAGTGGATTCCAACGGGCTTCTGACACGGGAAACAGCCCTCCTATGGAACGACAAACGCACGCAACCTCAGACCGACCAACTCAACAAGTTGATCCAACCCGACCACGCATTGCGCCTGACTGCCAACCTACCCTCTCCGGCTTGGCCTGCTTCAAAACTGATGTGGCTCATGGAGAATGACCCAGAAGCCGTTGCTCAGGCCGAAAGCCTGTTGATGCCAAAGGACTGGATCAACCTGAAATTGACGGGTGAGTACGCGCAGGACTACACAGAAGCCTCACTCAGCTTCTTGATGGATCAATCGACGAGGGATTGGTCGGACGAACTAATCGCCCTTACTGGGATTCCAAGAGATCTCCTCCCACCCATCTTAAATCCCAGCGAAATACTTGGTGGCTTGACGGAACGGGCGGCAAATCGGTTGGGCTTGTCTGCCAGAATTCCCGTGCTGGTCGGAGCGGGCGACTATCCGACTGCGTTGCTGGGCTCAGGGGTTTGTGACGCCGGAATGGGATCTGATGTGACAGGCACCTCGACCATCATGACCCTGATCCACGACAATCCGGTTATGCATCCCGGTGTATCAAACCTGTTGGAGCCAAGTGGTAACTGGGGGAGCTTTACCCTACTCGACGCAGGCGGCGATGCGATGCGTTGGGCACGACGAGCATTTCATGAAAACCGGCGCAGCTATGGCGAAGTTGCCGATGCCGCAACACGGGCCCAAGCCGGGTCAAACTCGCTGTTCTTCCTCCCGTATCTCAACGGCGAAAGATTCTCGGACGCTCCGAATTCGCGAGCCCAATTTTTTGGCCTAACGAGCGGGCACGGTCTTGCCGAACTCCATCGGTCAACCTTGGAAGGCGTGGCTTTTTCTGTTCGCCTCAAATTAGACGCGCTGCAAGGTTCTGCCCGACGCCCTGAACGTTTTGTTGCGTCGTCCGGGGGGGCAAAATCACGGCTCTGGCTCGAAATAAAGGCAAGCATGTACAATACTCCCTATGTCGTCCCAGAAGAACTAGAATGCGGCGTAGTAGGTGCCGCTATCCTAATGGCTTTTGCAACAGGAAAATTCGCTGACCTTCGTTCAGCCAGCAACCACATGGTACGATTAGGCGATCAAATCAATCCAAACCCCGAATGGTGCGAACTCTATGATCGCATGATGCCAATATACTCTGATCTTTATCACACATCACAAGAGTTCTACGATCGGCTTGATCGGCTATGAATAGAGCAATTCTTTGGGATTTGGATGGCACAATTATCGACAGTGAACCTGTACATGCCCTCGCTTTCCACGCCGCCATCAAAGATCTGAGTCTTAAATTGCCTTGTGGTTTTCACGATGAATTGCTGGGCGTAAGCGGGTCAGAAGTTTACTCCAAACTGGTCGAATCCACTGGTCTGCACCTTGGATTGGACGAGTGGAGCGATTTGAAATTGCAGCACTTCGAATCTTTCTCCCAGCGAATAAGGCCAATAACCGGAATCGCCAAATTGCTGCGCAAACTCAGCTTGCTGGAGATTCCAATGGCTGTTGTCTCGAATTCGTCCAGAGCTGAGGTCGACCTCAGCCTAAAAGGGTCGGGCTTTAGAGACAATTTCAAGTTCACAGTTTCGAGGAGCGACGTGGCCCAGGGTAAGCCCGCTCCCGATGGCTATCTTCTAGCCGCAAGCCGCCTCAACCAGAGACCACAGAATTGCCTCGTGATCGAAGACAGTCGGACAGGTGCTGCCGCCGGCCACGCCGCCGGCATGAATGTGATCTATCATCCGCAAGCCCCAGACCTTGATCCGTCGCGTGGCATACAATACCTCCCCCCCTGCGCGACCCTACTACCGTTAATCGAAACCTTTCTAATCTCAGAGGACCTTTCCGATGACTAATATCCCACAACTCACGCTCAATGACGGCTATAGGCTGCCACAACTCGGTATTGGCGTCTGGCAGATCGACGCGTCCACTACCCCGGGCGTGGTCTCCGCCGCGGTCGAGTTAGGCGTTCGGTTGATCGACGGCGCCTTTATTTATGGCAACGAGGCCAGCATGGGCGAAGGCATCCGCCAAACCCCAATCCCACGCGAAGACCTTTTCGTAACGTCCAAGGTGTGGAATGCCAGTCAGGGACACGCCGCCGCTCACATCGCCATCGAAGACAGCCTCAATCGCATCGGTCTCGACTATCTCGACCTTTTGTTGATCCACTGGCCTTGCCCTGCACGCGATCAATATGTCGAAACATGGCGCGCGCTAATCGAGGCCCGTAACGCCGGCAAAGTCCGCTCCATCGGGGTATCAAATTTTAACCCCGATCACCTCGACCGACTGATCGCAGAAACCGGCGTCACGCCAGCTGTGAACCAAATTGAAATCAACCCTCGTTTCCAGAACGCCGATCTACGCGCAACTAATGACGCCCGCGGTATTATCACCCAAGCTTGGACCCCGTTGGGCGCCGGTAGGTCTTTTGATGCTCCAGTCATCAGCGCCGCCGCCAAGCGTACCGGGAAAAGCCCAGCACAGGTGATTTTGCGCTGGCATTTACAACTCGGGCATTCGGTCATTCCCCGCTCGACGAAGCGAACACATCTTGCCAGCAATCTTGACATTTTGGACTTTCGTTTGAGTGACACTGAAATGGCAGCCTTGACAGCTCTGAATGCAGACGAACGTTGCGGCCCAGATCCAATCGCGTTCGAAGCGGATTGATCCCGTCATGCTGTATTTGCCACGTTAGTGACGGCGCGGCTGGTTGTTTTCTTTTGTTGACAAATGATGGGGTGAGACCTCTGCATAAGTCTGGGATTCCCCTGAAGGTTTAATTTTGCTATTTTAAAGCCATGCAGAAGCCATTTTCCACACAACCCGAACTCTTCATTACCAGCGCTGAT